>CACVAQ010000530.1 GCA_902727865.1 uncultured Aureispira sp. | reverse complement strand
AGTAAGAAAAAAAGCAGCTATATAAATAACAAAGTAGTTCGACTTCATTGAACAAATGTTTTAAGAATAAAAAAATAATGCCTAAATTGTGAATTATTTTAGGATAAAAATAGTTAATCGTTAGTTGGGTAAAAAACCTTATTAGATGAATCTAATGTAGTTTTTCAAGCAAAAAATAGTTTTTAAATAATACTTGTATTCGATTACCTTCAGTCTAAAAATCATCTTTCCCCCTTCTCTAAACTTTACATTTAGGACCTATGGGATTTTCCGTTTCATGCCCTAAGCCTCTACACTTCCTTGAAAAATGATATTAAAGTTGTTATTTTAATTACGCTTGTGAGAACGTCTTCTTTATTATAGGCTTTGTTGCATGGGTGTAGACTTAAATACGGTTTTGCTTCAACTGTAAAATGGCTTTTTTTATGAAAAAAATCAAATTGAAATAAGAACAGTTCCTTAAAAAAGTATTTTTAATTAAATACTAATCTTTTACTACAAAATAAAAAAAACCAATAAATACTTAACAATCAATAAAATACAATACAATTTAACACTTTCATTATAAATATTCAACTTGCTTGACGGATGTCGTCATTTTTTACTTTTTAATAAAAAACAAAAATTCAACAATTTTTAAAATAAAACAAATCGCCCAGAAACAGCTTTAAATACGACTATTTTCTGATGGCTGCACGATCTGAAATCTAGTATCTAATTCTCTATAAATTAGTCAAGAGCTTCCTTACAGTATAAAATCCATACGATTAGCTACGCTGCTACTACGTGATTACTGCATAAGAAGAGTCGTCAAAGAACGACCTTATTTAGTTTTTGTTTAAAAATCACCAAACTATCATTCTATTCCTAGGGCTAAATCCCCTTTTCATCTAAATAAATCATAAACACTAATGTTAAAAACAATGAAACTTCTCGCTGTCCTTTTCACAGCAACAATTCTTTTTTCTCTTGGCTCTTGTGGCGAAAATACTGCTGCTGCTGCATCTGACCCTGCTGACATTTCCAATGCTATTCCTGCCGATGCTACAGGTGTTTTTCTAGTAAACACCAAACAATTATTGGAAAAGGCAGATTATGCTAGTCTAAAAGAAACCTCTTTTTTTAAAGATTGGATAAAACAAGCAAAAGAAAGATTGCCCGCCATGGTTCCTTTCTTGGAAGACCCTGAAGCCTCTGGGATAAACATGACCAGTAACATGGGCTTTTTCTTTTCGATACCAAAGGAAATGAAGGCTCCAAAAGATATTGAATTCGCCTTTATGCTTCCCATTGCAGACAAAGCTAAAGTAGACGCTGCGGTAGTCCTTGCTTTAAAAGATATAGACAATCCAAAAACAGAAACTAAAAGTGACTATACCATTACAACCTTAAAATTCAATTCATTTTTAATTCAAAGTGATAAGATTTTAGCCATTACAACCTATGACGATGAGGCAAAAGTAAAGGAATTAATTCACCCTACTGGTGAAAACATTCACTCCAATGCAAACTTTAAAAAGCACCAAAAAGAAAGCAAAGACATGCTATTCTGGATGAATGGAGATCCTCTTTTTGCAATGTTACTAAAAAATGCTGAAACTAAAATGCAGCTTAGAGGCGCTCTTGGAGTAGCACAAGTTCCTGATGAAGCTTTAAAAGGAAACTTCATGTCTTTATTTTATGATTTCCAAAAAGGCAAAATGAATGTCGGTACTCAGTTCGACTTTAGTGATATTTTGGTTCGTGAATTAGGGGAAGTTTTTCCTGCTGAATTAGCCATTGATTATTCTAAATATATTCCTACTGAAAACTTAGCTTCTGCAATGACCTTTGGGATTAACTCTGCTGGTGTACTGAATTTTATGGTAAAGCGTGGCTTGGACGAAACGGTTGACAATTTCCTAGAAAATTCGGGTTTGGACTTAGGAAAAATAAAAGATGGCATTACAGGTGGTCTAACGGTAGCTGTTTATGCGCCTACTGATAAAGCAAATGACCCTGCAATCGTTTTGGCTTTGGGATTAAAAGACAAAGTATTCATGGAAGGTGTCTTGGGTTTGGCTGGTAATAAGATTACTAAAAATGGAGACAAATATGTTTTCACGGGTCAAAAAAGTATGATGGACCCAACTGCTACTCCAATGCAATTTTTTGCCGTCCTAAAAGACGATGTGATGCTAATATCTAACTCTAATGCCTCTATAGACAAAGCAAGTTCGGCTAGTGCTAAGAATGAAGTTGTTGGCGCATTACAAACTGGATGGATGGGAATTTTTGTTGATTATAATGTTATCAATGATAATTTCGATGTAATTGCAAACTACTTACCGATGGACCCAGCTAGTTTTAATATGTCTAAAATGATGAGCGAATACCAAAGTATCGCTACGGTAAAAGTAATCGCTAAAGGCAATACTGTAATGGGGGAAACGATGATGAAGGATACGGAAACGAATAGCCTAAAAAGCTTACTTCAATCTCTTGGCAAAATGTCTCAAGATAAAGCAAAAGTAGAAAAAGAACTACAAGGCGAATTTGATGACTTCGACGACTTTGACGAAGAACTTAAAGAAACAGAAAAAAATACGTAGAATTTTTATTCTAAAAAAAAAGAGTCACCTTGTGTATTCAAGTTGGCTCTTTTTTTTATTAAATTTGTCCCATCCTAAAATAAGTTGACAAACCTTCTAATGACAAAAATCTATTTTACGGTTACGAATGATTTGACCTACGACCAGCGCATGATTCGAATTTGCACCAGCCTCTCAAAGCTAGGATACGACATTTGGCTGATCGGACGTCAACGGCCCAATTCTCAGCCATTGAACAAACAGGTTTTTCAACAAAAGCGTTTGAATTGTTTTTTTGAGCGAGGGAAGTTTTTTTACTTGGAATACAATATTCGCTTGTTCTTTTTCTTGCTATGGAACCGCTTTGATGCGGTTTGTAGTATAGATTTAGATACAATTTTGGCTGGATATTACAGTAGTTTCTTGAAACGAAAAATTTGTATTTATGATGCCCACGAATATTTTACAGAAGTACCAGAAGTCGTTCAACGACCTAAAACAAAACGCATTTGGGAGTGGGTTGCCAATCATACCATTCCTAAACTAACATACGCCTATACCGTTTGTCAAAGTTTACAAAAAGTATTTTTAGAACAATACAACACGCCTTTTGAAGTCATTCGAAATGTCCCTTTCCAGCAAGCGAACCTTCCTCCATCACTTCCCTTTAAAGCCCCCTTTATTTTATTGTACCAAGGTGTTTTAAATGACGGTCGTGGTTTAGAAGAACTGATTGTCGCCTTACAAGAATTACCACAAGTAGAATTTTGGATGGCAGGAGAAGGCGATTGTTCTCAAGAACTTCGGGATTTAGTACAAACCTTAAAGCTAGAAAAACAGGTCAAATTTTTAGGCTATATCCAACCACATGAATTAAAAGAAATTACAAAAAAAGCCCATTTAGGCGTTAATTTACTTCAAAACAAAGGGCTAAATTATTATTACTCCTTGGCAAACAAGTTCTTTGATTACATTCAAGCACAAAAACCTTCCTTGAATATGAACTTCCCTGAGTATGCTACCATCATAAAAGAGCATCCTGTCGGTTTGTTGTTAGACGACTTGACCCCAAAAACAATTGTTCGTAGTATTCAAGCACTTATTGAGCACCCAGAGGTTTATGAGAGCTTACAAGACCATTGCTTGAAAGCAAGAGAAGTTTTTGTTTGGGAAAAAGAAGCCCTAAAATTAGAGGCGTTTTATAAGCAGATTTTTAGTACTCCAAAAAAATAAGCTTCTAAAAGAGGTACTCGTTTTAGAGCACCTCTTCAAGCATTCGTTTCTTTATTTTGAATTAATAAACCATCAAGGTTTCCACTACACGACTGCGCTCCGTTCTGACCAGAACTCTATAAACACCCTTTGGAAGGTCTTTAATATTTAAGCTTTCTTCGGTCTTCCCTGCGGATAAGGCTACGTTTTTAGTCAACACGTTTTGTCCCAAGGCATTAAACAATTGAATGCTACTCTCCGCTTGTTTTTCGCTATGAATGAGCAACTGACAATAATTACTAGCAGGATTCGGTTGTACGTGCAGCCCAATGGTCGTATTCGATAATTTGTCTACGCTAACATTGGTACTTACAACACTATATTTCAAAGCACTTCCACTCGCTACCGCTGCGGCATCAACGGCTCTAGCGGCTACGTAACCCTGTGTTGTGGTATTAAAAAATTCCACCTCTACGGTCGCCCCGTTCACTATTGGAGAAACAACGACCCCGCCAGTTACTTCCCAACAATACTTATAATTGGGGTTGGGATTCACAATAGAATACGTGTAATTCGTTGTTGGCAAAACGCTGTCGGGTCCATGGATCGCAGGCAATGCTGGACGCATAATATCATATAAATAATCGGTTGTTTTTTGAATAATATCGGGCCAATACGCATTGGGTCCAGAAGCCATCCAATCGCCATTCAATGCGCCCCAATATTCATGTCCTTCCCCTGAGGCAAGGTAGGTATTGTGCGGCATGTTCGAGGCATTCATCAAAGAATCAATGACATGAGTACCGCAAGTATTCGGTGCGGTTAAAACGATTCCAGAAAAAGGTTTTGCACATTTGTGATTGACAATTAAATCATTGGTGCCGTGAAATAGCACTACTGGCGCTTTATTATTCCCATGTGCGATAAAATCCAACTCAGCAATTGCTCCCCAATAGGAGGCAATTCCTTGTGGAATAGAATCCACATCGTCTCCCAAAACAGACGTCCCAACAAAAGGATTAAAACTCGTTAGTTCTACTACTGGGCGGCTGTGCAAAGCGCCTAAATCTTTCTTCAAGATCGGTACCAACTCATAACTTTCTGGCAAACGTTCTGTATAATCTACAAACGTGCTGTGAAGGGCACAAAATGCCCCCGCACTGCTTCCTCCTGTAAATACTCGATCAGGATCTATGTTAAACCAAGCGGCATTTTTACGAAAAAACCGAACCGCAGCACTCATATCTTGCGCTCCTCGCCAAACGGCTCTTTTCAAGCTCGAAGGGCTCAATATATTAAAGCCTAAACGGTATTCAATACTTGCCGTTACAAATCCCCAATGGGCCAAGGTATCTGCCAATGCTTGTACATCTTCGTTCTTCATCGTTCCCACTAAAACAGTTCCTCCCATAAAGGCAACATTAATAAATCCTCCTCCATGTGCTAACACAACAACGGGACGTTGGCTGACGGTGTCGCTTGCTGGTGGCATAAAAATATCCATGACCAAATCTTTGTTGATCGTTGTTTCGGTGGTAATACTTGCGGCAATTAAAGCAGGCGCATCCAAGCTGTATTCAACGTCTCGAAAGATTTGTATACTATTAAAATAACGGCTATTGTAACGTGTTCCACATTGAGCGGATAATTCGCCCAACAAGATCAGTGACCATAAAAACAGGAGTATAATTTTTGACATAGTCTTTGATTTTTTTTTTGATAAAACTTTAAGGAATATAACATTTTTAACAAAAAAATTAGTTTAATACAAGGTGTAAAAAGTTTCAATAGATCAAAAATTAAATAATTATACCTAAAGAATAGTTAGGGGGCTTGAAGTATGGTATCAGACACTTTGAAAGTGTCTGATACCATACTTGCCCAATAACTTATTACACACTGTATTTAACTTAAGCTGTTTTATTTTACATTGCTTCGAAAGAAAGCTCTATTAAGCTGATTATCAATAAATAAACCCAAAACCACTTCTATGAATGCTATTTACTGCTTTCTATTCTTAATAATAAGCCCAATTATCCTTGCACAATCCAACACGGACAAACATGCACACAACCTACATTTAGTAGAATTAACAGACAAGAGTAGCAGTGCGTTTAGTGTTTTTCTACCGCAAGAATATCTCAGCCCTAGAGCTTTAGAACGTCGTGAAAATCAAGGCATTTCGATTGACTTACTGGATATTCCTGTCTCTCTTTCTTATCTTAAACTGGTCGATAAGTTGGCGCCTGTTCAGGGAAAATCTAAATGGTTAAATGCGGTCGCTGTACATACCGAAAGTAAAAAGGTTCTAAAAGAAATTGAGGCGCTGCCTTTCGTAAAAACGGTTCAACCCTTAGGAAAATTCAGAAAAGCAAAGCCAGGGAAGATGTATAGCAAACGCCCAGAAATAGACAGCTCAAAGCATCAAGAAAGTTACTATGGCTTGGCTGAAACTCAAATCACGATGTTGGGCGGAGAGAAATTACACCAATTGGGTTTGACAGGCAAAGGCGTTCAGGTCGCTATTGTTGATGGAGGCTTTAGGAATATCTACCGAATGACTGTATTTGATAGTTTATTTTTGCAACAACGCATCTTAGGAACACAAGACTTTGTAGATGGCGATGACTTTGTTTACGAAAGTAGTACACATGGTACGAGTGTCCTTTCTATTATGGCCGCAAAACAAGCCCACTTAATGGTCGGCACCGCTCCTGATGCGTCTTATTATTTGTTTAAAACAGAAGATACTAGGGGCGAATTTAGAGCCGAAGAATTTTACTGGACGCTTGCCTTAGAATATGCGGATAGTGTTGGCGTTGACCTAGTGAACTCTTCGATGGGCTACACTCAATTTCGAGATGAATCAATGTCTTATCAATATAAAGATTTGGACGGAAAGAGTACCCTCATTAGTAAAGTGGCAACAATTGCTAGTGCCAAAGGAATCCTCATTGTAAATGCCGCAGGCAATACGGGGCACAAAGATTGGCATTACTTGGCAGCGCCCGCTGATGTTGCCGAAGTGCTTACTGTTGCAGCGGTTCAGCAAGATAGTAGCCGAGCTGAATTTAGCTCTTGGGGCCCTACTGCCGATGGACGCATCAAACCTGATGTGGCTGCCTTGGGCAAAAATGCGGCTTATGCCTCGATTATTACTTATGATGTAGGTTACAGCGACGGCACTTCTTATGCTTGTCCTATGATAGCGGGTATGGTCGCAGCATTAAAGCAAGCCTTTCCACGAGCTCACAATACGACACTTAAAACAGCGATTTTTAATAGTGCCACGCAAACCAATCAAGCTGATTCTTCTTTGGGTTATGGGATTCCTAATTTTTTTCAGGCGTATTTGTCCTTGGTCGATTCTAGTGTTTTTATCAATCAATTAGGCTCGGTGGATCATCCTCAAAGAATTGTCGATAATAGCATACACGTTTATGTAGAAGCTTCCAAAAAAGCGCCTATTGAGTTGACCGTGTACAATCTTTTTGGCAAACAATTGCATTACCACAAAGAAGAACTTCAGGCTAATATTATTAATAAAGTCTCGCTATATAATTTTAGAAATTACAGAGAAGGGGTCTATGTACTTAAAATTAAGACGAACGGCAAGACGCATTGGGTTGAATTAGTGCATTAAATCCTTCGGTTCTATCCTTTCCTATTTCTGCTTGTTCTTGTTTTTATTTTGTAAAAATTAGTAGATTCGTTGAGAAGTTGTCTAAAATTTATATACTTGTTGAGAAGAATTACTCTACACGATGGTTTTTCTGAAAATTAAAATTAGGCGAGCTTTTGACTATTTTTAGATCGCTTCGCTTTGCTGAACTACGTTTCTGTCAAACTTTAAAAACCATCGTGTAGAGAAGAATAGAATTGTTTGTATAAAAATCAATCGTCACAAATCAATCCAATGAAAGCATTAACTATACTGTTTTTTTTATTTCTAACAAGTGCGATTCAAGCCCAAGCAACAGAGCACAAGCATAGCTTACACTGGGTTGAATTTACAGATAAAAACAATACGCCCTACAGTACGTTTCGTCCTCAAGATTTTTTATCCGCTAGAGCCGTTCAACGCAGAATTACGATGGGCATTGCTATTGAAGAAAATGATTTGCCCATTACACCTAGTTACATTCAAAAAATTGTTGCTTTAGGGGCTCCCCTACACGCCAAATCAAAATGGCTCAACTCAATCGCAATTCATACCAGAGACAACGATTTGTTGAACCAAATTAATCAACTTCCTTTTGTCAAGTCGATCAAACCTTTGGGGAGATTTAGAAAAGTTTCTAAACCTAATTTGAAAAAAAACAAACCTACTGTAGATGTCTCTAAACATGAGATTGATTATTATGGTCTAGCCAACAATCAGATTAAAATGTTGGGTGGAGATGTCTTGCATAATTATGGCTATACGGGCAAAGGGGTTCAGGTCGCTATTTTTGACGGTGGATTTTTGGATGTCTATAGAATGCCTGTTTTTGATAGTATTTATAGTAACAATCGCCTATTGGGAACGCATGATTTTGTAGAAGGCGATGACTTTGTTTACGAAAGCAGTTCCCACGGCACCAATGTATTGGCGTGCATGGGTTCTAAAGCCCCGCATTTAATGGTCGGAACTTCTCCTGATGCCTCTTTCTATTTATTCAAAACAGAGGATGTTAAAGGGGAGTTTAGAATCGAAGAATTCAACTGGGTCGCAGCATTAGAACATGCCGATAGCCTTGGCGTTGATGTCGTGAACTCTTCTCTAGGTTATACGGGTTTTAACGATACAACGATGTCTTATAAATACCATCAATTAGATGGTAAAACTGCTTTATCGAGCCGAGGCGCCAACATTGGTGCCTCTAAAGGTATTTTGATTGTCAATAGTGCAGGAAATGAGGGCGATGGCGCTTGGCATTACATTGGTACGCCTGCTGATGCAGAGGGGGTTTTAAGTATTGGTGCGGTTCGCCCGAATGGTACTCGTGCTAGTTTTAGCTCTTGGGGGCCAACACCTGATGGACGTATCAAGCCTGATGTAGCAGCACAAGGACGTTATACGGTTGTGGCTAGTCTAAATAGATACGATGTTACCAGAACCAACGGAACGTCTTTTTCTTCTCCCGTTATGGCAGGTATGGTCGCTTCGCTCAAACAAGCGCATCCCGACAAAACAAGTGAAGAAATCAAGGATGCGATTCGGTTAAGTGGGAGTATTTCAAGTCAACCTGATTCTTCTTTGGGCTATGGGGTTCCAAATTTCTTTTTTGCCTATCTAACGATGTTAGAAGCTAGTATTGTGGTGGATCACAAAGGAGAAATGTACTACACGCCTAAGCCAATTGAGGATGAATTGCATTTGTTTATCGAACAACGGAATCCTGCTATTTTAAAAGTCAGTATTTACAACAAGTTGATGCAGGAACAATTTACGGAAACGACCGAAACAGAAGCACGAGAAATTAAAGAAATTCGTATTCCTGGTTTAGCCAATTACCCTTCTGGCGTTTATTTGATAAAGGTGGAAATTAATGCTTCTCCTTATTGGTTGGAAATGATTAAGCGGTAGCTTTTTTTGTAGAATTAGGTTGTTGAGTCTATACTTAGCAACCTAATTTTTTTATATAAAAAAGTAGATTATGCTCTCATTAGAGAATAAAAAAAACACTTGGTTTTGTCTGCTTCAAAAAGGAGCTGTTCTTAGATAGAGAAAATGTAATCTGCTGAAGTTTGGTTAAATCAAATACAAACAGGCGCTTGTATAGATACGGATG
This sequence comes from uncultured Aureispira sp., assembly GCA_902727865.1. GTDB lineage: Bacteria > Bacteroidota > Bacteroidia > Chitinophagales > Saprospiraceae > Aureispira. The sequence goes on along the minus strand of CACVAQ010000530.1, from coordinate 2,592 downwards.
CCTTTATTTAGAATGATACTACTCTTGTCAAGTTTGCAGCTAGTTGTTGTTGGTGGGAATATGCTGGTGGGAATATGCTGCAATTCTTATATAAAATTTAGGTTTAAAGGGGTGATTTTTCAACAATCAAGACCTAATCATGGGATAGAATAGGTATCATTATAATTACTGTTCACGCTCGTACAAAAAAGCCACTTCGTCAAAAGAAAACAAAATCTCCTCTCCTAGCTGCATCATTTTAGCAAGTTGTTCCTTCAATTCTGCTGTATTATTCTCTGAGCTTAAAATATTGTTGAGCTCTTTTTTCATCTCGACCCAAGCTTTAGAACTTACGTCCAACTCTTCATCAATCTCTGCTGTGTTTTTTGAACAAGAAATCAATGCTCTAAATAGCTCCTCAAAGGCACGAATAGATTCTTTCAAACAGGCTACTTGCAATTCTTTATCTCCAATAGAATATGAATTGGCTAAAGAAAAAAGCAAAATGCGTTGGGTTAACATTCGTTGCTTCCCTGAAAAGTTGATGATAGAGCTTAAACTATGGGTGCTTTTTTTGTTCTTTTTGTTTCTGCTCGCTTCGTTTTTAATAGCGTACTCTTCCAACAAAAGGACTACATCATCACAAGCTTTCAATATTTCATTATTGAAGGTTAATACTTTTAAAGCATTCTCTTCCGTATAAACATTCTTGTAAAGAAATTTATTCTTTTGCCATAGAGTTTTAACGTAATGAACTTTAGTTTGAATTGCTTCGTTTGGAGCAGAATAATCTAAGTCCTCTAAGTTTTTTTCAAAGATTTTAGCACTTCCTTTCAAATGCTCTTCTTGTTTTTCATGGTCTAAATTACAAACGATCGCCATATAAGACTTAGCAATACGCTGTGTTAACATACGCTGGTAACCTGCCTTGTTGATGGTTTCATAAATAGACATCTTGGCATTTTCTGGCGTTGTACCAACTGTTGTTGCAAAAGAGACATTGGTTCCTAAAACCAAGATAAGTAAAATTATAAATTGCATAGTTTTCATTTTTATTATTAAGTACAGTATTGATGTTGTACATACAAAAGTAAACTATCCAAATCGTATTAAGCGGCTTTTTTCTGCCAAGGAAGGGTCCATTCTGGACTAATTGACCTATAAGCCATTTTAAAACCGAGTATTTGTCAAATTATTGAGATTAGGCTTAATTTTATGCCTAAATAACTCTAGATTGACATCCAACATGAGCCAAGCCCAATGGTTCAAATTACTAGCTTCACCTGAAGGTTTGAGTGTTTCCAGTGTTGGGGTCGCCAACAAATGTGCATAGCCCAGTTGTATGCCCAAGTATTTTTTAATTTTATATTTAAATACAAAATCAATTTCATGCCCTAACAAACCTCCTGGAACACTTGTGCCCGTCTGAGCCAGCAAATTAGGCGTATAAAATAGATGATACATCAAATTCAATTTCATTTTTGAAGTCGGCTTATAGTGTACTTGTGCATACGTATCTAATAAACCAGCATTTTTGTGAGAACTCCCAACATAAAAATAATCCAGATGCCCATAAAAAATATGATTGGTTCCCATCCAAGGATTAAAACTATGGTTTTCGACTCCTTGATCTAGCGCATCTGTTCCCGATAAAAAGTCGGCTCCTAAGACAAATTTTAACGGTTTTAAATGATAACTAAATTTCGCTGCAAACAAATAGGCATTTGTATTTAAGTTAGCCGTTGTTTTCCCGTATTGATAATAGCCCTCTAAGCTTGCTTGGAAGTTTTTGAATTTAAGCTGAAAGATCCCTCCTGCGCTTAATTCAAAGTACAGCTTTTGGTCAGCAGCCTCTCGTCCAACATTCAAGACTAAGATACTAAACTTACTATGTTTAAATCCTTTATGAAATCGCAGAAATTGCATCATTTTATAATTTCCTGCCAAATTATAAGCCTGTTGATTTAAACTTCCACTGATTGCGTTATAAGCCGCCCCAATCTGTAAAGCCACTTGGCTACTATCCTTTTTGTACTCCAACAAAACCGCATCGTGTGCCCTGCCTTGAGCCGCCCAATTCAAACCACCCAAAATGCGCTGGTTATCATAACTAAAGACTTGCCGTCCTACTTTTATGCTAATAAATGGGCTTGCCTTAATTTTTAACCAAGCATTAAACAAGGTAAAAAAACCATTGGAGTTATTGACTAAAGGCGTACTCCCCCATGTTCGTACATCTTGTGCTTGCAGATAGAGTTCAATTAGTGTATTCTTATACCCTAAACCAAGTCTGCTTCGTTGTTCAATAAAAGCAGTGGCAGTGGCAGAATCACTTTGTAAGGTTTTATACCCATTTCTAAATTCCATTCGAGGTCGTATTTGACCATCAATCCAAAAGGAAGCAGCATCTTGTGCCGCAACAGAACCAAAGAACCACAAGCATACGATAACACAACAGAAGGACAGGCGCATCATTCATTTTTTTATATAAAAAAAGTACAATAATCGTTTAGACTCTTGTACTTCTTGAATTAATAATTAATCACAATTTTTTGGGTATTTTATTTTTTCTTAGACTCTGCAACACGTTCATATAAAAAAACAACTTCGTCA
>CACVAQ010000529.1:3113-12149 GCA_902727865.1 uncultured Aureispira sp. | reverse complement strand
TTTTATTATCTTCTTCATGTTCATCACTTGGAAACTCAGCTATTACTTCTTCAAACAATCGTTCCCATTCAGAAGTAGTTGCATTGTGCCAACCTTCAGGGCATACTTTATTTAACTCACTTTTGAAAATGCTCTATAGCGGCCTACCGTTCCTTATCATTTGGAATGATAAGGTTTATAAAAAAAAATACGGGCTGAATTTAGTAAGTACTAAATTCAGCCCGTCGCATTAAAAATCTAAGAAATAAAACCGCCTTAGACCCGCTCAATAATCGTCGCATAGCCCTGTCCTACTCCAATACACATCGCAATCAAAGCATAGCGTTTGCCTGTTTTTTGCAATTCTAAAGCAGCCGAGTGCATGATCCGTGTACCAGTTACGCCTAGAGGATGTCCAATTGCAATCGCGCCACCATTAGGATTAATACGAGCATCGTCGTCTGCCAAACCCAAGGCACGAGTACAAGCCAAGCTTTGTGCGGCAAAGGCTTCGTTTAATTCAATCACGTCCATATCGTCCATCGTCAAGCCTGCTTTCTCCAAGGCTTTTTGAGAAGCTTTCACTGGTCCAATTCCCATGATACGAGGCTCTACCCCAACAACAGCAGAAGCAACAATTCTAGCCAAAGGCTTTAAATTGTATTTTTTAAGAGCATCTCCCGACGCAATAATTGTTGCTGCTGCCCCATCGTTCAAACCAGAAGCATTTCCAGCCGTTACCGTTCCACCTTCTTTTTTAAAGGCAGTACGTAGCTTGGCAAAAATCGCTAAAGTAGAATTTGGCTTAATGAATTCATCTTGATCAAAAATGATCGGATCTTTCTTCCGTTGAGGAATCGAAACCGCTACAATTTCTTCTGCCAAGCGACCACTTTCTTGCGCTTTGGTGGCTTTCATTTGCGACCAATACGCAAATTTATCTTGATCTTCTCTATTAATATTGTACAGTTCTGCTAGGTTTTCTGCTGTAACGCCCATGCCATCGACGCCATACAATTCCTTCATTTTAGGATTGACAAAACGCCAACCAAAACTAGAATCGTGCATCGCAGCATCTCTTCCAAAAGGTTTCGATACTTTAGAAATCACCCAAGGTCCACGGGTCATACTTTCCACGCCTCCAGAGATAAATAAGTCTCCATCACCAGCCTTGATGGCACGGTTGGCATGAATAATAGCCGACATTCCAGAAGCACACAAACGATTGACCGTTTCACCAGGAACCGACCAAGGCAAGCCAGCCAACAAAGCACACATTCGGGCTACATTTCGGTTGTCGTCTCCTGCCTGATTGGCACAGCCCATAATCACATCGTCATAAGCGTCCAAAGGAATATTAGGGTTTCTTTGAATCAATTCTTTAAGCACCAAAGCCCCTAAATCGTCTGCTCGAATGGGTGCCAATGTTCCACAAAAATTTCCAATTGCAGTACGAATACCATCTACAATATATGCTTCTTTCATGTTCTTTTTTTTATACCATAAGGATTTTAAATTCAATTAAGAATATCGTCTCAGCCACCTTGAATATATCTGAGACGATACCCCTTATCTATCTTTCGCTAGAAAAGTACTCATTAAACGACTCCAAATCTATGTCTGTAGACTTAAAGGTAACGCCCAATTCACTCAATTCCTTCATTACTGGTTCATAAATTTCTGCCGTAATTGGAATTAAAACCCCTTTAGAGGTAATATTACCCAACAAGATGTTTTTCACCCCAATAGCCAAAGGCAAACCAACTAACTTCGCCATGGCCGTGTTCTCACTATTTTCTCCACAAAGAACCAAGGTAGACAAGTGTCGTTTCTTTTGATTGTCCAGTTCATACTCTACCTCATGCTGCATCAAAATCATGTCTTTATCCTCTGGCTCCAACTTCCATTTACGCACCAATAGCTCTTCCAAAACTTGAGCCGAAGTGGCTTCATCCAATGGAATTTTTTCATCAGAAAACAAGCCCAGCCATTCCAATTTATCTAAGGCCTCGTCTGCTTGATTCAAATTAAACAAGGTAGCAATTTGAGTTCTCAAGGTTCCATAACCAACCCGCTCTAAAGTCGGTGACAAATAACTTCTCATCCATTGACGATACGTCAAATCATCTGAATAGACCATTTTATAAGAATCGTCTGTCAAGCCCAAACCCACCAAAATATCCCAAGCCTTACAGAAGCCTTTGTAACGAAGTGTTCCTCGCATAATTGTAGGAATATCATCCAAACCATAAGAATCTTTGTATTTCAAAGACGTTCTATTTGGATACGCATCATACCAGCCCATTTGAGGAATATACACCAAATCAGACTTGCTAAACAAACGATGATAAGGGGTGTGTCGGTAACGACCTTCGTATAAATATTGAGAAATGCCCTGCCCTGCTAACACAACATTTCTAGGGTTCCAAGAGAATTTGTAATGCCAAGGATTGGTATCGCTTTCAGGGGCAACTAAACCACCTGTGTACGAATAAAAAGCACTAATTTTTCCGCCTTTTGCACGAATCCCATTGATCATCTGCATCGCTGACATGTGGTCAATCCCTGGATCTAATCCAATTTCATTTAAAAAGACCAAACCTTTTGCCTTAATTTCTTCATCTAAAGCCTTCAACTCAGGTGAAACATAAGAAGCTGTTGCTAGATTTTTACCCAATTTCAAACAGTCCTTAGCAACATGAATATGTAGGTGCGCTGGCAACATAGAAACCACAAAGTCTGCTGCTTCTAAATACGGTAATCTTTCAGCAGGGTCTAAAGCATTAAACGTCACCGCAGTTCCTCTGTTATATTTTTTTACTTTATCTTCCGCTAATTGTAAGTCGGCGTCTGCTACTGTAATTTGCCAATTATGTATTTCTGCTTGCTCCAATAAGTAATGGATAAGAGAAGTCGCAGAGCGTCCTGCACCAATAATCAATATCTTCTTCATTTTTATACTATTTTTATTATAAACTTTTGTAAGTTTATAGGCTATTGCTTTAAGAAAATGAATTTTGTTCAATAACCTGTACTTCTTCCTAAGCTATAATTTATTTTATGAATACTTATTGGTTTTTCCTAAAGGGTTTACCAACAAGTAATTTTGTTACCAAGCATGTTTTATACAACAAATGTAGTTTTCCTATTAAAAAAACCATAATTCCAATCGAATATTTTACAATTCATTTGTAATATCCTAAGGAATGAAAGAAGCTAGTATGAAAAAAATAACCTTGCAATCGGAAATAGAGGTTGCTCAAACTGTAGCAGAATTAAGCGGCATGGATGCCCAATTGTTAGCTCGTGCCAAAGAAGCTGCTAAAGGAGCTTATGCTCCTTATTCAAACTTTAAAGTTGGAGCCGCTCTTCTAATGAAAAATGGTGTTGTTGTTATTGGTAACAATCAAGAAAACGCTGCCTATCCTGTAACGATGTGTGGAGAACGCAATGCTGTGTTTTCTGCTGCGGCACAGTATCCCAATACTCCTATTGAAGCAATTGCGATTACTATTATTAGCGCAAAAGGGGGCATTGATCGCCCGATTCCTCCTTGTGGCTCTTGTCGTCAAGTAATTTATGAAAATGAAATCAGACATCAGTGCGATATTCGATTAATTTTGCAAGGAGATATTGGAAAAATATACGTTATTCAAAGCGTTAAGGATATTTTACCCTTGCTATTTGATGCTTCTTATCTTTAAGTAATACTCCGTTGATTAACTACGCTGCTACTGCGTGGTTTTCAGTTTCCAAGTAGTTGGACTGCTACTTGTTCCCTTTGGTTAGGAGCCTTGCACGGGTTGTCTGCGGTCCTGCCCCTTTGTTAATTCGAGAGACCGCTTCGTTTAGACTGTTTAACGGCACTTCCTCTTATCATCTAGGGTATCAGATACTTAAAAATAAATAGTGCTTTGAACGAGTCGCTCAAAGCACTATTTAAGTAGATCAGACCTTTCTATTTTGAATGCGATAAGCAAACAAAGGGCTTAACAGGACTCCCTTAAAAACCCAAAGGCTCAGCGTAGTTCAATCCTATTCGTTTAAGAAATAGCAACTACTTATTTTTTTCTCAAGCCATTTTCATAAGCAACAATTTTCGCTCCTGGGAATTGCTGTTGATAATTTACTAAGGCTGCTTCAGCGGTATTGTAGTCCGCATAATCGCCTATTAAAAAAGCGTAATGCTGCTCGTTTAGTACATCCAAGAAAACAGCATCAAATTCATAGAATAAAAAATGATTGGTAGACAAATGACCTTCTTTCTCTAATAATTGAATTTTATAGCCATTATACCCCATACTCATTGTTTCAGGTTTCGAAGGCGTTGCTCTATGGTATAATTCAGATGTTGTTTCAGACTCCGCATAAGCTTGATTATTGGCGTCCAAGATTAAGTCAAAATTCCGTTCTTGCATCATAGACGACAAGGTCCGTACTTGCATCGGATCTTCTGCCAGAATATCAATAACAATCAGCTCTGCTCTTCGGTTTTTTTGGTACATTTCTTCCGAGCAATCGACCCCATCGACACAAGAATTAACAGGCTGCGTTTCTCCATACCCTTTTCCTCGAACTTGGTCTGGGCGCAAAGTAATTCTAGATTTGATGTAATTAACGACAGCATCTGCTCTTCGTTGTGACAAGTCTAAGTTTGCTTGATTGTCCCCTCTACTGTCTGTATGCGTGCTTAATTCAACTACAATCTGAGGATTGTCATACATCATTCTAGTCAACTCATCCAATTGCGGTTTTGCTTCTGGTCGCAAGGTTGCTTTTCCTAGGTCATAATAGATGTTTTCCATTTTCATCTTCTCATTTAGGATCATTTTTCGCATGGTCACATTCGTTCCCAAGGTTCCCATTGTGTTCTCTTTTGTCAAATTATCCATGACACTTGGCGTCACCGTTCCAAAACCTTCCATACAAAGAATACAACCATTTACATTTACATTGGCTCGCATTCGTTTCGCATAATAGCCCTTCTTTCTTATCAAGAAAACATATTCATTTCCTTGTTCTAAATGACAAATAATTTGATGGCTTGGATGTTCTGCAATATTGACCTCTTCCCTTTGTAAGGTGTTATTATAAATTTGGACATTGGCTCCTTCGATCCCATAAGCAGGCGCACCAGGGTCATTTTGATTGACCAAATCAGTCAAAGTCATGTCTAAGGTATAGCCTGGCAATCGAGTTAATTCTAGTTTTGTAAAGATTCCTTCATTGGCTTGGCGTCCTTTGGTAGAAATAACGACCGTCCCTTTTTTAAAGGCAGCCTTTTTGGTTTCTATTGTATATTTTCCTTCTATAATTGGGATTTTAATTTGAAACTTGCCTTGTATATCGGTTGTTGTTTCTAAATGGTGTACAAAATCTTCTGATGTAATGCTCACCTCCACTTCGTTCAAGTAACCTCTATTATTACTTTCATAAATATATCCTACTAAAACCGCTTTGGGTATATCTTGTCCTATAAGAATACTACAAAAGTAGAGTAAAAAAAATAGGCTAAATATAGACTTACAATTCATCATATCTGTTTTATATTATTTATAATTTTCCTTAACATTACTTTCTTCCTAAAAAGTTATTTATTTGGTTACTTGTATAGACTTTAGTACTAAAATCAATCCATTAAGTGTTATTAATATTATATACCTAGAACTAAGCCCTTACCAAGCTTTTAATTAATGCCCTAAATGCCCCATCCTTAAGTAAAAATGCGTTCTCGTAAAAGTCATCACTTATAATACAACATACTCAATTTTAATACATATCAGTTAGAAGAATAGAATATAGCTTGGCATAAAATTAGTAAAGATAAAATTAATAGACATAACAAGTTTAAATTACTATCAAATTTGTAAAACAAGAATTTATATGAAGTATTTATTTTTAGGTTTATTGCTGTCCATCTCTTTGATTACCATTGCACAAGATTTTAAAGGTATGCCTACAGGGGACGAAAAAATAAGTTCTTCTAATGAAAGTTTCGAACAGGAACTATTGACTTTGGTCAATAAGGAACGTGCCAAACGCCGTCGGAAGCCCTTAGTCTTAAATGAATCCTTGACGAATGCCGCTCGTTATCACGCCATGGATATGGCCGTAGACAGTTACTTTGAACACGATTCCAAAGATCAACGCAAAAATGGGTCGCACAAAAAAATTTGCTCCGTCTTTGAACGAATGGATCGATTTGTCAAAGAGGGTGTTTTTGCGAAATCAGAAAACATTGCGGTTGGAAATCAATCTCCAGAAGAAGTGATGCGTGCTTGGATGTTAAGTAAAGGGCACAGGGTAAATATATTAGACAAGGATACTAAATATATTGGTTTGGCTTATATTTATGTAGAGGGAAGTAAATGGGGCGGGCATTGGGTTCAATGCTTTGGGATGTAAGCCATTTTTAAAGAGGTCAATTTGAAGAGTTGAAAATGCTTTACATTATAAATCAAAAAAGCTTCCAATCTTCAAATTGACTAATTTTTGAGCCTGTTCTCAAAAAATCTTATTTTTTTACAACAACACGTTGCTCTTTTTGTCCATTAATATCCAAAACCAAGATGTATGTCCCTGGCACCAAATTATTAATATTAAAAGTCGCTCGTTGAATTCCTTTCGATACCTGACCAAAATCTTGTGTAGCTAAGCTTCGACCCAAGGCATCAAACAAATGCATATGTACAGGTCCATCTTGTGTAATGGTATACTGAATCGTGATTTGATTGTTAAATGGATTGGGGTAAATGCTCAACAACACATTTTTATAACTTTCTGGTAGATTGGTTGTTGATGTAGGACAGTTTCGAGGGTTTAAGGGAGCAGGAAAACCAATCTGACTTGAATTGGGTATCGCAGCCACAACGCCATCCGTTAGATGACGTGATCCATCGTCTGTTTTCCAAGACGCACCATAATTCTCGACGGGACTCACTTGGTCAATTCTGTCCACATAAAACCAATCCGCTTGTGCCCGTGTTTTATTTACATCTAAGACATAATATCCCTTTTCTGCCAGGTCAATATACTTCATGTGGTCGTTTAAGGTTTGCAAAACCGATGCCCCAGCAGTTTGAGCCGCTGCCAAGCCTGGAGAAGTAACACTTGTTACGACAAATTCAACGCCAGCAGAACCAGAGCCCGTTGCGCCATTATAAGTACTTGTCGGGAGATCATTTGCCCAAGAAGTATGAATATCTCCTGTTAAGACCACTACATTCTGAACATTATTAGCAAAAATAGAATCATACAAATTGGTTCGTTCTGTTGCGTAAGCATCCCATTGATCGTCGTTTCCATATTGTTGACCAAAGGAGAAAGGATTAATATCAAAGGGGGCAACCATCACTTGTTGTCCAATAATTTGCCATTGAGCGGTTGAGGTATCCATGTTGTGACACAACCAGTCAAATTGATCTGCGCCCAAAATCGTTCGCCCAGGTGTATTGGCATTTGCAAAACCTTGCTCTTCTCTACCTTGCAAACGGGTATCTAACATATGTAATTCTAGTAAATCTCCATATCGAAATTTTCTATAAATTCGTTGCGTATCTACCGCTGGGTCAGGCATTCGCAAAGGCATCCATTCGTAATATGCTTTAATTGCTTCGGCCTTTCTATTAAACCAGTTACCTTCCGTAACATCGTGGTTATCAGCACCACCATACCAAGAATCGTCCGCTGTTTCATGATCGTCCCAAATACAGATAAAGGGATATTGTTGATGCAAACGCATAAGGGAATTGTCCAAGCGATAATGCGACAAACGCATTCGATAATCACTCAAATTAATCGCTTCAGTAGAAGGCTCATAGGTTCGATCACTTCCATATTGTCCATCTCCATATTCATAATAATAATCTCCTAAATGCAAGATAGCGGAGACATCGTTCCGTTCTGTAATACGATCGTAAGCATTAAAATAACCATGTGCATACGAAGCGCAGGAAACTACTGCAAATCGCAAACTATCAACATCTCCTACTGGAGCGGTCTTTGTTCGGCCCGTGACAGAGAAGGCGCCATCTGATTCAAATTCATAATAATAAAACGTATTGGGTGTTAAATTCCTAACGTCTACTTTTACCGTGTAATCAATTGCATTAGACGTTATTACCAAACCAGAATCAATGACATTCGCCATTGCGGTATCTGTTGCCATTCGCCACTTAACCGTTTCTACCGTATCAATCGTGGTTACCCTTGTCCATATAATAACAGCATCACTAAGCGGATCACCTGAAGCGACGCCATGATAGAAAGGTGCTAAACTAGATCGTGCTCCTGAACGAGTAGCGTTATGGTTGGGATGCTGTGCTTGCAAAAGCAGGGAGAGCCCCAAAAACAAACAAAGTGTCAGTACTGTTTTCATAGAATGAATTGTTTTATAAAATAAACGATATGGAATAAAATCAACTTTTTGATTAATTGATTTGCAAGGTATAGGACTGTTTGTAAATGTACAACATTTTTAAGAGAAAAGCCAGTCTATTTTGGTCAAACATTTACAAGCTCCTGTCTCAAAAAAACAGTCCCTCTAGCACTTTATTAATTCATTCGCTTTGTCAGAAAGCCCTCTATTTTAGCGTTCAATTCCTTGACTTACAAAAAGAAATAAGAATTCAAGGCACATCAAATCATTCTTTTTTAGTTTAGATTTATCTCTAAAAATCAACCAAAACTTTAACAAGCTTATGAGTTAAATTTTCCAAATTTCAAAAAATGATCCACCAATTCAGCGGTGATTTTTTCTTTATGAATTTTAGTGTGTACATAGTCTAGTGCTAAAAAATCTGTCATTAAGGAACCCTCTAATTTAGTCGCCTCAGCTTCTACACGGCCGTCGTTCGGTTTCTTTAAAAAACAGCCCGTAATCAAGCGATGATTTGTTCCTGCAAGAATACCAATCTCAGGAATCGGCTCATTTTGAGGCAACTCAATCGCAAGTGCCTTTGTATGAAGTGCTCTTATCGGTTTTAAAATTTGTGCCATCAAAGGCACTTTCAAACCAATGTCAGCTAGACGGGTTCCTTTATTGGGTGTTCCAATAAA
>CACVAQ010000529.1:0-3013 GCA_902727865.1 uncultured Aureispira sp. | reverse complement strand
AATAAAAACACAGCGACCTAATTTAGGAACTTTATGTTGCGACAAGTAATATCGAATAATCAAACCTCCCATACTATGCCCGACCAAATGAATGCTGCTGTAGTTACTGGTCTCGATGTCAAGCAACTGCTCTTTAAAACGGGTATAAATGGTTTTAAGATCCTTGAACGTTGTTGGCAAATTAACGACATGAACCGCATAATCCAAATCCATTAAGTACGCTTTAAGTACTTCCATATCCTTATGATTTCTAAAAAATCCGTGAACCAACAGAACTAATATTTTGTTTTGTTTCATAAGGTTATTCTATCGTTAGAGAAAAGTAAATAAAGCGTAAAGTATCTATTGAAGCGTACACTTATGTAGTGTCCCTAAGTATAATAAGATAATCTCTAATATAATTAAAATTTCTTTCTTGGGTATTTTTTTTTTGTTAACTTGTGCGGAAGTTTTTTAGCATCAAGTACGATTCAAATATGAAAGCACTTTTTTTGTTGCGTTAATTACATTACAACTTGGTCGTTTCGTCAAATTCGACTCAGTTGGCATCAAAAGTGTACTATTATTAAAAAAGACCCAATTCTAAACAACTTATAGGTATATTTTTATCTTTCCCCCAGAGTCATTACTTCGTGTAACAACTATACTAATCTAATTATCAATAAGATAATTAAATTAACATAAAAACTAAAGCCTTGGAGAAGCACCGTAGCTAATCCCACGAAGTGTGCTGTATCGTAACGTATTTCTTAATGTTTCATAATTTTATTATACCAATGCTAAAATCATTATTTTTCTCCGTTCTGTTTTCTTTTCTCACTATTACCCTATTTGCACAAGATAATTTAATAAAAAACGGTCAGTTTGTAGATGGAACCAATAATTGGAATGTTTTATTATTAGACAAAAATGAGCCGATAAAAGCGCACATTGAACATTCTAATGTTTACAAAGAATATGGCTTGGCTGATAATTTTGTCGGTACAAATTTTGTCGAGTTAGATCAAAAATCCGCTATACAACAAGTAATTCCAACTAAAAAGGGAGAAGTGTATATTCTTTTTTTCGCTTATGCCCCACGCCCTAATGCTGGTACCAAACAATTGATTGTGACGGCTGGTCAAAAAGCAGTCTATACCACTACTCTGAATAATTCAGATGACAAAGGTGTTTTTACATACAAAAAAGTAAGTTTTGTAGCAACAAGTGACTATACAAAAATTGGTTTTCATGCGGTTTCTATTTTAAGTGATGCTGATGATAAAGGGATTCTATTAACAGATATTCTTTGTAATCGTTCTTCTGTTGTTGATGTGAATGAAATTTATTTAGATAAAAAGTTTTAGAAAGAATAGATTAAACTCAAATAAGGTGTGGAATAGAACTTAAAATGCGAAGCATTTTAGACAAACACTAGACTTGACAAGGTTGCCCAAACCCCATATTTGCTTCTATTCAAGTGGAAGATTTAGATTTTGTAATTTAAAAAATTCTATGAAATTTATAACCAAAGAATTTACCATCGAACTCCTAAAGGATAACATTGTAACTTACAAGGTAAATGACGGCTGTACTGAATTAACATTCGAAGGGGCAACGCAAGCCGTAGAGAAAATAAATTTATTAGTTGCCTTGGATGACAAACCCACCAAAATAATCTCTTATCTCGCTCCTTTTTATGTAAAAAAAGAGTTAATGAATTACCTAACGACTTCTATACCTGAATCTATCGAATTTATTGCTTTAGTATGTCCTGGATATATCTCTAAATACGTTGCTAGTATTGCGATAAAAATGCATAAACGGTTTTACCAGAATGAAGATGATTTGACGGAAATTCAAATTTTCTTAAAAAAAGACAAAGCCGTCGAATGGTTGGTTTCAGTCTAAATAGAAATGAATAAATGGCCACAAAATTGCTGTCTACAGAGTTAGATTCTGTAAAATAGGGTAAAGCCTTAAAAGGGGTAACTCCCATAAGCGAGGCTACAATTTTTGATTAAACAACATCAAGGTAGTACGAATACTTACCTAAAAAATTAAATTTTATAATTTAAAAACCTATGAAATTTGTAACCAAAGAGTTTACCCTAGAGCTTCTAGAAAAGAATATCATCTCTCACAAGGTTAATTTGAGTTGTACCCAATTAACGTTAGAAGGAGTCATTGAAGTTATTGAACAAATAAAGGACTTAATTCCTATAGATAGTAAGCCCACTAAACTACTTACTTATGTTGCTCCTTTTTATGTTAAGAAACAAATCGTCAAGTTGTTTATGACTTCTATTCCAATACCAATAAGCTGTATTGCTTTAGTTTGCCCAGGATATATCTCCAAGTATGTTGCTGGTGTTGCCATAAAAATGCACAAACGATTTAACAAGGAGGAGCACGATCAAACTGAAATTCAAATTTTCATAAAAGAAGACGAAGCCATCGAATGGTTGACTTCCTCGTAACGTCTTCCCATCATCTTGGAAAAGCAGTTCTCCATTTGAATCAACTACCTAAATTCGTGGAATAAACTTGGTTGCAAAACGATTGAATATTTCACGATCAGTATCAGCGATTATGTTCATCTGAATTTTATTTTTTTTCTGCCATTCCAATAGCTCTTCTATTATCTATTGTCTCCCAATAGCAACGAGATTAATCTGAGTCTCCCCCCCCTGCCCAAAGAGGAAATTCACCTGAGAACTTTCCGATTTACAAGCAAGACGCCACGTAGCAAAAAACAAAAGCACAGAAGGTTTTTCACTTCCCTTATCCAAGGGAATAAGTAGCAGCGAAGCTAAAAAACTAGCACATTTTACTATCCTGAGCCTAGGGGCATTATACGTTTTTTTTGCCCACCTATGTAAACAAAAAAAGGAGATGCCTAAAAGGCATCTCCCATTTTAATTTATTAAGATTAAGTATTCTAAGACTTCTAAGAAGTCTTACTCAACAATAATCTTTTCAGTAATTACCTTGTTGTCAATGACAAATCTTGCCAAATAAACACCAGAAGGAT
>CACVAQ010000528.1 GCA_902727865.1 uncultured Aureispira sp. | reverse complement strand
GCTAAGAAATAAGGCATAATTTGGTTTTGTAAACAAAGGCAAGGCCCCAAAAAGAGAAAACAAAAAAGCACCGAACTATTCTTAGGCACTATTTCTAAGATAAAGACCTAAGGCATTGTTTTTTCTGATTATAAATGAAAACCAATTGGATTTGAAAAAGACACCAACAGAAGAAAAAATTCTAATGTCTGCAAAAAAAGTATTCTACCAAAAAGGCTTAAAAGGCGCTAGAATGCAAGAAATAGCAGATGATGCGGGCGTAAATAAAGCCATGCTGCATTATTATTTTAGATCGAAAGAAAAACTTTTTGATAAAGTATTTGAACAGAGTGTAAAATCGGTTACACCGATGTTGACGAATGTATTTTTGGAAACAACAGATTTGAACACCAAAATTGCACATTTGATCGAAATGTTGATTGATTTCTTCTTGGAAGAACCCTATCTGTCAAATTTTATTGTCAACGAATTGAGCCAAAATCCCGACAAGTTATTTATGAATATTTTAGATCAAAAAGGAGGCTTGATCGGGAAGATTATCCCCTTGATTAACGATCAAATTCAAGCAGAAATTGAAAAAGGAACGGTAAAAGCAGAAATACGATCTGCCGAGTTGATTTTAAATATCATGTCTTTATGTTTGTTGCCAATTATGTCTCAAACTGTTTTACAAAAGACTTTAGGAATTGATGACGAACGAATGAGACGGTTTATGATCAAACGGAAACAAACCGTGACACAATTTGTCTTAGACGCCATCAAACCATAGAAAGCAATCGGCTCTAAAATAGAAAGCCCTCGCATCCTAAGATGAGAGGGCTTCTTTAGTGTAATCCAGCCAATATTAAAGGGGCTCGTTTTACGATTGTTTTATAAGTTAGATGTGTTGCGTTCAAAAAAAAAACATTCTCTGCATCAACTACAGAGAATGTTTTTTTTTGAAAAAGATAAAAGATCCTATTATCTTCCTAAATAAGCTTTTAATAATTTACTCTTAGAAGAAGAGGTACGCAATTTATTGATTGCTTTATCTTTTATTTGGCGGACACGTTCTCGCGTCAAACCAAACTTTTCCCCAATATCTTCTAAAGACATCGGATGTTCAAAACCGATTCCAAAATAAAGTTTGATAACTTCCTTTTGACGATCAGTCAAAGAACACAAAGAGCGTTCAATCTCGCTACGTAAAGATTCTAAATATTCTAATTGAGAATCTGTTTTAGGCGTATTTGTGTTTTCTAAAACATCTAACAACGAATTATCTTCTCCTTCTACAAAGGGCGCATCCATTGAGACGTGACGAGCAGCAACTCCCAAAGTAGTTTCTACTTCTGAGGATGGAATTTCTAAAATGTCTGCCAACTCATCAGAAGAAGGCTCCCGTTCGTACTCTTGTTCTAGTTTAGAAAAGGCTTTATTGATTTTATTCAAAGAACCCACTTTGTTAAGCGGAAGACGAACAATTCTTGATTGTTCTGCTAAAGCTTGAAGAATAGATTGGCGAATCCACCAAACAGCATAGGATATAAACTTAAAACCTCTAGTTTCATCAAAACGCTGTGCTGCTTTAATCAAACCTAAATTCCCCTCATTAATCAAATCACTCAACGATAAACCTTGGTTCTGGTATTGTTTCGCTACAGAAACGACAAAACGCAAATTGGCTTTCGTTAATTTCTCTAGTGCTATTTGATCGCCTTGTTTAATACGTTTGGCTAAATCTACTTCCTCTTCTGGTGTTAATAAGTCAACTTTACCGATCTCTTGAAGATACTTTTCTAAAGATTGACTTTCACGGTTGGTTATAGACTTAGTTATTTTTAATTGTCTCATACAGTTCTGTTCGTTTTTTGGACCTTTTTTTAATATTAAACAGCTATTAGCAAACTGACCCACAAAAGTACAAAGAATTATTGTACTTCAAAAGGCTTTGTTGCTTTTATTATAGTTTTTTTACTATAAAAGGTAACGTCTAAACACGAAACAATGTTCCATTTATTCCGATTCTATAACATTACTTTAAATGAATTTCACATATTTAATTATATTTTGTTGTTTTTTTTTGTAAAATTGATTTTTTTATTATTAATTGTGGGGGAGAGATAGGTTCTATTTGGGAATAAAAAAATAACTAAATGGTAACAACATCTATCTCCTTTAGAATGTGTAATTTTTTGATAAGGGTTCGAAAATTGTAATTAGATGTTCTGACACCTATTTTCCTTCTTATTATTTTTAGAATGCGTTCTAATAATTGTAAAAATCACATGAACCAAAGTAAATACTATTTTTATGGATAGAGTATCTTTCAGTATGGAGTTCTTGTTTAGAGCCTCTCCAACGATTATATATAAGTTTTTGACGACACCAGATTGTTTAATTCGTTGGTTTTGTGACGACTGCAATATAATAGATGGACGATTCTCGTTTGAATGGGATGGCGAAGAAGAAGTGGCAATGGCTTTAGAAGACATTGAAAATGAACAACTGAAGTTAGAGTGGGAAGAGTTTGAGGGCGAAGAGGAGTTTTTAGACTTTAAAATGAGTCGCTCAGAAGTTACTGGGGAAACTATTTTGGAGATTACAGCGTTTTGTGATTCAGATGAGGTAGAACAAGAGAAGCAATTCTGGTCTACCCAAATGGAAGCACTTCGTCGTGCAACAGGGGGATAGCAGCTTGGTTTTCCAAGTAGAATAACCTTGTTTGAAATATTTAACCCCTCTTTGTAGCGTTTGTTAGAAAGTTGTATTACATTGATAACTAGTAAATTGTTTCGTTAATAATAAGGTCAATTTAATATGATTTCTTTTACCTTTTGATAAGAAAATAAAACTACGAACAATAAGTGAAACGCTCATGACCAAAGGGAATAAGTAGCAGCGAAGCTAATTAAATAAACCATCACCTTTAAAATATTCTAACATCATGTTTGGCTTTTTCAAGAATGAATTATTAGAAGTTATTGAATGGAAAGAAAGCAGCAAGGATGTCCTTGTGTGGAAATTTCCTGACAAAGACTCGGACATTAAATATGGCGCACAATTAACCGTTCGTGAATCTCAAGCAGCAATCTTTCTTAATGAAGGGCAAATTGCAGATGTGTATGGACCTGGACGACACGTTCTCAAAACAGAGAATATGCCTGTGTTAACCAAATTGAAGTCTTGGAAACATGGGTTTAATTCTCCTTTTAAAGCGGATGTTTATTTTGTTAGTACTAGACAATTAACGAATTTCAAATGGGGGACTCCAAATCCTATCTTCGTCAACGACCCAGAAGCGGGACGTGTTGAAGTACGTGCTTTTGGTACTTATTTTATGCGGGTAGCCGATCCTAAAAAATTCTATAGAGAATATGCAGGAACGAGTAGCATCTTAACCGTTGATGAGTTAGAAGATGTTTTCCGTGGTTTAGTCGTTCCCAAATTTGCAGAAGCATTGTCGGAAAGTGGCGCAACCGCATTTGATATTTATTCTCAATATTCTGAATTGGGGGAAACAATTCGCCCATTAATTCAACAAGATCTAAATGATTTTGGCTTAGAATTGACTAAGTTTCAAATTACCTCTGTTTCTTTGCCGCCCGAAATTACGGATCACATGAAACAGTTGGCGAAGTTGAACTTAACCAGCAACGAAAATTTAAACAAAATGCAAGCATTCAATCAAATGGATGTGGATAAAATTGCAGCGGAAAAAGGAAATTACGAAAACATGAAAGGTTCTCGAAATGACTTGATGATGCAGCAAATGATGATGCAACAAATGATGCAAAATCAAAACAATAATCAGAACCAGAACAACAACCAGAACAACAATTCCAACAACAACGCTGGAGAAAAGGAAGAAAAGATGAGCCGAGAGGAGATCATGAAAACCTTGAAGGAATTAGGCGAGTTGAAGGAAATGGGAATTTTGACAGATGCGGAGTTCAACGACAAGAAAAAAGAATTGTTAGCAAAGTTGTAAGACTTCGCTTGCAAACATAAGTAAATGGCATGAACACATCGGATGTTTATGCCATTTTCATGTTTGCAGGTTTCTTAATCTATACTGCGTGACCGTGCCCTTTTGTTAATCCGTGCCGTCGCTTTGTTAGTCGCTAAACTCCTAAGCGCTACGCTTTAGTTTGCTTCGTTCGGGTTGCAAAAGAAGGTGAAAAACTAATAGCCAAAATGCTAAACATGCTTGATGATCCTAATTTGTCGCCAGAGGAACTATTTAAACAGAAGTGGGTTGTATTTGCTAAGAATGCACTTAAACAAGCGCTCTATTTAAGCGTCTATTCTATGTTAGCCTATTTCGTATTAGTTCAATTAAAGGTCGTCGAGCAACTCTACAGCAAAGTCACTTGGAGTATATTGTACGCATTTTTGGCCTATTACATTTCGATAAGGACCTTGAGGGGCATCCTATTGGACAAGGAAAAAGAGGAAGCTAGGCGAACGCAGTACGAACGACACATTAAGTATGCAATTGTTCCTTGTTGTTTTTTGCCCGCTACTTTTGTCTATTATTGGCTGTTAGAAAAAAATGTCAGGAGAGAAATTACGCTTTTTAGCATTGATTTTTATTGGACAATCGAAGTGACGCCAATGCTCACAGCTTGTAGCTTAACAATCATTTGTATTGGACTGAACAGCATCTGGCTTTATATTCGGTTTGCAAGTGAAAAGGGGAGGACCACCTTTTAAGTACTCGAACAAAGGAAAGACGTTGCATCTTTCTAAACCTTGCCTTCCAGAACATCTTGCTCAAACTGCTCCATTGCCTGCTCCAAGTTCCCAACAGCACACTGACTCCCACAACCTTTAGAGCAACCAGAAGCCTTGCTAGGTCGAAAAATAGAAATTAAATATCCAATAGCCGCCAAAAAAAGAAACAAAATAATCCCCTGTTCTACGTAGTCCATTAGCTTAAGAATTGATAGGTTAATAAAGCTCCAAAGTAGGCGAGTGCAGTCATGTAAACGAACTGAATCATTGGCCATTTCCAACTTTTAGTTTCTCGTTGAACAATGGCTAAGGTGGCCATACATTGCATCGCAAAAAGATAAAAAACCAGCAAAGAAAAGCTAGTCGCTGTCGAAAAGACAAGCTCCCCTGTGTTAGGGTTTGTTTCGCTCCTTAATTTATCTAATAAAGTACCCTCTGTGCCATCTGCATCGCCAACACTATAGATCGTTGCCATCGTAGAAACAAAAACTTCTCTAGCGGCAAAAGAGGTAATTAAGGCAATGCCTATTTTCCAATCGTAGCCCAATGGACGAATCGCAGGTTCTATAAAATGACCAACATGCCCAATGTAAGACGCTTCCAATTGTTTGGACGCAATCAATGCCGCTTCACTTTCTGCTAACTCTGGTTGAACTTGATACAATTCAATCGCCTCTTGTTCTGCTTGCTGCATGGCAGCAGGAGGGCCATAAGTTGCGAGAACCCATAAAATAATGGAAATCGCAATAATGATTTTACCTGCTTCCCAAACAAAATCGCTTGTTTTTTGATAAATGGTAATACCGACACTTTTCCATTGAGGAAGCTTATAAGAAGGCAATTCCATAATAAAAAAGCGGTCTTCTTTTGTGTCGTTCGGAAGGATTTTATTAAAAATAGCGCCTGAAATCAAGGCCGCTAAAAAGCCGCCTAAATACAATCCTGCTAAGACCAATGATTGTAAACTAAGGGGACCAAAGACAGCCGTAGAAGGGATAATTAAAGAAATAAAAATAATGTAAACAGGCAAACGAGCCGCACAACTCATCAAGGGCGTAACCATAATGGTCGTTAAACGCTCTTTCCAAGAGCTAATATTTCTGGTGGCCATAATCGCAGGAACAGCACAGGCGGTACCCGAAATTAAAGGCACAATACTCTTGCCATTTAAACCAAAACGACTCATCGTTTTATCCGTCAAAAACATGACACGAGCCATGTAACCCGTTTCGTCGAGTATAGAAATGATGGCAAAAAGAATCACAATTTGGGGAATGAAAATCACAATTCCTCCAATTCCTGCAACAATACCATCAATGAACAAATCTGTTAATAAACTCTCTGGTAATTGATTGGCCAACCAAGCGGAAACAGCACTAAAACTATTTTCTATCCAATCCATTGGAGGCGTAGATAAATTAAAAATCGCTTGGAAGACAAATAAAAGGATGGTAAAAAAGATAACATAACCACCAATATTATGTAAGAGTACTTTGTCTAAGCGTTCGGTCAAGGTAACGACATTTTTAGGCACCGAAGCAATTTGTGCTGTAAAGGCAGTTAGCTTGTTTAAACGTTGTTGAGAATCTTGCGTTTGTAATTCAATTAAATTCAATTGATATTTGTCAACAATACGCGCTAGAAATGTTTTTTGTGTGGTCGATAAGAATTGTAAATGCTCCGCCTGACTTACTAGAAGCTTTGCATGAAAACTATTTTGAACAGGAATTTGTTCGTGTACTTCTTGTTCCCAAGCTTCTGTGAGAACAGGTAGGCTAGGCGTTTTTTTAGCACTTGCTAATGTTTGAATCGCCTCTTCTAAAGCTTCTAAGCCAGTTTGCAAGCGAGCATTGATGGCAACAAAAGGTAAGTTTATTTTTTGTTCTAATTTTTTTAGGTCAATTTCAACGCCTCTATTATTCGCAACATCCAACATGTTTAAGACCACAACAATTGGAAAATTGAACATTCGAATTTGGTCCAATAGCAACAAACTACGGGTTAAATTACTGGCATCTAAAACCAAGAAAATTAAATCTGGACGATCCTTGTTTTCAAGATTAAACAAGGGATCTAAGACCACGCGTTCGTCAGGAGATTTGGCAAATAAGCTATAAATGCCTGGAAGATCAATTAATTCAACCGCCTTACCGTCAGAGCATACCCAAGTTCCAGTGTTTTTATCAATCGTAACACCAGAGTAGTTTCCGACTTTTTGATTGAGTCCGGTCAAGGCATTAAAAAGGGAAGATTTCCCAGCATTGGGATTTCCTAATAAGGCAATATGTTTTATGTCAAGTGCTTGAGTAGTCGTTGTCATTATTGTTTGCGAATAGTCAAATTTTTAGCCTCGTTTGAACGAATGGCTAATAGGTTACCAGATGCAGTTTTTATAGAAATTGGACCATTAGACAATGTTTTGTGATAAAGCTCTATCGTTGTTCCCAAAGGGCAGCCCATATCTGTCATCACCAATTCTACCTGTGGATTGTTGAAATTTTCAATAATGGCTTTTTCGCCCACATTTAAGTCTGTTAATACCATAATGAATCTTTTTTTTGCAGCTTTAAGGGAAGAGATTCTTTGTCAAATCGTCTAGTTGGTTACAAGATTACGAAATTGTTTTTAAATTATTAACTCTCTAATCAATTATTTTTATTTAGATTAAGTATAGATAGTATATGTAGGTGACAGCCACTTTTAAAGTAGCTGCTACCTATACAGGATTAGCTACGCTGCTACTACGTGCTTACTGCGTGAGAAGAGTTGTCAAAGAACCAAAATTTAAAAAACTACACAGATTACGAATTAATAAAACTAAACAGTAATTTTACAGCTTACAAAAAAAATACTGGATTGATTTTTAAGGATGGAAGAAAATACTAAATACTTGATTGTTGTAGCAGGACCAACGGCTAGTGGAAAGACAAGTTTGTCGATTGAGTTGGCACAACATTTTGAGGCAGAAATTTTGTCTTGTGACTCTAGACAATTTTTTAAAGAAACCAATATAGGAACGGCTAAACCTAATGCGGAAGAACTGGCAAGCGTTACGCATCATTTTGTCGATTGTCTTTCGATCACAGAGGCTTATAATATCGGAGATTACGAACGAGAGGTGCTTTCTTTTTTAGAAACCTATTATCAAAAAAATGATATTGCGATCATGGTGGGCGGATCGGGTATGTATATACGAGCCGTTTGTGAGGGCTTAGATGTTTATCCTACCGTAGAGGAAACGATTCGAGTACAGCTCAATCAGTTGCTAGAAGAAGAAGGAATTGAAGCCTTGCAGGAAGAGTTGAAAATTGCAGATCCTATTTATTATGCAAAAGTAGACCTTTCAAATCCGCATCGTTTGATTCGAGCATTAGAAATTTTTAGAGGAACAGGCGAACCCTTTTCTTCTTTTCAAGGAAAGAACAAAGTGCAGCGACCGTTTAAAGTAATTAAACTAGGAATTGACTGGGATCGTGCCGAACTGTACGACCGAATCAATAGGAGAGTAGATTTAATGCTGGAAGCTGGTTTGCTCGAAGAAGCAGAAGCCTTGTATCCTCAGCGAGCGCTCAATGCCTTGCAAACGGTTGGCTATCGAGAGTTTTTTGATTATTTTGAGGCTAAAACCTCTCTAGAAGAAGCGATAGAGCTGGTCAAGCGCAATACTAGACGTTATGCAAAACGCCAATTGACTTGGTTAAGAAAGGATACGACGTTGAATTGGATAAAGGCTGGGACGAATGTAGAAGATGTGATTGCGTTGCTAAAGACGAAGTTAAATAATTGATAGAGAGATTGTTGTTTTAGTTTATTGGTGTTGCCCAATAGGAGTTACGAACAGAAGCCCTATTTGTCGGTTTACTTTCAACGCAAACCAATTGCCCTAGTAACTTTTTTGTATCTTTATTTTGAAAATAGTCACCCGATGTTTACCCTCCTAAATAAACGACGAATGTTATCAAAAAAGCTTATACCAAATTTCTTGTTTTTAGCTTTATGCTTAGTTGGAATGCACCAAGGTGTTTGGGGGCAAGGGAATATTGCTTTGGAGCAAAGTATTACTATTCAGCTGAATAACAAATCCATTGCTGCTGCCTTAATCTTATTAGAAGAACAAAATACAGGTCTTAATTTTGTCTTTGATCGCTCCAAAGTATCTTTGGATAAGCGGATTAATTTGAGTGCTAAAAACAAAAAAATAAAATGGGTATTGGCGCAGGTATTGGCTGACACGCCAATTGATTTTAAGGTGTTTGGAACACAGGTTACCTTATATAATAATCCCAATAAAGTCCAGCCCTTGCCACTGCAATTTACAATTAGTGGTTACCTAATTGATCTCAAAACAAGCGACCCCTTGATTGGTGCAACGATCTTTGAGCCGATTACCTCAAGGGGAACGACAACGAATGTAGAGGGGTTTTATAGCCTCACCCTTCCGAAGGGGAAACATCAAATTGTTTGTTCGTACATTGGTTATGAATCTATTACGACGCTACTAGATTTGGCAAAACACACGAAGTTAGATGTGAACTTAGATGAAGGAAAAGACATGGCAGAAATTGTTGTGGAGTCTAGTGAACACGTAGAATCGAGGCATGAATTAAATGTGATTAGTAGCAATACAATGGACATTCAGGTGGTGAAAGCATTGCCGAGCATGTTGGGAGAAGCGGATGTGATAAAAGCGATGCAATTATTGCCTGGGGTACAGTCTGGAAGTGAAGGGGCGAGCGGTTTGTTTGTAAGAGGGGGAGGACCCGATCAGAATTTATTTTTATTGGACGGCGTACCCGTTTACAATGCCAATCATTTGTTTGGTTTTGTCTCTATATTTGACCCTAAAATTATTAAGAAGGCGACGATTATTAAAGGCGGTTTTCCTGCTCGATATGGGGGGCGTTTGTCTTCTGTACTCGACATACAGACTAGAACAGGTGACCTACAACAATTTCATGGCGAAATTTCTATCGGCTTGCTTTCTGGTGGTTTTTCGATGGAAGGACCTATTTGGAAAGGCAAAACTTCTTTTTTAGTTTCTGCTCGACGTTCTTGGGTAGATTTGTTTGGCGTCCCGATTCAGCAAGCGATTGTTAAGGAGAATGATGGCAGTGGCAATGTAATTAACTATAGTTTTTATGATGTTAATATTAAACTAAAACATAAATTCTCGGATAAAAATCACCTGATCTTGAACGGCTATTTTGGCGATGATTTTTTTAATTATAAACAAACCAATAACCTAAGTTTTGACTTAGGACAAGAAACCTTAAGCAAGTCGATTAGCAATGAAGATCAATTGGAATGGGGGAATAAAATTGTCGCTTTACATTGGCATACCGAACTACACCAAAAGTTGTTTATGAAGGTCTCGGCAACTTATAGTAACTATTTCTATGAGTCTAAGACAGAGAGCTATGCTGAATTATTGGATGAACAGGGCTTAAAAATACAAGATGACGCCTTTGAGTCGGAGGGGCAAACGCCTATACATGATGTCGGAGGAAAAATTGCCTTTGATTATATTCCTCATAACAAACATTACCTTCGCTTTGGGCTTGGGTATACCTATCATTTATTTCGACCAGAAATTAGCAAATCAACCTTTAGTTTTGGAGGAGGTGAATCAGAGATAGAGACCTTCAGTAATATTCACGAGTTTACGGCATTTATAGAAGATGATATTCGAATTGGGAAAATTTTGAAAATTAATCCAGGCATTCACATCGCAGACTATATGCTAAAGGGACAAAATTATTTTTCATTACAACCCCGATTGTCGGTGAATTTATTGCTGACCAAACAGACCTCTATCAAGGCTTCTTATGCTAGAATGACGCAGTTTGTGCATTTATTGACCAATCCAGGGATTGGTTTGCCAACAGATTTGTGGTTGCCAACTACTAAAAGAGTGCCACCAGAGCATTCGAATCAATGGTCTTTGGGACTAACACAAGACTTGCCTTTTGGCTTAGAATTGACAACAGAAGGGTTTTATAAAATCATGGAAAATGTCTTGGAGTACAATCCTAGTACAAACTTCCTTAAGGACAGACGTTCTTGGGAATCTTTGGTTGAAATTGGGCAGGGAGAAAGTTATGGGGCAGAAGTGTTGTTGCAACGAAAAAAAGGAAAATTTACGGGTTGGGTTAGTTATACCTTGTCTTGGTCTTGGCGAAAATTTGATGGGCTAAATAGAGGACGAAAATTTCCATATCGTTATGATAGAAGGCACGATATGAGTGTTGTGCTTAATTATAAGTTTAATAAGAACTGGGATGTTGGCTTAACTTGGGTGTATGGAACAGGACACCCTACTACCTTAGGCTTAGAACGTTATACGCCAATTCAAGCGCAGATAGGACATTATAATGCAAGTACTAACAGCATACAAAGTACAGGGACGATTATTTCTGATATTACGAACATCGTTGAACGAAATAACTTTAGAATGCCTCCTTATCATCGGATGGATATGACGGTCAATTGGTACAAGAAACTCAAACACGGTTCGCAGACGCTCAGTCTTGGCATTTATAATGTGTACAATCAGCTTAATCCATATATGGTTATTCCTAAGGAAGAAGAAGACGGAACGCTGCGTTTGTATCAAATCAGTATTCTACCGATCATGCCGTCGATTACCTATACTAGACGTTGGTAAGACATAAACTAGTGTCAAAATTTCCAGCTCTCAAAGCTTGATTACAATGCCGTTGATTATGGGCAAGCATAAAAAGAAACAAATCTCCAAGCCGCAATTTTAATAATTTGAAGACTTCAATACGTACTTTGGTTTTATTGAGGTCGATGCTTTTTGCCGCCTGAATTAAGGTTAAAAACTCGTTTTGTCCTGCAATGAAACGGGAGACAACCTCTGGGGGAACCGTACTTAAGGACGGATTTAAGGCCTTGGGGGTTTGGGTCGCTTTGGTATTGCTGGGATGCACCGCAGCAATAGATTTTTTGCCCAACCAAGTCGATGTAAAAGTAGGGACTTCTTTCCACTGCTTTTGTTGAGCGTTCTCAATGGCTGTTTTAATCGCCTTGTTATAATAACTAGCGTAATAATTTAGATGTTCTAAACATTCTGCAATACTCCATTTTTCAGGGTTTGGCTGTTGGTTTAAAACGCTTGAAGATAGAGGGGCAAAGTTTTCCTCTACTAGCTTTAAGATAGCGAGGGTAGCCGTTTCAACGGCTTGTAAGAGTTCGTCGGATTTCATTTTAAGCGTCTATTTTTTATTAAGAACAATCTGAGTACAAGACAATTTTTCTAATGAGTGAAGTGCGCCAAAAAAAATTGTCCTCTACCTAGAAGAACAACACAAAGTTCTAACAAAAAGGATGAAAAAATATTGATTGAAATCAACGTTCTGAGTACAGGACAAAAAATAATTAATTAATATTTTACAGCTTAAATCTACCCAAAACTAGGATTAGATCG
>CACVAQ010000527.1:2411-12218 GCA_902727865.1 uncultured Aureispira sp. | reverse complement strand
AAGTAATGTCAATGGAAAAAACGATGGAAATATACGATATAGAAGGCCTTGCCTGTGCATCCTGTGCCTCAAGTGCTCAAAATGTATTGGGAAGATTAGAAGGAGTGACCGAAGTTAGGGTGAATTATGCGACGAAAACAGCTGCCGTAGAAACGACCTCTAGCACCATGGGAATGGAGGTGTTGAATGAAAAATTAGCTCGTTTGGGCTTTGTCTTACATAGAAAGAACAAAGATGCGTATAAAAAACGCCAAGAACGAGCGCAAAAAGCCTTGGCGACATTAAGAAAACAACTCTTAATAGGAGGATTTTTTGCCTTGCCTTTGTTTGTCCTTGCGATGTTTTTTCCAACAATTCCCTACAGTAATTATACTATGTTTGGGCTAACTTTGCCCATTTTGTTTTGGTCAGGGCGGCATTTTTTTGTAAGCGCAGCCAAGCAAGCCAGTATTCTAAAAGTCAACATGGATAGTTTGGTTGCTTTGGGAACAGGAACTGCTTTTTTATTCAGTACATTTAATACCTTTTTTCCAAGGGTATTGGAAGCCAGCGGAATGATTCCACACGTCTACTTTGAAGCCGTTGGCGTCTTGTTGGTTTTTGTTTTATTAGGAAAATATCTAGAAGCTAAAGCCAATCAACAAACTTCTTCTGCGATTGAAGAGTTATTGGCTATGCAAGCAACGACGGTACAGCTCTTGGAAAGTGGCGTCGAAAAAAAAATGCCCATAGAAATTATTCAAGTAAACGACATTTTAAAAATACGTCCAGGAGATGTTATTCCATTGGATGGCGTTTTATTGGAAGGAACAGCGAACATAGATGAAAGTATGTTGACAGGCGAAGCTTTCTTTGTTTCTAAAATGAAAGGAAATACCGTTTTTGGAGGCACCATTTTACAGCAAGGAAGTTTTACGATGCAAGTGACGCAAATTGGAAAAAATACGGTATTGGCACAAATTATAGCTTTAGTAGAGCAAGCGCAAAGTACAAAAGTTCCCATTCAAAAATTGGTCGATAAAATTGCGAGTATCTTTGTACCTGTCGTAATGGCGATTGCTTTGCTGACTTTTTTGGTTTGGTGGGCAAGGGGTTTATGGGTAGAAGGCTTGGTGAATGCGGTCGCTGTTTTGGTGGTGGCTTGCCCTTGTGCTTTGGGTTTGGCAACACCAACAGCAATTATGGTTGGGATTGGAGCCGCAGCAAAAAAAGGCATTTTGATGCAAAACGTAGCTGCCATCGAAGCGGCAGGGGCAATAGATAGTATTGTTTTGGACAAAACAGGAACAATTACAGAAGGCAAGCCTCAAGTAACTGGGCTTGAATGGAAAGCGTCTTTAGAAAATCAAGGGTTTTTAGAAGGCGTGCTGCTGGCGATGGAAAATGAATCGGAGCATCCTATTGCAAAAGAATTAGTAGCTTATTATCAGAAGCAAGGAAAAGAAATAAGTGTTTCTGTCCAGCAGTTTAAAAACCATTCTGGTTTTGGTTTAAGTGCGGAAGTAGATGGAAATGTATATTACTTGGGGAACCAGGCATTCCTAACAGAACAGGATATCGCCATTGATGGAAGATTAGCAGAGGTAGCTAATACGTATCAAAAGGCGGCAAATACCTTGGTTTTCTTTGCAAATAAAGAAACGACCTTGGCTGTAATTGGATTGAGTGATGTCGTCAAAAAACATGCTCCTCAAGCAATAAAAACCCTTCAAGCTACAGGGAAAACAGTGTATATGTTGACAGGAGACAACGAGCAGACGGCTGCACATGTAGCGCAGCAAGTCGGTATTGCTTCTTATCAAGCAAACGTATTGCCCAAAGATAAAATTGCTTTTGTTCAAGCCTTGCAAGCAACAGGCAAAAAGGTAATGATGGTTGGAGATGGTATCAACGATGCCCCTGCTTTAGCACAAGCAACCATTGGCGTTGCCATGAACAGCGGAACCTCTGTTGCAATTAGTAGTGCAGATATTGTCTTGCGTCAAAATGATTTGAGACAGTTAACAACCATCTTGTCTACCTCTAAACAGATGGTACGAATTATTCGGCAGAACTTATTTTGGGCGTTTATTTATAACATACTATTAATTCCGATTGCTGCGGGTGTTTTGTATCCTTGGGGGCTTCTGTTAAACCCAATGATTGCGGGGGGAGCAATGGCATTTAGTTCTATTTTTGTGGTAATGAATAGCTTGCGTTTGAAGTAGGCGGCCTTGTGCGAAGGCTAATGTATGGGCTGCCCATTTTTGACTAATTTTGCATTATTTTTAGAGCCAACATGAATTTTATTTGTGATACCATCGGCA
The DNA here is from genome assembly GCA_902727865.1 of uncultured Aureispira sp. Taxonomy (GTDB): domain Bacteria; phylum Bacteroidota; class Bacteroidia; order Chitinophagales; family Saprospiraceae; genus Aureispira. The sequence continues at coordinate 9,912 of CACVAQ010000527.1, read as the reverse complement.
TCATAAATGTCATTTTTCTCATTTTTCCAGCCAATCAAGCCTTCTTCTAACACTTCGGCATGACTAAAACCCATTAATTTTAAATATTGGGCAACGACTGTACTTCGGTTTTTACTAGCAGAATACACAATCATCCGAGATTCTCTAGAAAGCATCCAGATTCGTTCTGTTGAAAAGTCTTCATAGCCAACTCTTCTTGAATTTTGAATATGACTGATCTCATATTCTTGTGCTGAACGGGCATCTATAATAATAATTTGTTTTTTATTCGTTGCTTTTAGCTCACCCACTAATCTTTTGACAAAAACGGGTTTAACGGTAACGTCTCCTGGATTTTTGCGGTAGTCTTCAAAACTAGGAAGTTGACTAGGAGACACTGTTGCGGTTTGTTGGTTTGTTGAGGCTGTTGGTCCAAAAGGATCATTTTGAGCCGTACAGTTCGTCATGTTATTTAATCCAAAAATGCACAGCAGGAATGTTAAGATCGTAGGTTTCATTGTAAAGTGGGTTTTTAACTTGAGGGAATAAGTGTTGAATCAAAGGGAAGACCTGTTTAAGGTGGTGATTTTTTAGAATCTAAAAATCAAGCCGTTTTTGTTGTTTTGTTTGTATTGTGCGCTTTAAGCAATACTAATTTCTATTAAATTACTTGAATAACAAAATAAAATAAGTTAAAATGTTTATAAAAAAAAACATCCTTCTTTGCGAAAAGGATGTTTTTTTGCTAAAAAATAAGTACGTATAATTTCTATACTTGGCTCAAACCACCATCGACAGCTAGTTCAATTCCATTGATATAACTAGCGGCATCACTCGCTAGAAAAACAGCCGCACTTGCTATTTCGGTAGGTTCGCCAAAACGTTTTAAGGGAACATTTGCTGCAAATCCTGCGCCCATTTCTTGTACTTGTTCAGGAGTCATTCCATCCATTTTACTATAAATAGGCGTTCCAATAGGTCCAGGAGCAATACTATTTACACGGATATTTCTTGGGGCAAGTTCGGACGTTAATACACGAGCATAAGCACGTAATGCGCCCTTAGTAGCACTATAAATTCCAGCGCCTTCAAATCCTTTTTGATGTACGATAGAAGTATTAAAAATAATACTTGCGCCATCGTTGAGGTTAGGAATCGCTTCTTTTACTAAGAACATAGGACCTTTGATGTTGATGTTGAACATATTATCATAAAGAGCTTCTGTAATTTGCTCAGAGGGCGTAAACTGAGCAACTCCTGCATTTACAAAAATGACATCTATTTTTCCATACGTACTTACAGCTGTTTCTATCAATCGCTTGCTGTCTGCCAAACTTGCTTGATCCGCCAATACGGCTTTAAAATCTCCGTTTAACTGTGCTGAAGCTTCGTCTAAGGCTTCTTGGCGTCTCCCCGAAAAAACTACTTTAGCGCCTTGCTCCAAAAATTGTTGTACGGTAGCAAATCCAATTCCTGAATTTCCTCCTGTAATAACGGCTACTTTATTTTCTAATGTTTTCATTGTTCTAATTGTGTTTTAAGTGGTACTAACCTTTTAAATTAGACCAGTCTGTTTTATTTGAAATTGTTAAAAAAATAAGTAAATCTTAGACTTAAGAAGTACTTATGTATTTGTTGTTTTTTACATTACTTCGTGGAGAAATTATATTAGTTTGATTATCAATAAGATAGCTTTGAATTATTATTTTAACTAAATCATTGATAATCAAACTAATATGAAATGGTTTTTATGTTTTTTGGTAAAAAAACTAAAAATCCCACGAAGTATTATTTTTATAGAGAACCTAGCTATGGAACAACTAATGTCTAGGCTTTAGCCGCAATGAATTCAAACGTCATTGCATACCATTTGTCCAAGTAGTTTCGATTATTTTGTGCTTTCATTCTAGAAAAGGCACCACCAATACCAGCTTGAATATACTCTGCAATATAAAGAGCAGAGAATTTTTGTGTAATTTCTCCAAGCTCTTGTCCCGCTTGCACACAGTGGGCAACTTCTACTGTAATCGCTTGAAATTGTTTGTCAATAACGTTTGCAAGAGGGGCATTGATACCTGCCAGCTCAATAGAAAGGTTATTAATTAGACAACCTGCATTGCAACCTTCTTTGTGATTGATGTCAAGTAAGTGTTCATAAAAATTGCGTAAGCGTTGAGTCGGTGACGGTTCATCTGTCTCCAAAAAAGAAGCAACGAGTTCTAAATTTTTTAAACCATACCATTGAATACTTTGCGCTACAAAATCTTCTTTACTACTAAAGAAATTATAAAAAGAACCTTTGGGAATCGCACAAATTTTTAGTATTTCATTGATACCAACGTTGTGATAGCCATTCTTTCGAATGAGTTCTGACCCTAGTGCAATGATGTCTTCTTTTTGATGCTTATAACCCATTGTTGTAAAATAATGCTAGACTGTATTAAGTAATCGGTTCATTCTGCCTTGTAGCAGATAAAAGTAGAACATTTTTAGTACAGGGGTACTGTTTCTACTCTTTATTTATACGAAATAGACCAATTGGTTTAATTTGAATTACATTGACCTAAACGTGCTCTTTTAGAAAAGGTTTTGGAAAGGGGCGATTTTTTTAATAAAAAAAAATGGTCCTTTAACTTCTTTGTCATAAGAATCAAAAAACAACTTACAACAGGCTTAAAACTCCTGTCCAATATCGACCAAGCCTTTGAGTAATTGCCCCTTTTGTCGTTTCCAAAATCGAATATCTCCAACAATAATCAACTGTTTCTTGGCTCGGCTGACAGCCGTATTAATTAAATTTAAGCCTTTGGACAAATCATTTTCACTATCCGTAAACCATTTATCATAGGTATCGACCAAGCTCAAAATTACAGTATTCCATTCTCGTCCTTGTGAACCATGTACCGTAATGATTTGCTGATTGCGTCGGGCATTGGGCAAGTATTCACCCAATAGTTTGAGTTGATTTCGGTAAGGCGTTAAAATAACAAAATTATCTTCTTCTAATTGCTGTACAAATTCTTGAACGGCCAGTGCTTCTGCTTCGTTTTGTCGCTTCTTTTTTGCCGTGGCAGGTTTCGGAGCGTCTAGATAATAAACACTTGTTTTGCCATCGACCAAAGCCGATTGAAAGCCATTTTTGTAGACATATTCATTGAGTACAGCGGCTAAGTTGGCTCCAAAACGATAGGTATTGTTTAAGTCTGCTTTTTGCATTTTATGCAAACTCAGTGGCGCATTTTTAACATAATCTTGCAATAAGTCTAGCCGTTCTTTATGAAAAACGCCTGCGGAATAAATAGCAGATTGTGCCCAAATAAAGGCATTATGATAAGTCGCATCTCTAGCGATGGTTTGATCCCCAATTTCACAAACAGGCGGCAATTGCATGTGATCTCCCAAGAGCGTAATCGGAACCCGATGATTGAAGAGCGTTAATACTTTCACTAGATTGGCATAACCCGCTTCATCTACAAAAATATGATCCACATTGAGTTTCTCTTCCATATACCGACCAATGTAACCATCCAAAGTAGCTGAAACGATAGAAACATTTTTTAAACGTTCTTCGGTAGAGTATTCATTTAAGAACTTTATTTCTGCTAAGATATTTTTTTTCTGTTGTTGCAAATCATCAATGGCAACAAATTCATAGGCTTCTGCCAAGGCTCCCAAAGCGATTTTGTTGGCTTGATAAGCCGTTTTTATTTTTTGTAAAGCTGCTTCAACCAATTCAGCACGCCCAGAAAGCAAATCATCGACAATAGACGTGGCATTATTTTTTTCAAAATGCTCTTTTATAAAGCCAATTTTTTGACTTAGAATACTCTTTTGTTCCTTGACGGCTTCTAGCGCAACATTCCAATCTTGTGTTAAAAACTCATTGTCCGCAGCAAAATCATCTATTTCATCTTCAATGGCTCGATGTTCTTTTTGCAACGCTTCTTTCTCTTTTTTCATTTTGGGCAAATCCTTGGCAAAAATCTGACTCACTTTGGGACCCAGTAAAGAAGAACGTCGGTCAATGGTTCGAATATCAGCCGTGATCTTTTGAAGTTGTTTTTGGCGACGAGCAATCTTTTTTTTGTTGCCATTTAATTGAACCAGAAAGGTTCGTTCCTTAATAACAAGAGCTTCCAATTTTTCTTTGACTTCGTGTAATGCTTCAAAAATATCGTTACCTTCTTCTAAAACTTCTAAGAGCTTTTCATGACTTTTAAACAAAAGGACTTTATCTATAATCTTATGTTGATTGTCGAGGTCTTCCAATTGTTTGACAATGCCTCTAGCTTCACATACTTGTGGATAAGCATCTGCAAAGGCTTTGGAAGGCGTTCCCAGACGGATAATTTTATCTCGTTTAATATCGGCTCGATCCGTCATAGAAATAACGCCACGAAGTACTTGTTCAATCGCATTATTGGTCGGCCCTAAGATGGCGACTTTGTAGCCATTTTTAAGATAATGGAGTAGCGCATAGGATAAAACACCTTGTGTTTTTCCTGTTCCTGGAGCGCCCCAAATGTAACTTAGCGGAGCTTCAAAAATAGTTTGAATCGCTTTTTTTTGATTGGTAGAAGGGAGCATATCCTCAAAGAACTTGATTTGAGAAAGGGTATCTTTGAGCGGAGACGCTTTGGTAGGCAAGAGGATCGCCCCGCCATTTTTTTCGTACCAAATACGAACTCGTTCTACTAGAAATTTTAAATCAGAAATAATTTCTAAATCCGTTGCTTTCAAATCTTCAAACCAATCCAAGTAGGCCTCTTCGGGACGTAAAATAAGTGTTTTACTGTTCTTATCATAAGAAACGACCTGTACTTGAGAGGTATTTAGTTTTTTGTTGTTTGTTTTGAATCTAAAAAAAATGGCTTCTGTATCAAACAGGTGTCCCGCAATTTTTACTTGAAAAATAGCTCTTGGCAAAGCGGTGATGGAGCGCGTCGGAATGCGTTGTAAACCTTTATCATTTTTATCCAAATAGTCATAGTAGACTTGTGTACCGTTGATGCAAAGTGCTCTTATGTCTTTTGTTTTCATAAAGGAGGCGTCAGTCGTGAAAAAAATCGCGCTGTTATAGCGTTGTGTCAACAAATAAAAAAACGAAAACATTGGGGGAGTAGCGCAGCTAAGTGTTTGTTATCACAGCGCCTCAAATAGAAGTTACAAGGATTTCCATTGTTTTATTTGTACCCGTTTAACAATTAAATCAATCGATTCAACAAGCATTTCATTGGTTAAATTAGTGCTACTAGGGGACTGCTGTTGTAAAAGTACTTCTAAAACACTTTCCGTAATCAAGGCAAGCATCGCTTGGTTTTCGTTGGCACTAAGGTCTACAATCAATTGGTCTATGACACCAAAAACAATTTGACTAGTAGCTGTATTTAAGGCATTTTGTACTTGTGCCCCCACTACAGGGATGCGTTTGATTTGTTGTACTTCTGGATTGTTAATCACCGTGTTTTCTACGGTTTTAATAATATGTTTTTTTAGTAATTTTTGATATTGAGGGTATTTTTTTTCAAGCCCTTTTTGCAAATTAGCACTGATTATTTGCGCAAGTTCTGTTTGACGAGGTTGAATCACCTCTTTTAGAATCGCTTCGTTTAGCGGTTTTCCTCGATGAATGCCATCCTTCGCTTGGCTCAATATTTTGACAACTAATAAATCTGATATTTCTTCAATCGCAATATTGTAATAATGTACCAATGTGGTAAAGAGCACATAATCATTGAGGTTAATGACTTTCCAACGGTGTAGTCGATAGGTTAAACCAATGACTCTAAATAGCCGCAAAATACGGAAGGAACTCGTAGGAAAGCAACCTAGTACATCATACCAATGAATAAAGGGGTAAAAAAACCATTTGGCATAAGCTTTTTGCTGAATGCTAACCAACCAACGAATTGCAAATTCTAGAATGAAAATACTTACAATGATTCCATCATAAAAATAAAAATCTTCATTGATAGATTGATAAAACGGTAGGATAGGATCGACCAGTTCTTTTATAGTGTGCATACTATAAATGGCATCAAACATCAACCACGCTAAATCAAATATAGTCAAGCCTAGCATGAATATATCTGTTAGAACAGAGAACCAGTTTAAAGGACCTTTTATATTTTGAAAGCGTGGAAGCATAGGATTGTTTTATTCTTTGCGTTCTAAAACACGAAAGGTATAATCATAAGGATTTTTAGCATCTTTCTGATGTGCAATGGCACTGATTTCTGTCCAATGGTCCTGATTAAGGTCAGGGAAAAAAACATCAGCGTCTTCCACTTCAATATCAATTTCGGTTAGATAGAGTTTTGTGGATAGGGGCAAGCCCTTTTCATAAATTTCACCCCCACCAATAATAAAAGCCTCTTCTGCGCCCTTCTCTTTTGCGACCGTCAAGGCTGCGTCAAGGGAGTGAACTAAAATACAGCCCTCAATATGAAACTCAGGGTTGCGACTGACAATAATATTGGTTCTATTCGGAAGTGCTCTTCCAATAGATTCAAAACATTTTCGCCCCATGATGATAGGGTGCCCTGTCGTCACTTTTTTAAAATATTTTAGGTCAGCAGGAAGGTGCCAAGGAATGTCATTTTCCTTTCCGATTGCTCGGTTTTTGCTGATTCCTACAATAGTTGATACTCTCATAAAATTAATCCCTTTTTTGTCGTACAATGCTTGGTGAAATCAGTGTTGTTTTAATTTTTTAAAATTATAGCCATTTTGAATAAAATATTTGATAATCAGTATTCTAGAAACGAACTTGTTCTATTTTTGTTGACAACATAAAGAATACAGGCACTTGCGTATCAATAATAAGGAAACTTTAGTGGTTAGCCAACTCTGTCTCAAAGTAAATTGAGTACGTAAGCAGTATTTATTGCAAAGTTTATGCCTCAATACTGATAACCTTATGTAGTGTACGGTATTAAGGGGCAAGAGTAACTCCAATACGTATTTTAGGCTGGAGTTGTTTGCTTCTAGTAAAGGTAGTTTTTGTTACTTAAGTAAGTTAAGCTATCTTAAAATTAGGCTTGTTTACAAAAGGATAAACACGAATGTTGTACTGTACTTTTATTTAAAAAATTGGTTGACACAAAATAGGGAATTTGAAATAAGGAATAGATGGGATAGCGTACTACAAGTACCAAAGGCAAAGGCACTTTAATTAAAATCAGTTAACATAGCGTACGAATGTTAAAGGCAAAGCTGACATTGGATGAAAGAACTTGGGTTGGAAGGAACGTAGAAGCGCTTGAACAAAAATGAATTAGGACAAGGACCTCCATAGAATAAAAAAGGCTAACGTGTTTCTATAGTTTTTATTCTGAAAAATAACTTCGGCAGGTTACTTATTATAAAAGTTGGTTTGCTTATCAATTGCCTACGGAGTTGTCATAAGAATAAAAGTTTTGACCAGTTTGATAAATCTTATTTTGGTGCAAAAAATGAGCTGTTTAATCTTTTGATCTAAGCAAAAAAATAAAGGCTGTCTGATGATTCAGACAGCCTTTTA
>CACVAQ010000527.1:0-2311 GCA_902727865.1 uncultured Aureispira sp. | reverse complement strand
GAGTTGTCATAAGAATAAAAGTTTTGACCAGTTTGATAAATCTTATTTTGGTGCAAAAAATGAGCTGTTTAATCTTTTGATCTAAGCAAAAAAATAAAGGCTGTCTGATGATTCAGACAGCCTTTTAGAGTTTATTTTTAGCGTAGAGATTACGCTAAGGAACAGTAAAAAAATAAAATGAACATTTGAATAATCTTATTTATTGACCATTCCTAATATTTAGTATTTTTTAGTAAAGTTAATGTATTTGGTGACTTCTTCTTTTACGACAGGCGCTAAGATTAATAATCCAATAATATTAGGGAATACCATGGCAAAAATCATTGCATCAGAGAACCCAATAACAGAATCCAAACTAGCCGCAGCTCCAATTATAACAAACAAACAGAATAGTAGTTTATACGTAATATCAGCCTGTTTGCTTTTTCCAAACAAGAATTTCCAAGCTTGTAAGCCATAATAAGACCAAGATAACATCGTAGAGAAGGCAAATAAAACCACTGCAATCGTTAAGATGTATTCGGCTCCAGGAAGAGACGACGCAAAGGCTTGTGAAGTGGCACTCACCCCATCTGCCTTTTGACCATACACCATAAATTGACCTTCAATGTTAGTAATAATTAAAACCAAGGCAGTCATGGTACAGATAATAATCGTATCAATAAATGGTTCTAATAAAGCAACCATACCTTCTGATGCTGGGTGAGAAGTACGCACCGCAGAGTGGGCAATCGCAGCCGAGCCAACCCCTGCTTCGTTAGAAAACGCAGCACGTTGGAAACCTTGAATTAAAACACCAATAAAACCACCCGTAATCGCCATCGGAGCAAAAGCACCTTCAAATATTAAACCGAAGGCAGTCGGTATTAGATTAACATTAAGCCCAAGAACGATCAAGGCCGCACCAACATAAAGTACCGCCATAAAAGGAACTACTTTTTCTGTTACTTGTCCAATTCGTTTAATACCACCAATGATAACAATACCTACTAAAGCAGCTACAATAACACCAAAAACAGTTTTAGCACTAGTTGGGATCGAAGTAGGATCGCCATAAATAACATTTAGAAATTGAATGGCAGCTTGATTGGCTTGAAACATATTTCCACCACCAAAAGAACCACCAATACACATAATAGCAAAGAAAACAGCAAATACTTTACCTAAAGTACCTAGTCCTTTATCGGCTAGTCCTTTTCTTAGATAATACATAGGGCCTCCATGTACGGTTCCATCGGCATCTATTTCTCTATATTTAACCCCCAAGGTACATTCTGCAAACTTAGTAGACATACCTAAGAAACCTGCCAAAATCATCCAAAAGGTTGCCCCTGGACCACCTAGACTCAAGGCAACGGCAACACTCGCAATATTTCCTAAACCAACCGTTGCAGAAAGAGCTGCGGTTAAGGCTTGGAACGGTGTTACTTCTCCTTCATGCGCTTCATCTCGAATCGTACCTGGCATATCGTCCAGAACACTTTCACGAACATTATCATCAGGAACGAATTTTTGAGACTCGACACTTGGAGTGTAGTAATCTCCACGAACTGTTTTGATCGCCAAGCCAAAATGCTTGATATTTGGAAAGCCAAAGTATAGTGTGAAGAATAAAGCGCCCAATATTAATACAATTAAAACAATTGGAATGCTTACATTATCACCCAAAGGAATAGAGAAGAAAATAATACTCTGTATGAAATTAGAAAAGGGGGTAAATGCTTCATCAATCTGTTTGTCAATACCTTTTACAGCAGGTTCTTGACAAAAAGAAAGGATTGGTGTTAGTAAAACAAGAAGCGATAATAGTAATCGTTGTTTTATTTTTAGAATTTTTGATGTCATTGTTGTGGTGTCTATTTTAGCAAGATTAATTTAGTCATTACTCCGTTGAAAACCCGAACTAAGCGTAGCGACCTCACGGATTAACAAAGGCTCAGCGTAGCTAAATCGTATTAGTTTATTGTATGAGCGCTTTGCTTTGATTATCAGTGAGGTGTGTTTTTACTAATCAATACACTAAAAACGGCTAATCAAACTAATGCAAGCTACTTTTTATGTTTTTCATAGAACCCAAACTAAGCAAAGCGACTTTTCGTATTAACAAAGGGGCATGACCACGACCAGGAAGTAACAGCGCAGCTAAAAAAGCGTAGCGCTCATGAACCGAACGAAGTGAGCTCACGAGCAAAGCGAGCTAACAAACCTAGTGAACTAATCAACGGAGTATTATTTAATATAATTGTGATGTTATTGCACAATATACTAAAAATGTAAGCGAATCTCCAAAAGTCGAAGAATGTAAGTATTT
>CACVAQ010000526.1:6395-12219 GCA_902727865.1 uncultured Aureispira sp. | reverse complement strand
AGGCGCATTTCTAAAAAACACAGCGATTAGGGCAGTTTACAAGTTCGGATTTTCCATCAAAACTTCTGCAATTTTAAAATCTATAAGATCGTCAATATCTATAGAGGCTCTTTTAGGCATCAAATATTTCTTCATTTGCAATTTTTGATACCCAAGCTCTAATAACTTACTTGTTCTAATAACATAAACAGCCCCATTTAATTCATACACAACGGGACAATCCTGCCGACGAGTAAAAACGCCTTTTTTAGATTTTTCTAAAATACCTGCTTCATTTTCTTGAAATAAAACATAATAAGGGTTTGCATCCGTTTCTTTTACCGAGATGACTAAATTGACATCGTCCTCTATCAATTCTATCGCTTCCTTTATATGAATCGCTTTTCTCAAAGGCGATGTCGGTTGCAACAAGACCACAAATTCGTAGGCTATCCCTTTGCTTTTGTAATAATTTAAAGCATGTACTAGAACACTTTCGGTTGTCGCTGTATCGGATGCAATTTCATCGGGTCTCAAAAAAGGCACTTCTAGCCCAATCTCTTCAACGACCTTCTTAATTTCCATAGAATCCGTCGAGACACAAATGTCCGCTTTATTCGCAACTTTTAAAGCTTCTACTATTGAGTAATAAATTAAGGGTTTTCCAGACAAAAGTTTGATATTTTTGTTTGGAACACCTTTAGAGCCTCCTCTCGCTGGAATTACATATAAAATTTTTGAATTTTTCACTACTTTTTTAGGCTTTAGATCGATCAATATTGAGCAACAAATTCTGAAATACAAGCACAAATGTAATCCACCTCCAAAGCAGACAAATTCACGGCAGAAGGCAAACTCATTCCTGCTTCTGAAATACGTTTAGACAGATCAAAAGCATCTTTGTCGCCATAATCTACGTAAGGAGGCATGATATTTAAAGGAAAAAAGATCGGTCTAGTTTCGACGCCTTTTTCATTCAAAAAATCCATTAAATCTTGACGCTTAAAAGGCGCACTTTCTTTGACTAAGAAGGTATACAACCAATATGAATTCGTGGCATTTTCTCTTTTAGCAGGAATTTGAAAAAAAGCATATTTCGATAAAGTCGTATTGTATTTTTCTGCTAATTCTTTTTTAGCATTAACAAAGTGATCCAAACGTTCAAACTGGGCAACACCTATTGCCGCTTGCAAATTGGTCAATCTATAATTAAATCCAACATAGTCGTGCCAATATCGTCTGTCTTTGCTCATTCCATGATCTCTCAAAACAGCCCCTTTTTCCGCTACAGCAGGATCTTTAAACAAAACCATCCCGCCTTCTCCTGTCGTAATGGTTTTATTACCATAAAAACTAAAGGTTGCCGCATCTCCAAAAGCGCCCAAAGGTCGCCCCTCATAAGTAGAGCCCAATGCCTCGGCACAATCTTCTACCACCAATAAATCATGCTGATTTGCAATCCGCATCACTTCATTCATATCACAAGCTTGCCCGTACAAATGCACTGGCATAATCGCTCGTGTCTTAGGCGTAATCAGTGCTTCTATTTTGCTAACATCTATATTGAGTGTCTTTTCTTCTATCTCAACTAACACGGGGGTTGCTCCAGTATACAGCACGGCATTAATTGAAGCGGCAAAGGTCATATTCGGAACAAGGACTTCGTCCCCTTTTCCTACGCCAAGTGCAGCCAAAGCTAAGTGCAAAGCAACCGTTCCGTTACTAACGGCTAAGGCTTCGTGGTTCTCGTGATAATCACGGAACAAGGCCTCAAATTTCCGAACGTATTTCCCTTGAGATGAAATCCAATTCGTTTTGATACATTCCGTTAAATAGGTCAATTCATTTCCTTCCAACAATGGAGAGGCAATTGAAATTCGCCTTAAACGATTCAGCGAAGCATAATCCACGACTTCTCTTTTATCATTTAAGAGCGGTATAATTTTAATTCTATCGTTTAAATTTGCTAAAATCGTAGAGTTATCAGAACTAGAAGGCAGCGATACAAAGTCCGCATTCATTACATTGGTAACGGCTGTTTCTAAATTCATTTCAGACAGTAAAAACCGTCTTACATCGCCATCCGTTAAGACCCCTAATAATTGATTGGTCTCCCCTACAATAAACAAAACTCCAGAGCCACTTTTATCTAAAGAATGAAGCGCTTCTCTCAAATTTGAGTTTTTGCTAATGATTAAGTCTTTAATTTCCATCTCCTGTTAATAATTTTAATTGCGCTTTAATTTCAATCAAGCCTAAAGATCTAACTTCTAAAACGTGTACGTAGTTTTTAAAAGTTTCAAAATATTCTAAAAACCAATAATCTTCAGGTAAGGGTAAATTATTATCTTTTGTGCCGTCATTATCACTGTGGTGAAATGCTTTGACAAAGGGCTTTATTTTTTCAAATTCTTCTTTCAAATTCAAGTCGAGCGTTTGGCAACTCACTTTTAAATGCGCTGTATCTAATAACAAGCCAAGTCTATCGTGTGTTACCGTTTCAAACAGCCAACTAATTTCTTCAAATTCAGTACATAATAAAAAATTAGTCCCATCATAATTAAATGGTGCGACTACATTGTTTTCAATCAAAAAATACACTTCTAAGGCCTCTGCCAGAACCAATATTTCTTCTATAGACTCAATGAAATGCTTCTTATTCGCTTGCTTATTCAAATGCTCAGGAACCGTTATTTTTTTGCCTAATTCAGCAGGATCAGGATCTACACAAAAGCCTGCATGAGCCGCATAAAAAGGAGCCGCACTCGCCTTAGCCAAATGCAAACCATTTTTGCAATGCTCTATAGAAGTGCGTCTAATGGTAGCATCTGTACTAGCCAAGTTTAACACAAAAGGAATCTCAGGTGCTGGAAAATAGTTATGTGGCATTCGAACCACCTTACTTTCTCTGTAAATTTGTTCCATATCCTCTTTATAAGGCATTCCCGAACTAAATTCTAAGTTGATCCCTTCGTTCTCACAAAGCAAAACCACCTCTTCTACAGGCTGCCCCAAAAAAGCTAATGAGCTAATATATATATTTGAATCCATTTATTGTTTTAATCTTTTCATCAGAATAACAGAACTATTTAATTCCTTAACCACTTCAAAATCTAACTTATCATATAAAGATACCGCTGCTTTATTTTCTTTATCAACAGACAAGTGTATTTCTGGCAAATTACTTTCATCGGCATAAGTCAGTAAATAATCCATGATCTTTTTACCGAAGCCTTTGCCTGTATAGCCTTCAATCATTGCAATGCCCAACCAAGTTTTTCCCCCTTCATAATCTAGGTGTCCATAACCAATTGGTTTTTTGCCCAAAAATGCAAGCAAAGTCAATTTGTGATTGTCTAAAACGTCAATCGGTCGTTTATCAAAATATCGAAACGTTTTGACCGAATGCCCAATCGCAGCAATAAACTGTTGCAAAGCGAGGGCATCTAATTTAGTAATTCGTTTAATGGAAAACTCCTCTACCATACGATACAATTATAATCTATTGATTCATCTAATGCCAAGGATTTAGAGACTTTTTTTCCAATGACCGTATCAAGCATATTAATAGGAATACCTTGTAGAGGTCGTTTGAAACCAATATGCGCTTTGGTCAGCACAGCACCTGCTTCAATTGGTTGTATAATCACCATCCCTCGCTTCATACCCAAACTATTATCTAGTTCAATCTGAGAAGGTTTTTTCACCTTACTTCCTAGAGACAATTCGATGTTTCGGATGCCCTCTACTAAGTCTTTGAATTCGGATGGCGTGAGCGAGCAAGAATGATCAGGACCTTCCATATTTTTATCCAACGTAAAATGTTTTTCCACCACTTCAGCGCCTAATGCGACAGAAGCAAAACAGGCAAAATTATTCGTCACATGATCCGAATAACCTACCCTTACCCCACAAGCGTCCTTAATAGATTGCATGGCTAGGATATTCGCATCTTCTATTTTAGAAGGGTAATTTGTGGTACATTGTAAGACAACAATATCTTCATTCCCTTCATTTTTGATGGCTTCTATAGCATTAAAAACATCTGCCAAGGTTCCCATCCCAGTAGAAACCAACATCGTTTTATTTTTTCTAGCAACGGCACGCAAAAAAGGCAATTCCGTCAACTGCCCAGAAGCGATTTTGTAGGTACTTACTCCAAATTGTTCTAGAAAATCTAAATCTTCCAAATTATATGGCGTAGACAAGAAATCAATGTCCAGCTCTTTACAATAAGCAATCAACTCCTGATAGGCTTCAAAATCCAGTTCTAGCTTTTTTAGCATCTCATACTGGCTCTCTTCTCTGTCCGTAACCTCTAGCTGATATTTCGCTTTCGGAGACGTTTGGGTTACAATTTGAGAAGCTTTGAAGGTTTGAAATTTGACACAATCCGCCCCAGCATTTTTAGCTTCTTCTATTAACTTTTTTGCCAACAAAGGATCACCATTATGATTCACCCCTGCTTCTGCAATGATATATGTTCTGTTCTTATTTTTTTTCATTATCAATCTTGTCTTTCATTATCATCTAACAAATAGAATGCACTAAGGTCTCTGCAAAAAACAAGTTATAAACCTACTCAAAGTAATTCATAACCACATAACCGCCTTCTTTTAAGTACTGTTCTTTCTTCATCAACTTAAGATCACTTTGCATCATATCCTTTACCAACGAGCCCAAATCATGCTCAGGAATCCAGCCCAGTTTTTCATTTGCTTTGGTTGGATCACCAATTAACAATTCTACTTCTGTTGGACGGAAATATTTAGGATCAACGGCTAAGATTTCTTTGCCAATTTCTACTTGATAATCTGCATTTGAACAAGATTTCACGTAGGCTTTTTCATCCACTCCTTCCCCTTTAAACTCTAGTTCAATTCCAACCTCCCCAAAGCTCATTCGTACAAAATCTCTTACGGTAGTGGTTTTACCCGTCGCAATGACCCAATCTTCGGCTTCATCTGCTTGCAGAATCATCCACATCATACGCACATAATCCTTTGCATGTCCCCAATCTCTCTTCGCATCTAAATTCCCTAAATAAAGTTGGTCTTGTAAACCTAAGGCAATTTTAGAGGTCGCTCTTGTGATTTTTCTAGTAACGAATGTTTCGCCACGCATAGGAGATTCGTGGTTAAAAAGAATCCCATTACAAGCATACATTCCATAAGCTTCCCTGTAGTTGACCGTAATCCAGTAAGCGTACATTTTTGCGACGGCATAAGGCGAACGAGGATAAAAAGGAGTTGTTTCTGATTGTGGGACTTCTTGTACTTTCCCATACAGTTCCGAAGTAGACGCTTGGTAAATCCGCACCTTCTCCTCCATCCCCAATAGACGCACCGCATCTAATATTCTGAGAGTCCCCAAACCATCAACGTTTCCAGTATATTCTGGTGTTTCAAATGAAACATGCACATGGCTCATTGCTGCTAGATTATAAATCTCATCGGGTTGAATTTCTTTTATTAGACGAGTGATATTCGTGCTGTCCGTCATATCTCCATAATGCAAAAAGAAATTGCGGTTGTCAATATGTGGATCTTGATAAAGGTGATCTATTCTATCGGTATTAAAAAGAGAAGATCTTCTCTTCATGCCATGCACTTGATATCCCTTCTTTAACAAAAATTCGCTCAAATAGGCTCCATCTTGTCCTGTTACTCCAGTTATAAAGGCTACTTTCATAAGATATATTTGTCTGCTTATTTTTTAATCAATTGTAGAGAACTATTGCCTAATCGAATTCCTTCTTTAGATAAGAATTTAACGATGAATACAATCTCTAATTTATCTTTAATTTATAGGTGGAAGCTTTAATTTATTGCTCAACAAGCTATAT
>CACVAQ010000526.1:0-6295 GCA_902727865.1 uncultured Aureispira sp. | reverse complement strand
TATAAAACGAACGATCAGTACATCTTATGTTGACACCTTTTTTATTATTTTTATAATTACTTTTCTGAGTTGATGCAAAGGCGCTTTTTCTTTTTTAATCTTTTTCAAAAAAGCTCTTTTGAATTGCATCCTTTTTAGATACGACACAATTAAGTGCTTCAAAAAATTTCATTTTCATCTTAATCCGTCAACTTATTTAAGACAAGTTATGCCTCTCGAAATAAACTTATTTAGATTTCACCCAATTAGCAATTTTTTCTGACACAACTGCACCTGATTTTTTGTACAAATGATTGCCATCAGTATACGTAAAACTACTGTTTTCTTTAGTCAAATCCAAATAATCTTTTGACAGAAGAATGGCCTCTTTTATTTTAAAATCAAAGTCTGACATTAACTCATTTTCGATCTCCATCATTTTTTCTGACACAGGTATTCTCACCAAAAACACCTCTCCATACTTATTCAAATATTGAATGGTTTTAATTAGATATTGTAACCTTAAAGAAGAAAATTTATACTTTGGTAAGACATTGTATCGGTAATCTTTTATCTTTTTTAGGGTTCTCTGGCGAATGGTCGCTGTATCTGTTCTTAAGTTCATTTCTAACCAGCCTTCTTCATGCAAATACATTTTAGAATTAATTGGAAATAATATTTGATGATATTTGCCGCCATAATTATGATACAAATACCCTAAATTGGGTTTTACATTCACATTTTCTGTATTGGCTAAAGCTAACTCTACTTCTCTAAAATTCGTAGAATCATTCGGATTTTTCGTTTCAGAACAAATCGTCCAAGGATCTACTGTGACAATAAACGTTGCCTTCGTTTTTGTTGTATCTAGTTTCTTTTGGATACTATTCAAATAAACAGCACCAAAAGGGCTTTGAGCTAAAGTAAAGGCATAATTAAAAAAGGGAGCCTCTTTTTTTAAGATCGCATCAAATATTAAGGGTTGTAATCCCTGTGCAGCTCTAGAGGTTCCTAGAATTAAATTAGTCTGTGGCTTTGTTGTAAATTTTAAATAAAACGCATCCGAATAGCCATCTGCTTGACATAAGATTAGTAAAAACGATACGCCCGTTATCAGTATAAAAATGGTGGTCTGAAATATAATTCTTTTCATACTTGTTTAAAATTGGAAATAAATAAATTCTTGTCGTTGTCCAGAAAACAATAAAACGACTAGAGCCAAGACATAATAAAAACATAACCGACCTGGTCTATTCCACTTTAATCCTATTTTTTCAAGTGCATGATTGCCTTCTCTACCGATCCATTCTATTATTAAAAAGAAAAACAATACGATCA
This sequence comes from uncultured Aureispira sp., assembly GCA_902727865.1. GTDB lineage: Bacteria > Bacteroidota > Bacteroidia > Chitinophagales > Saprospiraceae > Aureispira. The sequence continues at coordinate 4,978 of CACVAQ010000526.1, read as the reverse complement.
ACGTTGTAATTGGATGTACTTGAGGGAATGAAAAAATAGAGCTCGAACAAATTCCTGCTATATAACTAAAGGCATGCCCAACACTATCCGCTCTAAAAAAGATCCAAGCAAACACTGTTAATACAAACGTTGTCAACATAGCAAATGCGTCTCTAAGCGAAGGTAAAAAGCTGCCTTTGGCAACAATTTCTATATGATTTCGGTTGTTATTTGTTAATAATAAAGGCAAAAAATAAATGGCATTGAGCAAGCCCCAAATGATATACGTCCAATTGGCTCCATGCCAAAATCCACTCACCAAAAAGATAATAAATGTATTTCGAACCTTCATCCCTGTTCCTCCTCTACTTCCCCCTAATGGAATATACAGGTAATCTCGAAACCATGTTGACAGAGAAATGTGCCAACGCCTCCAAAATTCCGCAATGTCTCTAGAAAAGTAAGGAAAGGCAAAGTTTCGCATCAACTTAAACCCAAACAAGCGAGCTGTTCCTATCGCTATATCTGAATACCCTGAAAAGTCACCATAAATCTGGAACGTGAACAAGATCGCTCCAAGTACTAAAGTACTTCCCGAATAATCACCTGAATTATTAAAAATTAAATTGGCTGTTTGGGCACAACTATCGGCAATCACTACTTTTTTGAAAAAGCCCCAAAGGATTTGGCGCAAGCCGTCTACCGCTAAATTTTTATCAAATTTTCGAGGCGTATAAAACTGAGGCAATAGTTTGGTTGCTCGCTCGATGGGACCTGCTACCAGCTGAGGAAAAAAGCTAACAAAAGCAGCAAAAGCGATAAAATCTTTGGAAGGTTCTAGATTTCGTTTGTAGATGTCAATCGTATAACTCAATGTCTGAAAAGTATAAAAACTGATACCGACAGGCAAAATAACTTCTAAACTACTGGCTTGTATATTTAGCCCACAGAAAGAAAAGGCAGCCACAAAGTTATCTAGAAAAAAGTTGTAATATTTGAAAAAACCTAAAAACCCAAGATTGACAAAAAGGCTAAGCCATAAGTACATTTTTCGCCTAAAAGGAACCGATTCTTTTCCTAGCTTTAATCCTATTAAATAATCAACAACAGTACTAAAAAATATTAAAGATAAAAACCGCCAGTCCCACCAGCCATAGAAAAAATAACTTGCTATAACAATTAAAAAATTCTGTAGTCTCAAACCTTTTTGAGCTATTCCCCAATATACTGCAAACATAATTGGTAAAAACAGAGCAAAATCTATCGAATTAAATAACATATATAGTAGACTTTATCAATTACTCGGTTTGCAAAAAATGACCTATAAGCTAGGCTATATTTTTCACAAACCGAGTCGTTGATGTTCTGTGAGCATTATAAGTAGTTAGAACAACCTTATTTTTTAGTAGAATAATAGATGGAACTTCCAATCAAAAGGAGGATTAAAATAGTCGCAAAACCCCCTAGTTTAGATCCTAATAAAATAGATTGAGGCTCGTATATCATTTGTATTTTATGTTTACCTTTAGGCACTTTTAACCCTCTCAATATATAGTTTGTTTTGATGAAGTCATCTACCTGTTCTCCATCTATATAAACATTCCAGCCTGTTGGGTAATACATTTCAGAGAACACGGCAAATCTATCTTTGCTTGTTTCTGATTGATACGTCATGGTATCGGGATGATAGCTTTCTAAATAAATTTTATCTCCTGCTTGATACGCTGTATTCAAGCCACTAACATAGTCTGCGTATTTCTCTTGTACGACTGCATTTAAAACGGGATCTAATGCATCCAATGCCGCCAATTCTTCATTCGCATTTTTAACTTGTTTAATATTTTGAATAAACCAAGCATTCCCTAATGCCGTTGGATTATCCATAAATCGTTCAGGACTAATAAGAATGTACTTTACATTCATCATGTTCATCAAGTTGCTATGTTGTTTTAAAGCAACATTTCCATTATCCAGTTGATAATAATTCCAAAACTCTTGATACAACAAAGGCTTTGCCGCAGAATACCCACCCAAACTCTTATGCAAGCCAGAGGTAGCAGCCGTTTGACTTGGCGCACCACGAGAATAGTCCACTACTTTATAAATCGATTGATCTTTTAGAACATCACGATCTGATTTTTGAACTACCTGTTGGTTCGTTTTTTCTAGATACCCGACCTTCGTATAGCTATCTTTGTTGAGATAATCTTTATTAACTATATTCAAATCCAACATTGCCAATAAAGCCAAAATCACGGCTGCTATTTCTATCTTTATGATTTGTTTAGCATACAAACTCAAGGCTACCATAGTTGCCAATACAAAGCCCATTCCTTTTAATATATCTGCTTTTGCTAATGCTGCTCTATCAGCTTCTAATGCTGCAATTAATCTAGGACTTATCATTGCCAATTCATCGTCTTTTGGAGAAGACAGTGTTCCCATACTTATATACAAATAAGTTAAACCACAAAAGCCCAAAAAGATTACCCCTGCCAATAAAACATAGCCTTGTCTAGAAACGGTTTGTTTTATTGAGGGCAACAGTTTTGCGGATAAAGTGTTTTTATATTTTTCTGCATTAAAATTAACCAGTTCCATCAAACCAAGTCCGATGGCTAAAATGGCAATAGGTTGCGCAACCAAAAGCGTCATTTTGGTATCTCTAAACTTAGAATACAATGGGAAATAATAGTACATCAAATCATTAAAAATGGCAAAATGTTTCCCCCATGCTAATATAGTAAGAAAGGCAAAGGTACTTACAAATGCCCATTTGATGGTTCCTCGTAATAATAAAAGGGCTAAAAATAACAAGAAGCAAACAACAACACCATAATACATTGGTCCACCACTCATGGTTTGGCTGCCTCGATAGTGTCTAGTATATTGGTTAATCAACTGATTCAAAAACTGGCTTCCATCAGCGATGCCGTTCTTTTTAGCCGCAGCAATAATTTCTCGTTGTATACTTGGGTCATTAAATGCCGCATACGTTTCAGACTCCATGTTAGAATAGAAGGACTTAGCTTGTGTTCCACCATAAAAATTAGGGAATGCTAAAGTCATTACTTCTGCCTTTTCCATGCTTAAACCGAACACATATTCATAGCCTAAACCACTTGCAGCATTCTTAGTAGCATTAGGTGATTGGTCTGCTTTTTTAATCAATTCGCTCTTCCCTCTAGTCGAGGCTTGTCCATATTCATAGGTTGGCCACAGGGCACCTACATTAGACATTACTGCTAATAAAGTTGCCAAAATCATACTTGTTGCAAACTTCCCAAATTTAGGTAACGTTTGTTTTTGGATAGATTCTATTAGGAAAAACAAGCCTATAATTGTCAAGGCAAAATAAGTATAATAAGTCATCTGAACGTGATTCCTCATAATACTGTAACTCAATCCGATTGTAAAAATAGTTGTCCCTAGTAATAGGTTTTTTCGGTAAGCATAAATAAATGCTCCTACAATCATTGGTGTAATTGCCAGTACATCCATTTTTCCAGTATGTCCTGCTGCAATATACAAGCTATTGGACGTAAAAAAGCCCAATATAATGGCTAAGGCAATGCTTAAGAAGAAATTTACCTCTAGAAGCATCAAGCCAATATAAGCACAAAGCATAATCAAGAAAAGGGTCCGTAATTCTGTTTTTTGTGTAAAAACAGTGACCACTCTCCCCAAATTTAATCCGACATAGTTACTGTTATTCCCACGCATCAATGCCGTTGGCATCCCGCCAAACATATGATTCGTCCATCGAATGACTTTACCGTCTTTTTTTTGGTAATCTAGAATTTCTTTTTGCTGATACACTGCTTGAACATTATCATGCTGTTGCAAAGACATCCCTTCAAAAGCAACTGGTTTGAGGTACAACATCGTAACAACAAGTAAAACTAGATAAGCAGCAAGGTGCTTTCCACATTGAATCAATAAATTCTTTGAAGCAGTTTGTTCTGTTTTTTTGAGTATTTCTTCTTTCTTTTTGGCCATTACTTGATGATGAATGTTCAGCGAGTTTCTGTCTAACTAGGCAACAACTCTTATTAAGAATAAGGGTATTATCAAAAATAATTTGATGATTTTCTTTTAATTTCACTCAAAATATAGTTTTTTGATGTAAATATCAAAAATCTCATTCTTTATGCAAGCACATCAAATTAAATTCCCTCGAACGGCTCATTATTATACACTGGGAAATCCTTCTAAATCAACAAAAAAATTCTTTATTGTTCTACATGGATATGGACAATTGGCGAGTCAAATTATTCATAAATTTAAGGATTTAGACACAGATGCGTTTATCCTTGCTCCAGAAGGTTTTTCTCGTTTTTATTGGAACGAAAGAAAAGGGATCGTTGGAGCTTCTTGGATGACAAAAACAGATCGTTTGTCAGAAATTGAGGATTATTGCAACTATATTGAACACCTTTATTATCAATATAAAAACCAACTGCCTGAAGACGTAGAGATTAATATTCTAGGGTTTTCTCAAGGTGGCGCAACTGCTGTGCGTTGGATAGAACGCAATCGCCCTTCGTTTGATAATTTAATTTTATGGGGCGCTGCTTTCCCAACGGACTTGGCTTATCTTCCAATGAAAGATTATCTACACCACAAAAAATTATATGTTGTTTATGGAAAAGACGATGAATACGTCAATGCAGAAAGGCTAAAAATGCACGATATGTTCACCAAACAACAAGCTCTTGAATTTGAAATGATTTGGTTTGAGGGCAAGCATGTCATTGACCGAACGGTTTTACAGGAGTTGGTGGAGCGACTGTAATTTTTGATCAGTGATGGTCTAAATTAAACAAAAAATGTAGCGGTCAATAACTTATCATTTGTTTAGATCTGGTACATAATAATACTTCGTGGGATTAGTTCACTACGTTTGTTAGCTCGCTTTGCTCGTGAGCTCACTCCGTTCGGTTCATGAGCGCTACGCTTATTGTTAGCTTCGCTGCTTCTCCGAGGTTTTAGTTTTTTT
>CACVAQ010000525.1 GCA_902727865.1 uncultured Aureispira sp. | reverse complement strand
GGCTATGTTATGCTATAACAGGATGCTTTTGATTTACTTAATGCAGCCTTAGTGGGATTTATTTCAAGGAAATAGATTGCGCCTTTAGACCTACCTTCTATGGTTTGATTTAGAAGATAGTGTATTTATTATTACTATAAAAAAAACTGGTTCATTGACAAATCGTGTGGAGTTGAAACCATAGGCTAACTTTTAACAGCTATGAATTAGGATATAAGTTTTAAGTAGAAAGTCGTAAGTCGTTTATTACCAAAAGAAAATAGACGACTTTCTACTTAAAACTTACGACTCATACTGTCTAATAAAAAAAATGGTTTAAACTATTACCACACAATTTGTCAAAGAACGAAAAAACTTAAAATTAAGAACAATGAAAAATTTACAATATATCTTATTCGGCTTAACGATTCTTTTAGCGACTTTTTCTGCTTGTACAAAAGAAGCTACAACAGAGTATGGTCAATTTAGCTTGGAATTTGACAACAAAGTAGGAACAGAAGCGGTTACTTTAAATGCAAGTGGAAGTACAGATTACCCCTTTAGAACAGCGATGAGTCAAGATTTTAACATTCAAACCTTAGGATACTATATTTCTAGAGTTGAATTAACAGGACCTAATGGCGAATCGTATTCAGATGAAGTAAGCACAGGCGCAACTGCTGAGGAAGTGAAAGGCTTTTACCAAGTCTTAGAATCGAATGCAAGTTCCAGAGCAATTACCTTGGAAAATGTACCTGTAGGAACGTACGACAAAATTACCTTTACGATAGGAATTGAAGCGGATGATGTAGAAGATGGAGCCAATGCTGGTGTTTTAGATCCTTCGGGCAGCGGTTGGTTGTGGAACTGGGATTCTGGATATATCTTCTACAAATTGGAAGGAACATCGCCAGCGTCTACAAAAGCAGACAATACGTTTAAATTTCATATTGGAGGTTGGAAAGAAATGGCAGGAAATGCTTCATTAGTTAATAATGTAAAACGTATTACCTTAGATTTTCCTTCGTCTGCTGAAGTAACAACTAGCTCAGATGAAGAAGCGCACATTGTCATGAATTTACTAGAAATTTTGGATGGACATCATGCCATTGATTTTTCTACAACAAATATGGTGATGAGTCCAGCTCCTGGTGCCGATTTTGCACATAACATGGAAAATGCTTTTATGGTGCATGGAATTCATGCTAAGTAATTCTATTTTATAGTATGTTTTTCTCTTTAAAACAACCTAGACATTTTATTATACAACTAATGAAGTGTCTAGGTTTTATGTACTGCTTTACGGCTTGTCAAGACGACAGCTTACAAAGGGCAAAAAGTCCATACGAATTTGTTGCCCCCAGTAATTTTCCTGCACCTACCTACACTTTTTACAACAACTCGATCACAGAAGAAGGATTTAAATTAGGACGGAAAATATTTTTTGACCCTATTTTATCCATCGACGGAAGCATTTCTTGTAGTTCCTGTCACGATCAAACACTAGCTTTTGCAGATAATCCATTGCATCCATTTAGTATTGGAATAGACGGTTTGGTCGGAACACGGAATGCTCCTGGATTGGCAAATTTAGCATTTAATCGTGAGTTTTTCTGGGATGGTGGCGTGACGCATTTAGATTTTGTTCCTATTAATGCAATTGAAAGCCCTGTTGAAATGGGCGAGGATATTACTGCTGTTATTGCAAAAATAAAGAACGATGCTGAATACCCCGCCTTGTTTGAAGCTGCTTTTAATACAACTGAAATCAATATGCCTTTGTTGATGGACGCCTTAGCGCAGTTCATGCTGCTGATGGTTTCCAATAACTCTAAATACGATGCTTACCTAAAAGGGGAGGAGACCTTAACGGATCAAGAACTCAAGGGATTGCAATTGTTTGACCAAAAATGTGAAAGCTGCCATAGTGGAATCCTATTTACCAATCAAGGTTATTTTAATAACGGAATTGATAGTGTTTTTTCTGATTCTGGGCGAGCAGCTATTTCGGCAAATCCATTGGATATAGGTAAATTTAAAGTGCCGACGTTGAGGAATATAAGTGTAACAGCACCTTATATGCACAATGCTAGGTTCAATAGCTTAGACGCTGTGTTGGATCACTATGCTAATACGGTACTTCCTTCCAATAGCTTGGCGACTTCTCTGGTGCAAGCAAACGGAGATTTGGGTATCCCATTATCAATAGAAGAAAAAGAAGCCATTATTGCTTTTTTAGAAACCTTGACCGATTATGAGTTCTTGAATGATCCACGGTTTTTTAAGGAATGAAATTGATTTGAAGGTTTGAATCTTAGTTGAATAATTTCAAATTCAAACCTTCAAATTAACATGAGTACGGCATTAAAGAGGTATGGCTTGTTTTGATTCAAAAACAAGTTTTGTTATAATACATTACTCCGTTGAAAAATCGTATTAGTTTGATTATCAGCAAGATAGGTTTCTAGTTAAGAAAGTATTAAAAAGCTGATAATCAAACTAATGCAAGATGTTTTTTTATGTTTTTTATAGAAAAACTAAAAAATCAACGGAGTATTAATAATAGTAAAGTGTCACTTTATTGCGTATTTACTTAATAGAACAGTTTAACAAAGATTGCTTGCCAATAAAGCCCTCTAATCGATCTCCAATCTGAACGGGACCCACTCCTTTTGGCGTTCCTGTAAAAATAACATCTCCTCTCAAGAGCATGAAATATTTAGAGATATAGACAATTAAATCATCAAAACTAGTGATCATATCACTGGTAATTCCTTGTTGCACGGTTTCTCCATTCTTAGTTAGAGAAAAGTCGATGGCTCCAGTGTCATTTTTAACGTCTTCAATAGGAACAAAACGTCCAATAGCAGCGGAATGATTCCATGCCTTTGCAATTTCCCAAGGATGCCCTTTTTCTTTGCACTCCCGCTGTACGTCACGCGCCGTAAAGTCAATGCCTACCGATACTTGATTGTAATAATCGGATGCAAACTCAGGTGTGATGTGTTTGCCATTTTTACAAATCTTAAGCAATACTTCTACTTCATAATGCAAGTCTTTGGTAAAGGCAGGATAGAACAATGGGTAACCGTCTAAGAGTTGCGCTGTATCGGGTTTTAAAAATAAAAGTGGCGTTTGAGGAACGGGATTATTAAGCTCTGCGGCATGTGCAGCATAGTTGCGGCCAACACAAATGATTTTCATAGTATACTAGCTGTTGTTAAAATTGAATTAGGTTGTCTGTTTATTGTTTGGTAATAAAATGAAAAAATGTGACTTTTTAGAGTGAAACGTCAACATAAAATTGATGTAAGGATAAAAAAAAGATTTTTTATTTTAAATTAATGAAATAAAAGGTATTTGGTTATTTTATTGGTTTTTAAGTGTTTAGTGTGGTTTTTTAAAGCTTTATGATTATTGGTTAAATTAATTTGATTACACTTATTTAAAAATCATCAAAAAAATAACATAAAAATTTGGAACTACTGAAAATCTGCTTTATATTTGAATTCAATATAGAGTCAACCCTTAATTAAGATTCATAGCTAATTGTATTGTAATACAACTAAAATACCCCAAATAATATCTAAACACTATAAAAACCATGAAGCTTGATTAGTTTTTACTCCAAGGCGATTAGGGTTTTTTCTGAAAACCCAAAACCCTAATCGCCTGAAGAGTGGAAAACTAAACCAAAAACCTATTTGAAAAAGAAACAATGCAAATTGTCTTATCTGTCTGTCTTAAATTTGAAGAGATACCTTTGTAGCAATACAGAGGTTATCTCTTTTTTTGACAGATTTTTGAAATCCTATGACTTTGTTTAGTGATCGTATTTGATTGATTGCTAGTCTTTTTTGTTAAAAAAAAACTAAAAACCGACAAAGCATTAGAATGATAAAGTAAGCACCAGCACAAAAATAACCATGCGACGATGTATAGGAGCATCATCCCCAAGTTTAAGACTTAAAGACGGATTGATTCCTTTTATTAGTATGGAGAATTAACCAACGTAGATGAACAATAGAAGTTGGATATTTTAATTTGCCGCATAGAACCATAACCAAATTGAATAAAATAGATTTGTACCAATCGTCCAACTTCTATATCATCTATTGAGACGTAAAGTTTAATTATTAGAAAGGTTAGAAAAGAGATGTCCCCCCGGCATCTCTTTTTGTCGTTATGGGTATGGTGTTTTTGTCTGAAACAATTTGTTTTAATTTAAGAAGTTGATAATATTTAGTATCTTTATAGGAATAATAAATTGGTTATTTTATTAGACAGAAATAATGAATCATATCAATTCTAAAAAAATAGAAGAGCATCTATCTATAGAAAGATACGCTAAAAATTTACATCCCGTTGCTACTACCTCCAAAGAGAAAAGGCTTGAGTATTATAAGACTCAAGCAAGGTTAGTAGGGGCTGACTATGTTTATTTTCTAAAAAATGAGTTAGAAAATAAAGAAGTCCCTTTTGTCTACATTTATGATGAACGAAATAAAACAGATGAAGAAAAGCGTCCTCTTTACAAGATTAATAAACAAATATGGACACTTGGTGAAATTGTTTTAGCGATTGTAGTGTATGATGATGAAATTAAAATTATTGATACACGACAACCTATTTCTAAGAAAAAAGAAGCAAGCTTTTGGATAGAAGAAATTACGGAAATAGATAAAAAACTAAGGGTTGACATTTTTGAAGGAAGAATCCTTGAACAAGCTAAAAAAAACTACGCTAAAAATTCGCCTTACCAAAAGCTACTAGATCATATAGAGCAGAATATACTTAAAAAAGAAAAAGAAATAGGTTGTGGGAGTGAGTTGTTGAAAAAGTTACTGGTCAAATTTATTCTAATTAAATATCTGGAAGAACAGACTGATAATAATGGGAATAGTGTTTTTAGTAAAAACTATTTTAAACAATTTATAGACAGCCCTAAAGCGGAACAAGCTAATTTCTGTGATGTATTAAGAGCTGGTGATAGTATTGTCGGGTTGTTAAAGAGTTTAAGTAAGCAATTGAATGGAGGGATTTTTGAAGTTAATGCCGAGGAAATAAAAGCGATACAAGGAGCGAATCTAGACCTTGTTGCAAATGCTTTAGATGGAGATAAAGAAGTGACGAATCAAATTAGTATTTGGCGATTGTATGACTTTAAGTTGTTACCAATAGAGTTTATTAGCCGTTTGTATGAACGATTTGTCGTTTCTGTAGAGGGGAAACAAAAAAAAGAAGGCGCTTATTATACGCCTCCTCATTTAGCACGTCTCTTGATTGATGAATTATTACCCTTTGATAAAGAAATAAATTTTAATACGTTTAAATTATTAGATCCATCTTGCGGTTCTGGTGTTTTTCTAGTTTTAGCATATAAGAGACTTATATCTATTTGGCTGTTGAGGGAAGGAAAACAAAAGATAGAAGGTATAGAAGATATTAAGGCTATTAAAAAGATTTTAGCGAATTGTATATACGGTTTAGATATCAATGCAGATGCTTTATCTATAACCGCAACTTCTTTGCAAATTGAATTGACTAGCCATATTCAGCCTAAGGAGATTTGGGAGTCATTGAAGTTTGATGACTTACAAAAGAAAGGAAATTTAAAAGGCGGAATTGGTTTTTTTAAATGGTATAAGAAAGAAAAAAAACGATATGATGTTATTGTAGGAAATCCTCCATTTAAGGTTGATAATACTGGGAATGTAAAATCGAAGCTTGATGATGACATTGACCTAGAAAGATTTGAAACAGAGGAGGGGCTAATAAAAAAAATTCCCCAAAATAATCCTGCTTCGGCTATGCTGTATCTATCCTTATCTTTTTTACTAAAATTAGATGGAAGCCTTTTTTTTATAATGCCAGCAGGTCCAGTATTATATAACCCTACAGCTGTAGAATACAGAAATACTATTTTTTCTAAATGGGAGGTTGAAAAAGTTTATGATTTTACCCCCTTGAGAAACAATTTGTGGAGAAAAGCAAAGGTTGCTACAGTAGCCCTTTTAATTCGAAGTAATTCAATTTCTCTAGCAACTCAACACATTGTTATCAGAAATAGTGTCGCTAATGAAAATGGTGCTATACGTTTTGAAGTTGACAAGTATGATAAATACAAAGTTTCTATAAATGATATTTTAACCAAGGATTATATATGGAAAGCTAATCTACTAGGAGGTGGGCGTATTCCTTTTTATATTGCAAAATACAAGGATAAAGATTCTTTTATTGAAATAGAGGATTTTTTAAAACAAAAGAAAAAATCTAATGGATGGATTTATCAAGAGGGGGCAGGTTCTTCTTTTAAAAAAGGTAAAGAGATTGAGAGTCTTGGATTGCCATTATTGAAAAATGAAGAAATAAAAAATGATAAATTTGTTGATACAGCATTGAATCTTTCGCCTACAGGAAGGTATCAATTTTATAATGAAAATACATTTATTCCGCCTTTTTTAATTGTCAAAAAAAATATTGAACAAGGGCTACCTGTTTTGTTTAACAATGAAAAGCCATATATTTTTGATAATACATTTTTTGGCATTAAATGTCCTAAAGAAGATAGTGAAATACTAGAAACATTTGGTCAAGTATTTAAAGAGAATAGACTCATTTATAAGTTTTTGATAACAGCAACAGCAGCTAAAACTTTTATTCAAATGTCTGGAAACTCATTCACTAATTCTCACGATATAAAGAGGTTGCCACTAAAGTTAAATGAGGATAAGGTGCCAGTCATTTTTGATGAAATAAGCCTTATGGAACAAGCTGTAATCGAGGATACAGAATTGATGGCAGAATGTGTGCAAAAAACTACTGGTAAGTTGTTTGAGCCAGTAATCTATGATGAATTAATCCAATATGGAAATGCTTTTTGTGAAGTCATTAATTTTGTTTACCAAAATGGAGACTACAAATTTAGAATGGTAAGGAGTATCATTCAAGATGGTTTTGTTTGGGTTACATTTGAGCATACGAATCAAAAACAAATAATTGGGCAAGAGTTACTTGAGGTAGATAATGAACTTTTTACGCAAATATTGGAAGATGATATTTCAAATGATGGTCTAAGGATAAATAGGATAATCACTTATTATGAAGAGAAAAATAGAATTAGTTTCATTAAACCCATTCGACTAAAGTTTTGGACTCGAAGTATTGCTTATCGAGATGCCGAAAATGTTAAAGCCGATATGTTCAAAAACGGCTATTGATATGATGGTATTTGATAATATGAAGCCAGAAAATCCCTATCTTGGAATTGTTAAGGAAATTATACGCAAAGGGATTGAATTAGAGAAAAGTAAACTGAAACTTAAAGATAATGAGAACTTAAAGAATCAGCAACTCGTAGAAAAATTTAATCGTATAACAAGAGACAAGGAATATGAAAAATCCGCTATTGGAGTATGTAAGGAGCATGTTAAGGAAGGAAGTGCTCAACGAGAAGATATTTATTTTTATTTGCTAGATGATGAATCTACACGAGTGTTTTATGTAGAAGGTAAACGGTTGCCAATGCCAAATCAATCTAAAAAAAATATTCTTAAAGAAGAATATGTAAAAGGAACTGGTAATAAAAGAACAGGAGGAATAGAACGTTATAAATTAGGTCTACATGGAGAACCTAACAGGTTAAAATCTAATGGAATTATTGCTTATATAGAAAAGAAGATAATCTCTGAGTGGCAAGGAATTATCAATCAAAGTATTCGAACACAATACCCTAATGACACAGACTTAATACCTGTAATAGGGCGAATAAATGAATTTAGTTCTTCCCATGAACACGAAATTACTAAGAAAGCTATTATAATGCATCACTTTTGGATAGACATTACAAAGAATAAATAGCATAGAAATAAAAAATAAACTAGAAGAGAGATGCCCCCAAGGCATCTCTTTTTGTCGTTATAGACCTTCATCCTCCTTTTTTAATCAAATTCATAGTCAAAAACTGATATTTATTCAAAAAAAGTTTACGTTTGTATTGTTGGTTTACGATTTAAGGAACTTTTATTGGAAATCGTAAGTTGTAAGAGTGTAAAGACTTAAGAACATTTATGAGCAGAGATTTAGAAAATAAGAAGTGTCAAGCAATTTTAAAAACAGGAAAAGACTTGTTTTGGAAACATGGGGTAAAACGTGTTTCCATTCAAGAAGTTTGTAAGGAGGCAAAAACGAGTAAAATGACCTTTTATAAGTTTTTTGATAATAAAATTGACCTTGTAAAAACGATTTTGGACAGACTGTTTGATGAAAATATTAAAGAATACAAAGCAATTATGGCAAGGGACATTTCTTTTACCCAAAAGGTAAAGGAAACTTTATTGGCCAAGTCTAGAAATAGTCAAGATGTTAGCCAAGAGTTTATTGCCGACCTATATAAAAATAAAGATTTAGGCTTATTAGAATACATTCAGACTAGGAGCGAGGCCGTATTAGAAATGGTTTTAGATGATTATGAGCAAGCTCAAAAAGAGGGCTATGTGCGTTCTGGAATTAAACGGGAGTTTATGCGCTATCAATTGTTGAAAATGCGTGAAATGGTTTTGGATGAAACTTTATTGGCTTCTTATAATAACCCGCAAGAATTAACAATGGAGTTGACCAATTTCTTCTTTTATGGTTTGTTAGTACATGAGCCAGTCTAAAAAATATGGTTTATTGACAAATCGTGTGGAGGTGAAACCATAGACTAACTTTTAACGGCTATGAATTAGGATATACCTTTTAAGTAGAAAGTCGTATTCGTTTATTACCAAAAGAAAATAGACGACTTTCTACTTAAAAGGTACGACTCATACTGTCTAATAAAAAAAAGTGGTTTAAACTATTACCACAGGATTTGTCAAAGAACGAAAAATATTAAAATACAAAGCAAATAAAATACAATGAAAAATATCTTATTAGTAGGCTTTTTTCTATTTGGAATGCTTGCCTTTAGTTATGGACAAACGGCTAAAGAAGTGGTTCAAAAAATGGACGACAATGCTTTTGGTGGGCGCATAAAATCCAATATGAAAATGACAATTGTACGCCCCAAATGGTCTCGTACAATGGAATTTAAAAGCTGGGCAGATGGCGCTGATTATTCCTTGATTCTAGTGACAGCACCAGCTCGTGAAAAAGGAATTACCTACCTCAAGCGAGCGCGAGAAATGTGGAATTTTCAACCTTCGATTGACCGAACGATTAAAATGCCGCCTTCGATGATGACGCAATCTTGGATGGGCTCTGATTTTAAGAACGATGATTTAGTCCGCCAATCTTCTGTGGTGAAGGATTATCAACATAAAATGTTAGGAAAAGAAACGCTAGATGGACGTGAATGTTATAAAATAGAAATGATTCCGAACGAAGATGCGCCTGTCGTTTGGGGCAAAGTGATTATTTGGATTGATACCAAGAATTATTTGAATCTGAAGACAGAACATTATGATGAAGATGAAGATTTGGTGGACACTAGTTATGGGCAAAATGTAAAGGAGTTGGGCGGTCGATTGTTACCGACAAAGATGGTGCTTGTACCTGCTGATGAGGAAGGGCATAAAACAATTATGGAATACACTAGCTTAGAGTTTGATGCTAAATTTGAAGACCGATTTTTTTCGACTCAGAATATGAAACGTGTCCGCTAGAATAATACGTAGTTATTCAGTTATTCATTGACAAAAGCATAAAAAATGATACTTAAAATTGCCTGGCGAAATATTTGGCGAAACAAGCGTAGAACAGCAATCACGGCAACATCTATCTTTTTTGCGGTGTTCTTTTCGGTGTTTATGGGAGCGATCAACCGAGGTATGTTTGATAAAATGATTGACGATTCTGTTAATTTTTATACAGGCTACGGACAGGTGACGCAAAAAGGATATTGGGAAGAACGCTTTCTAGAAAATTCGTTTAAATTATCACCTGAATTAGAAACCAGCCTAAAAGCCAGTCCAGGGGTCGAAGACATCGTTCCAAGATTAGAATCCTATGCTTTGGCTTCGTATGAAAAAATTACAAAAAGCGCTTTGGTTGTAGGGATTGATCCCGAAAAAGAAGCTGCTTTAACAGGATTGAACGAACGAATGCTGTCTGGTACTTATTTGAATAAAGACGAAGATGCAGTGGTGATTGGAGAAGGTTTAGCGGCTAAAATGAAGCTAGAAATCGGAGATACGATTGTACTCCTCAGTCAAGGGTATCGAGGGGTCAATGCTGCGGGGAAATATCCAGTAAAAGGGATTATTTCTTTTGGAGCGCCAGACATGAGTGCTAAGATGATTTATATGCCACTAAAAACAGCTCAATGGTTTTATGGGGCAAGCGATTTATTGACGACCGTTGTTTTGGATGTTCCCAATAAATCTGCTGCTCAATTAGCCGTTCATAATCTAAGTGCGAGCCTAGACACAGCGAATACCTACGATGTATTGGGCTGGCAAGAAATGATGCCTGAGTTGATGGAGATGAAGGCGATGAAGGAAAGTAGTAATGTAATCACCGTATTCATCCTTTATTTTATTGTTTCTTTTGGCATTTTGGGGGTTATTTTGATGATGACCAAAGAGCGACAACGGGAATTTGGTGTTTTGCTTTCTATTGGGATGAAAAGAAGCCAATTGGGGCTTATTCTATGGATAGAAACGATATTTTTAGGTTTAATAGGAGCTATTGTTGGAATTGCAATTTCTTATGCTTTGATGTATTACTTCTATTTGAACCCTATTCCATTGACAGGAGATATGGCAAAAACATATGCCGATTTTGGAATAGAAGCAAAGCTGTGTGTCTCGGTAGATTGGGATATTTTCTATACACAAGGACTCGTTGTGATGTTTATTACGACGATCTTGGCATTGTATCCTTGTATTCAAATCTGGAAGATGAAGCCTGTTGAGGCGATGCGTGCTTAATCTATTATTGCTGTAATACCTGATGATCTAAAAAACGAATACTATGATTTTTAAAATAGCATGGCGAAACATCTGGCGGAACAAAATTAGAAGTTTTACCGTGATGGGTTCTGTTTTGGTGGGTGTGTGGGCGTTGATTTTTGTCTTGTCTTTTACGGCTGGATTTATCAACTCTTATATTAGTAGTGCGATTGCGAATGAAATCTCACACATTCAGTTCCATAACCCTAAATTTGTGGACGAAAAGGAGGTGCAATATACCTTGGAGCATACGGCTTCGATTAAAGAAAATTTGTCTAGGAATCCGATGGTAAAAGCATTTGCAACTAGAACGATTAATAGTGGCATGTTGTCAACAGCGAGAGGTTCTAGAGGGATTCAAATTAGAGGTGTTGTTCCCGCAGAAGAGGTAAACCTAACACACCTAAATGAAAAGTTAGTAGAAGGGGTTTATTTGGATGCGTCCAAAAGCAAAAATGCCATTCTTGTTAGCCGTCGTTTGGCAGATAAAATGAAACTTAAACTAAAGTCGAAACCAATTTTAAGTTTTCAGAAAGAAGATGGTAGCAGCGTTCCTGCCGCTTTCAAAGTGGTTGGAATTTATGAATTAGGAAATGCGGTCTTTGAAGAATCCAATGTCTTTGTTCGTCAATCGGATTTGAACCGTTTGATGGGAGCCGAAAACCTGACACACGAAGTTGCTCTGTTGTTACATCATGTTGAAGATTTAGATACTGTAAAAAGCGCTTTAGCAGCAGCTTTTCCTACAGCCTTAGTTCAAAACTATAAAGAAATAGCACCTAATGTTAATTTGTACGAATCTCAGATGTCGGTGTCTATTTATGCCATCATTTTTATTGTAATGTTGGCGCTTATTTTTGGGATTATTAATACGATGTTAATGGCTGTTTTGGAACGGACAAAAGAGTTAGGAATGTTGATGGCAGTAGGAATGAAGCGCTTGCAAGTTTTTACAATGATTGTGCTGGAAACTTTATTTTTGGCAATGATTGCAGCGCCTATTGGTTTGTTTTTAGGCTATTTGACGGTCGTTTATTATGGTAATAAAGGAATTGATTTGAGTGCTTATGGCAAGGGGATGGATAAGTTTGGGTTCAGCGACCATATTTATTTGAGCTTAGATGTTTCTTCTTTTATAACCGTGACCATTGCTGTTGGAATTACGGCAATATTGGCGGCCTTGTATCCCGCACTAAAAGCAACAAGGTTAAAACCGATAGAGGCGATGCGGACGGTGTAGTGGTGGTGAAATATTGTCCATCTACTTATTATCTGATGTTACGCAGAAAATTGATCTTGTCGATAAAATACCAAAATTTGTGTCTCAACCTATTCTTAATTTTGAATGCTTAATGTTGAATTTTGAATGCTTTATAGTACAAGGAGCATTAAAAATTAAGCCTTCAAAATTAAACATTAAAACATAGCTTAAAGAAGTAACAATAGGTTTTAGTAGTAAATAAAAAAATCCTGCGTAACATGAGTTATTATATTAAAATAATCGTATAAAATGAATAAAGTAATCAAAGTACAAGCTGTTACCAAAATATACAA
>CACVAQ010000524.1 GCA_902727865.1 uncultured Aureispira sp. | reverse complement strand
CTTTGTCTAGTAACGCTTTGTGTGTGTTCCTTGAACTAAAAGAACTAGGCGTGTTTGCCCATTTTTCATACTTTCTCTTTGTCAAAGTATCATAGACAAGTAAACAATTTAATTCAGCTGCTAATGCTTCTATTTCGGAAGGCGGTAAGATTTTATCTGCTGTTGGGCTGCTTTTGATAGCCGTTTCCAAGATTTCCACCACTTCCGCTACCTTTGTATACTGGTCGTTTTCAATCGGCGCTTGTTGCTTATATAACCGACAAATATCTAACAAATCTTGTAGTTGATTTTTAAAAGTAGACATGATTGGATTTTTTTGATGGTCTTGTAAAATAGTAATGCGAATCAAGAGCTAAAAGTAGGTCTGAACAATAAAAAGCAGGAATAAGCGCTTTACAAAATGATGAATGTTTAATTTTTAATGTTGAATGCTTTCTTTTGCATAAGATATATTAAAAATTAAGCATTCATCATTAAAAATTTAGAAAATAGGCTTCTAAAATAAAGTAATCTTGTTTTAAATGTACATTTTAGTTCTGTTTTAGCCCTTGATTCGAATTAGTAATAAACTGATGAGTTATTTAAAGCAATAATACTGTCAATAAATGACGCTTCTAAGTTTCATTTTTCTTTTAACAAAAATTTATTTTTTCTTAATTTCAACAAAAAAACGAAGCCGTTAAGAACAAAAAAAGATACGACCAATAAGGAATACTTCCTAAGCAACAAGAGAGCTAAATGAATCGGGTTGAATCTATAAATTCTAAGCCGCCCTTAACGAGTTTTTAAACTAACCGCTTATCCATTAACTGTTTATTCTACAAACGAGACACACGAAAAAGTAGAGCCGTTCAAAAAAAGCCCCCTGAATCAATCTTTAAAATTCAGCTTGCCGTCTATTCTATAGTGTGCAATTCTTGAGAGTTTCTCATCCGATAGCAATTAATAGTAACAAAGGTAGTACTAATCTTCAAAGATTTTTTATCTTTGCGGCTATTGCAAATTCTAAGGTTCAATATTAAATCTTAGAATTAACCAGACTACTTAAAATATGTTTTAAAAACATATTGACTTTAGAATTAAACAGAATATACTATTCAAATATGAAATTATCGCAGTTTAACTTTAACCTACCAGAGAACCTTATTGCTGAATATCCTGCTGAACGCAGAGACGAATCTAGACTAATGGTCGTGAATAGAGCAGAAGGAACGATATCTCATCATATTTTTAGAGATGTCCTTGATTTTTTTGACGATGGAGATTGTTTTATCTTAAACAATACCAAAGTATTTCCAGCTCGTTTGTATGGTCAAAAAGAAAAGACAGGAGCTAGAATTGAAGTTTTCTTACTTCGTGAATTGAACGAAGAAATGAAATTGTGGGATGTATTAGTCGATCCAGCTCGTAAAATCCGTGTTGGAAACAAGCTTTATTTCAACGATGAAAATGGTGCTGAAATACTAGTGGCTGAAGTGGTTGATAATACAACTTCTAGAGGTAGAACCATTCGTTTTCTTTACGATGGTAACGACGCAGAATTCAAAGCACACTTGAACAAATTAGGGCATACACCATTGCCTAAATACATCAATAGACCTGCTGAAGATTTAGACAAGGAGCGTTATCAAACAATCTACGCTTCGGAAGTAGGTGCTGTTGCTGCTCCTACTGCTGGCTTGCACATGAGCCCAGAGGTGATGAAACGTTTGGAAATCAAAGGAATTAACTTTGCTAGCTTGACTTTGCATGTTGGTTTGGGAACCTTCCGTAATATTGAAGTGGAAGATTTGTCAAAGCACAAAATGGATGCAGAATATTTCAAAATCGACCAACCGACTTGTGACATGGTGAATAGTACCATCAAAGCTGGTGGTAGACGTTGTGCTGTAGGAACGACTTCAATGCGTTCTATTGAGTCGGCTGTTTCGGCACACGAAATGCTAAAACCTGCTGAAGGATGGACCAATAAATTCATTTTTCCTCCTTACAACTTTAGTATTGCCGACTCGATGATTACCAACTTTCACTTACCTAAATCTAGTTTAGCAATTATGGTTTGTGCTTTTGGTGGTTACGATTTGATTATGGAAGCGTACGAAGAAGCCATTAGAGAAGAATACCGTTTCTTTAGCTATGGAGATGCAATGTTGATTATCTAATCCGCTTGTTCCTAGACTAAAAGAAGAAAATAGATTTGAGGCTGCTTTATATAAAGCAGCCTTTTTTTTTGACTTCAAAAAAGCTCATGACAGACTGTAAATTGAGTTACCTACTCCTTTTTTTTATCTTAATTAGTGGGGCTGCTTATCTTGTAAATTATTTAGAAACGACAAGTACTTCTCCTCGTATACCTTTAGACGCTCCAGTCTCTCTTTTTAACACCTGGGAAGTCATTCGCATGCCTAACGCTAAACAGCTCTTTCATAATGGAATAAGATCAACAGGAGGGCATGGAAGTAGACCATTCAAGATTACATTTTTTAAAGAGAACGCAATCAACTTAAGTTTAAGTACCAATGATTGCAGTTTAGGATACCGTCTGAAAGAGTCCCATATTTCTTTCCAAAAAAATATAACCTGTACAGAAGCTTGCTGCGATAGTGGTCAAGATGAGTTCTTAATCGGTCAACTCCGTGGCACTCTAAAATACAACATCCAAGGCAAGACTTTAACGATAAATACCGAAGCGGGTTCCATCCAATTTGCCTTAAGTTCCATCTAATTTTTTTTCTACCTAAATAAAGCACTCTTTTTTTTGTTATACCCAAACAACAAAAGTATTTTTGTGGCAAATACTAAATTAAACCAACAACGAATATAAATTATTATGATCGGAACAAAATACATCTTTTTTTTATTCCTATGTGCTGTACTAGGAAGTGCTTGTAACAAAAAAACCACGACAGACAATGCTACTAATAAAACTAGTAAAGCTAGAATGATAGAGCAAACAATTAGCCCTATAGGTTCTTGGACTGTTATTAGTTTTCCGCCAGACCCAAAACTTAGCAAGCCCAATACGAATCAAAAATCTTATATCGTTACCTTTGATTCGGACAACTCTATGGCGCTTACCTTAGATGTGAATACTTGTGGGACGTCTTATAAAGTGAAGGATGATGTGATTACTTTTCAAGAAGGCATGACTTGTACCGAGGCTTGTTGTGACAGTAAAGAGGCTAATTTTTTAACCCGCCAATTTAAAGGCAGCCTTAAATACTCCATTGAAGGATCTATGATGACCATTAAAACAGACAAAGGACCTATTCAATTAGTCAACAACAAAGATGGTCTTATTGGGACATCTTGGACTGCCGTGAGTTATCAAAGTACTAAAAGCGATGAGGCGACCAAATTTGAAAAAAAATATCGTCTTCATTTTGATAAAAATAGAGTCAATTTAAACTTAGATGTAAATTCTTGTAATACTGAAATCATTTATGCGCCACACCTTTATACATTTGAAATGCCTAAACCAATGGGATGTACCCGCAAATGTTGTGATAGTAAAGAAGGCATTGCCCTAATGAATAGCTTAACAGGAAAGATTGTGTATAAAAAAACAGAAAATCAATTGTCTTTAACAACTTCTACACAAGAAATAATTTTTGTACTTCACAAAGAAGTTATTGAAGAATAAGATAGTTGCTTTCGTATTGTCCAACTACTTAACAACCTTGGCTACAGCAGTATAGCTCTATAGTAACAAGAGAGCCGTCAAAGAACGATAAACATTAAAAAAACAGCTAGATATTTGAACTTATGCAAGCATTAAAAATAGGAGATAAAACGCTTCAATCTCGATTATTTACTGGCACGGGCAAATTTGCTTCTAGCCTAATTATGCGAGATGCTTTGTTAGCTTCTGAATCCGAATTGGTGACCGTTGCACTCAAACGAGTGGATATTAAAAATGAAGAAGATGACATTTTAACGCATCTCAATCATCCACACATCAACTTATTACCCAATACCTCTGGTGCTAGAACGGCAAAAGAAGCGGTCTTTGCTGCGCTATTAGCACGGGAAGCATTAGAAACGAACTGGTTAAAATTAGAAATTCATCCAGATCCTAAGTATTTGATGCCTGACCCTATTGAAACCTTATTGGCTGCTGAGGAGTTGGCAAAACTAGGTTTTATCGTCTTGCCTTACATTCATGCCGATCCCGTTCTTTGCAAGCGCTTAGAAGAAGTTGGGGTGCAAGCTGTGATGCCTTTGGGCTCTCCTATTGGTAGCAACAAAGGGCTTAAGACCATTGATTTTTTGGAAATTATCATAGAACAAGCGAATGTTCCTGTCATTGTAGATGCAGGTATTGGAAGCCCTTCTGACGCTGCTAAAGCAATGGAATTGGGCGCAGATGCGGTCCTGGTCAATACCGCCATTGCTGTTTCTGACCATCCAATAGAAATGGCCAAAGCGTTTAAATTAGGCGTTCAAGCTGGACGCATGGCTTATGAAGCTCGATTAGCGAGTCCATTTAATCATGCAACGGCTAGTAGCCCGCTCACTTCTTTCTTGGATTAAGTACTCCCAAAGTGGCATTTTATTAAAATAGACATTCTTGTAAAATACAAGAATGTCTATTTTTTAGTTAAGCCTTAGCTCGATTTACTGCGTGAGAAGAGTTATTAAAGAACGATAAATTTCACCTACTGTAGCTAAGATTAAAAAAATATACATAACTTTAGAACGAAAATAAGCTACGTGTACATTCATCCATAATCGTCCAAAGAAAGCAAAGCACACATCCAACTCGGTAGCCATTCCAAGTCTTTTATGTTAAATCTATTTCAATGAAATTCATTTCCTACCTTCCTATTTTAGTCCTATTATTTGTACTTATTACGTTTAATGCTTGCAAAGAATCGACTCCTACGGTAGATATTGTAGCCGATGTCACACCTATATTTGATCTTCAAAAACAAGTGGTTAGTGATTCTGCTATGGTGGTTTCAGCACATCCTCTAGCAACCGCTGCGGGAGTAGAAATTCTCAAAAAAGGAGGCAATGCTGTCGATGCAATGGTAGCGGTTCATTTTGCCTTAGCGGTTGCCTACCCTCGTGCAGGGAATCTTGGTGGCGGTGGTTTTATGATTTATAGAGACAAAAAAGGCTTAAGCAATACCTTAGACTTTAGAGAAATGGCTCCAAGTACCGCCCACAAGAATATGTATTTGGATGCCGAAGGAGAAATTATTGATTCTTTAAGTTTGACAGGGCATTTAGCTTCTGGCGTTCCAGGATCGGTAGAAGGCATGTATGTCGCACATCAAAAATATGGCAAATTACCTTGGAAGGTCTTGCTACAACCTGCTATTGATTTGGCTCAAAATGGGATCAAAGTAACAGCAAGAGAAGTCGCAGCCTACAATGAACATATGTGGTTGTTCAAAAAATTTAATCCGCATGAAAATGCCTTTGTCAAAGAAGTTGCTTGGAAAAAAGGAGACCGTTTAGTACAAAAGGACCTTGCCGAAGTACTCAAAAGAATTCAACAAGAAGGACGAGCAGGGTTTTATGAAGGAAAAACAGCTGATTTAATCGTTCAAGAAATGCAAAAAACAAAAGGGATCATTTCTCATCAAGATTTGAAAAACTATACGGCCGTTTGGAGAGCCCCCATTCAATTTGACTACAAAGGCTATACAATCATTTCGATGCCACCACCTTCTAGTGGAGGTATTTGTTTGGCAGAATTGTTTAATATGGTAGAACCTTATCCTATGGAAAAATGGGGGTTCCAATCTGCAAAAAGTATCCACTTGTTTACCGAAGCAGCACGTCGTGCTTATGCCGACCGAACCGAACATCTTGGGGATATTGACTTCTATCCTATTCCTGTAGAAACTCTTAGTAGCCAAGCTTATGCGGATATGCGGATGCAGACTTATGTAGATAGTATTGCCACTCCAAGTGACCGTATTTCTCATGGTAATCCTTATCCAAAAGAAAGCGAGCAGACGACGCATTATTGTGTGGTCGATGCAGAAGGCAACGCTATTTCGGTGACCACTACGATTAATTCAAATTTTGGCAGTAAAGTGATTGTAGAAGGTGGTGGCTTTTTTATGAATAACGAAATGGATGATTTCAGTTCTAAACCTGGGGTTCCAAATCAATTTGGTTTACTAGGAAACGAAGCCAATGCCATCGCCCCACACAAGCGGATGTTGAGTTCTATGACGCCAACTATTGTGGAGAAAGATAGCGCATTCTTCATGGCTGTAGGCAGCCCTGGCGGTTCTAAAATTATCACGACTGTCTTTCAAGTTGTTACGAATGTCATTGATTACAAACTCCCCTTAAAAGATGCCGTACACCAACCTCGGTTTCACTTTCAGTGGTTGCCCGATTTGTTGTATCATGAAGAAGGTGCTTTTTCGGATGCCTTGTTGACGGAATTAAAAGCAATGGGACATACTCCTAAAAGTAGAGATGCAATTGGACAGGTAGAAGCTATTTTGCGCTTGCCGAATGGACAGTTAGAAGGTGTTAGTGATATTCGTGGCGATGATGATGCACAAGGCTTATAATCCGTTTAGATTCCTGCACTTTTAGAACTTAGCCCCTAACATCCTGTTCAATTTAAATTAATATCCTTTATTAATGCTTAAAAAATTGTTAAAAGGTTGCATTTCTCCTAAAATTAAACTTACTTTGAATTTCAAAGCACTTTTAAAAACCCAATACGTTTCCAAAAGTAGGCCTTATTACAAAAACCAGAAAAGCAGTAGCCGTACCAACCGATTAACAATATGGATAATTTTAGCAAAGAAGAGCAGTTACAGCAATTATCAGAAATTCGTTCCTTAATGGAACGCTCTAGCCGATTCATTTCACTAAGTGGGCTATCAGGTGTCAGCGCTGGTTTTACGGCCCTAATTGGAAGTGCGATTGCTTATTGGCGTATTGAAATACATACCAGTGCAGCCGGTGGCTACAGTCGTTACAGTCAATATACCAATTCTTTGCTTTTAGAATTAATTTTCATTGCGATAGGAATTCTAGTGCTTGCCTTGAGTTTTGGCGCTTTTTTTACCTTAAGAGAATCCAAAAAACAAGGGCAAAGTATTTGGGATAAGAGCAGTCAACAACTACTGGGCAGTCTACTGATCCCTTTGGTTACAGGCGGGTTATTTTGCCTCCTTCTCTTAGAGCATGGTATCTTAGGAATGATTGCACCAGCAACGCTCATTTTTTATGGCTTAGCGCTTGTCAATGCGAGCAAATACACCTTGAACGATATTCGCTCTCTGGGCTTTTGTCAAATTATTTTGGGTTTACTCAACGCTAAGTTTATGGTGGTTGGAAATGGTATTTTATTTTGGACCATTGGTTTTGGAATCATGCACATTGTTTATGGAATTTATATGCATTATAAATATAAATAATCTATTTTAAATTCATATCTATTTAATTACCTTTGAGTCCAGAAAACAATAATAGCTAAATGATAGAAAATCTAAATAAAGTCTTTGAAAGTAGAGTCAGGCTGGGCATTATGTCCATCCTAATGGTCAACGAATGGGTGGAATTCAAGGCTTTAAAAGGATTATTAAAAGTAACCGATGGCAACTTAGCCTCGCATTTATCTGCTTTAGAAAAGAAAGAACTACTCCTCGTTCATAAAGAGTTTGTGGGCAAAAAACCAAGAACGACCTACAATGCCACAGCAGAAGGTAGAAGTCTATTTAAAAAACACTTAAGCGCACTAGAAGCGCTAATTAATAAAGAAAAATAATTTTTTTTGTATATCAACTTTGAATTTCAAAGTACTTTTTATTAACAATAATTTCAAACGATAAAAATCCAAACAACATGAGTATCATTGAATGGCACAACCGACTTTCTTCCAAAATTAGAGGCGCATTATTATTTTTTATCCTATTAACGATCTTGGACAACTCTACCCTATTTAACATTCCAATCTCAGACACCTTTCCATTTTCTAGTAATTTAAGTACTTGGCTAAGTTCGCTTGTGATGGGCATTGGATTCACCGACAGTTTCTCCTTTCATTTAATCACGGTACATCTTATGCTAATTGTATTGTTGTTTGGAGTCATAAAAGATCCCTTTAGAAACATTTGGGCATTAAGGTTCACACTTTTTGCGTCCTTTTTTATCATTTTTGCGACCAATTATCAAATCATAGAGCCAAGCAACTCTAGTTCGGTCTTACTCAATGGCACCTTCCAATCCATTAAATTAATCCCTTTACTTTTGGCCCATCAATGGACCAAACAATTGGCGATTCCTGCGCTAATTTAACGTTCAATCAGCACAAATCAATCTAAGGCTAACCGCTAAAAGTAGCTTATTTCAACCTTTACTTTTTTACCCCTTCAACCGCTTCAAAATGGAAACAACAGCAGAATCAAATACTCGACATTACGAAAAAAGAGACTATAATTTTCACATCGGATTGGGGCTCATTGCCCTTTGTTTGAGCAGTTATATTTTTGCCGCCATATATGGCAGCCATTCTGAGCAAAACGTCTCTATTTCTATACTCAACTATAGCTGTACCTTTCTATATGTTATTTTTATAACAGGGTCCAATTATGACCGCACGTCCAAATTCTTTAAACAAACCAATCGCTACCAATACATCTGCTTGATGGTTTTGGCAACGATCAGTTGTTTGACCCTAAACTTGGAAGTCAATGTTTTTGACAACTTCTCTCCTTGGGTAAATGCCTATATGGCATTGATGTATAGCGGCTTAATTGCCTTTTGTTACCTGGATAAATTGCCCCATCAAGCACGCATACCTATTTTTTTTACGCTAGGAATGGGCAGTGCACTTTCTGCTTATTTCACCTTGTACTTACTGCCCTTAATGCCTTTTGGAATTGTACTTTGCTTTTTCTTTGGCATCACCTTACATTTAGTCGTTCCCTTGTTTGTGTTGCTCAACGGGATTACACTTTTTGTCAGAACAGAAAAAAGTAGTGCCGAAAAAAAAGCCTATGCATTGGGCTTGGGCGCTCCTTTGGTTCTTGTTCTACTCTTTACCATGCAGTGGAACCGAACCAATACACTCATCAACGAAACCTATGCGACACACCAAAGTGCCGACAACTATGGTTTGCCTGCTTGGGTTGCCGTGAGCCAAAAGCTTTCCGATGGATTTTTTACCCAGCGCATTCTCAAAGGAGAAATTCTATACACCACGCTTTATTCAAACAATTGGAATTTTTGGGGCAGCATGGGAAATTCGTTTCAAGATCGGAAGGAACACGATCCATTGATTGCTATTGCCAGTTTTTTTAGTGGTAAAATTGATATTTCGAGAGACGATCGCATTCAAATTTTAAAATTCTACAGCAAAAACAGACACGATACCGAGCGCAAACTTTGGTCTGGTAAAAATCTTATTACCAACAGCATTGAGCATAAAACCCTGCTCTACCCTGAATATCGCTTGGCTTATACCGAAAAAACGTTCTCCATTAAAAATGACTTGCCCAATAATTGGCGACAAGAAGAAGCCCTGTACACCTTTTCATTACCAGAAGGTTCGGTTGCCTCCTCTTTGTCCTTGTGGATTGAGGGCATCGAACAACCTTCTCGCTTAACGACTAGAGGAAAAGCAGACAGCGCTTATGTTGCCATTGTTGGTGTAGAAAGAAGAGATCCTGCGCTCCTGCATTGGCAAGAGGGAAACAAATTGACCGTCACCGTTTTTCCCTGTACCGTCCAAGAAGATCGAATCTTTAAAATTGGGATTACAAGTCCCTTAAAAGTCGAAGGGGAAGAACTCGTTCTCGCTCCGATCCATTTTGAAGGTCCTTCTGCAATGTTTGCTACAGAAACAAGCTCCATTGAATTTCCAACCCAGAAAAATCTAAGCTATGAAACTGACTTTAGTGGCGCTATTACTTGTCCTAAAATACCGCTCAGCAGTTCCGCTTTTAATTTTAAAAATCAAAGCTTCCAAGTAAGTGAATACAAAGCCCAAGAACAAGCGTTTGACCCTAATTTCATTTATCTAGATGTGAATAAAAGTTGGACAAAATCTGAATTTGAACAAGTTTGTGCCGCCTTTTTAGGCAAGCCTATTTTTATGATTCACGAAGGCGATTTGAAACAAGTTTATTCGCACAATTTGGACATTTTTAAAAGCGCACAGCACAAAAATTTTAGCCTCTTTCCAATCGAAGTTATTGCACAGCCATCGGAAGCACTAATTATTAGTAAATCAACTTCCAAGTCTCCCAATTTAACGGACTTAAAAGAGACCTATTTTGGTAAAAACACCATCCGATACTTAGAAGAAAAAGAAGCTCCTATTGCCTTTTATAATTTGTCCAATACCCTATCCCCTTATTTGCAAAGTTTGAAAGAATTTTATGTCTTTAATTACGCACAAGGCTCTATAGAACACTTAACAACATTAGTCAAAGAGAAACAATTTCCAGCAGTAGACTCCGATCCTAGAAAAATCGTCTTACATCAAGCAAACATGCTACTTTTACAAGCGCCCAACCGCTCTACAACAGCGCCTTCCAATGCGCCCGATCATTTGATGCGCTTGTTTTCCTACAATCAGATTCTTAAAAAGATTGGAAAAGGCTATTTTAAAAGCGGTTATGAAAATCAAGAGTTGATTGACATTGCCAGTACCGCACACATTGTATCGCCTATTTCGAGCATGATTGTCTTAGAAACGAAAAAAGATTATGACCGCTTTGATATTGACGAAAATGAAGATGGACTAGGCAACGCTTCTGACAAAAACGGGCTCAACAATGCGACAAAAAATAGTTCAGGTGCCGTTCCAGAGCCTCATGAATGGTGTTTTATTCTTCTAATTTCATTTGGGCTTTTATTTTTACAATTAAAAAAAATCCGTTCTTAAAACATCTTATTATGAAACAATACCTATTCTTACTTATCCTTTCAATACTCCTTTTTAGTTCCTGTGGAGCGCCTAGCACACAGTATGATTTAATTATTAAAAACAGCAGCTCTAAACCCATTCATGTCTTTTTTAAAAGTGATCCCCTGAACGATATAAAAAGCGAAAAAGTAATCATTCCTGCAAACAAACAAAGTAAAATTATATCTACGATTAATATTCCTAATGATAAAATTGAACAGACCACAAACCCTTGTAAAATGATTGCTAAAGAGCTAGAAATAAGTCGAGAAGACGGACAGCTTTCTAATTATAAATGGTGCTCCTCTAGTAACACAGATTTTAAATTAACCCTAGTAGATTTTGAACAAGAAGAATATCTAGTGACGATTAAAGACAGTCATTTTGACTAAACCCACAGACAATCCAAATGCTAAACTCTAAAAACAATTTAATTGGAAGCCTCCTTCTATTAGCAACGCTAATCGGCATCCCCGTCTGGCAAAGCTACCTACATGGAAGCTTCCTTTTTTATTTTACGCTTTTACTAGCCCCCTATATTCTTTATGTCCAACAAAAAGAAGTCGCTAGCACTCGTTATGCTTGGGCAAGTATTCTTTGCGGGCTTGGACATTTGATTTTAGGTATTAACATCTTGTATTTGAGTGCTTTTTTATTCTTTTTTTTATTCTTAATAGAATGGCAATACGGCAAGCTAAACGCACTCTCTATTTACTGGATTTTCATCCTTTCTCCGTTAACGATTTTTCTATTTGGAGTCTTTAGTTTTCCAATTCGATTAGAGCTTTCTAAGTTGGCAGGTTGGTTGCTACATTTTGTCCAATCCGACCTGACCTGTCAAGGCAATATTATTGTCTTGAATGGGGCTGAATTTTCGGTAGACGAAGCTTGCATGGGACTCAAAATGGTCAGTTATAGTTATTTGGTTTTCTTGGTCTTAATTGCCTATTTTGAGAAAAAACGCCAAGTAGAACTGTCCAAACCTCTAGTCGTTTTAGTTTTGAGTACAGGAACCATGTTGATTTTACTCGCTAATTTGATTCGTATTATCACCATCATACTCCTGCAAGCCATGCCCGACACGCTTGCCCACGAAGTAATTGGGCTAATCAGTTGGCTCGCCTATGTTATTTTACCCGCTTTTTTGTTCATTCGATTGAGCGTAAAAAAATGGGGCCGCGTCTCCCCCATTCAATCCTCGAAAAAACTGCCTACCTTAGTAGTAAGTATACTCTGTATTTCTAGCCTAAGCTTGTTAACAATTGGCAGTTACAAAACGGTGTACAAAGACAAAACACCGCCCAAAGCAAGCATTCCAATTCAAATAAAAGGCTTTGAACAAGAAATCGCAGAAGATGGCGTCGTACAATTAAAAAATGACGAGGTGCTCATCTACGTCAAGCCTGCCTGTGCGCCCTATCGTGCCAATCATGCGCCCAACATTTGTTGGAAAGGCAGTGGCTATGCGTTCAGCAAAGAATCTTTACAAACAATAGATAAGCTAGAAGTGATTACCGCTCAACTCAAAAAAGGCGATGACATTTTGTACACGGCTTGGTGGTATGACAATGGCAGCCAACAAACGGCCAATCAACTAGAATGGCGTTGGAATGCCTTGAAAGGGGAAGGCAATTATCAGTTGTT
>CACVAQ010000523.1 GCA_902727865.1 uncultured Aureispira sp. | reverse complement strand
TGCAATTGAAACCAACCCGCACGTTCAATAACATTTTTAGAATAATCTCTTCCTGTTGTATAGTAATCAACACCATAGCCCATTCTATAACCATCCCAAGCACGTCTAGGACCACAGTTATAGCCAGCAACACCAGCTTTAATCAACTTAAAGCTCATTTCCCAGCCTGCTTTTTTCTTAAAATACGTCATACAGTTTTTCAAGACTGCACCACCATAGATAATGTTTTCTCTACCATCAGCCCATTTTCCAGACTGAATAAAAGGTACATGCCAACGGTCATCTACTTGCATCAAGCCACGGCCATGCCCATGATCTCCTGTTCCGCCAGGACCTGGAGGCGTTAAAGCCAATCCCCAATGTGATTCACGAGAACCCAAACCAGCAATAATAGACGGTGGAATATCGTATTTTTGTGCTACTTTTTTAACCGTGTATTCGTATTTTTTTAATTCTTCTAATTGTTGCAACAACGTTCTATCCCACTTAGAGTAAGATGTCTGAAACGTTGTAGAAGGATTTTTGGGAGATGGTTTTTTTAGCAATAAGGACCAAGTATAGGGTCCTACCACGCCATCTGCGCCAAGTCCTTTAGAGGCTTGAAATAAGCGAACAACATTTTCTGTATAAGCTCCGTATTCGCCATCAGGGCGAATTCGATAGCCCAAACCTTTTAATAAGGTTTGTAAATCTTTTACATCATCTTTTAGGTGTGGTGAGGTATGGCCAAAGCCATCGTATAATCTCAAAGTTGGTCTTCCCATGTTTTGAATGTATCTTTTTTTATTGGGTCTAAAAAAACAATCTTAAGTAAGCAAACGTACTTCACCAAAATAGTTTAGAAAATGTCTTTCAAAGCTATTGACTTGAGCTGAGGGACATTGTGTTTAATAGGTTTATGGTCTGATACTTATACATATTGGTACGATTTCCATACCTTTCTATTTCAAAATGCAAAAAAAAGAGCCTATAATTTTGCAGAAAAAATAGTATGTTATTTCTAAAAATAGAAATAAAAAGCGTGTAATACCAACTTTTGAAACAAAAAAAACAATGTTTTATTCCTTTCGGCTACTAGCGTTCGATTTTCAAGCCTCCTTTACAGCCTTATTTTAGTGTTAATTATTTTTGTCCA
This sequence comes from uncultured Aureispira sp., assembly GCA_902727865.1. Taxonomy (GTDB): domain Bacteria; phylum Bacteroidota; class Bacteroidia; order Chitinophagales; family Saprospiraceae; genus Aureispira. The sequence goes on along the minus strand of CACVAQ010000523.1, from coordinate 11,427 downwards.
TCTACTTACTTAATTATTCCTTTAGATAAAAGAAAAAAGCCCTCCAAAACATAATTTCAGAGGGCTTTTTAAATCTAACAATCGCCTTTACTGTCGATCATTTGTTTATTGTTCTCTCGCTTGTTTATTCCATTCATACCGCTTGAAACGAGCAGCAAAACTTTTAATTTTTTCATCTAAAGCATTGGCCTCTTTTTCAGTCATTTCAGCCAATTGTTGAAAGCTTGTAATTCCTTCTGCTTTCAATTTTTCAGCCATTTTTACGCCTAGACCTTTTATAACTGTCAAATCATTGCTTTCTATTTCTTTGGCAACTACTTTCGCTTTTTTAGTCGCTTCTTTAACTTTTTTCTCTGCTTTATTTTTGGCTTTTTTACCTTTTTTTAGTTTACTGACAACGATCTGTTTGGCAACTTCCACCTTGTCATTAACCACTTCTTTTGCCTCTTTCACCTTCTCTTTCGTATCTTTGATCGTTTCATCAATCATCTCCTTCACATCTTCTACGGTCTCTGAAAACGAAGATACCTCCTCTTCTTGGTCAATGTCTTCTAGTTTGTCTTCGTTCCGTTCTTTACGAAAACGTACTTCATCTTTGATTAATTCACTTAAGTCGTCAAATTTAGATTCCAAAAGGGTCAACCGGTCTTCGATCGTCGTATAAATACGGTTTTCCAGTCCCAAATAGCGACTTTCCATCTGTTCGTAACGGTTCTTAATTTCTTTGCTAAGTGTCTTTCTTAATTTCTTCAACATTGCTTGTTTCTATTTTTTAAAAAATTGATTGATTGGTCTCACAAAAGTACATATAAATACGCACAGTTATTCAAATAAATGTTCGAAAAAAAGTAGTGCAATTCATTTTTCTTGTTGATGTATCAGCTTTTAAATATATAAATTGTCCTTATTTTATATATTCACACACAAAGTATCTTACCTAAAAATAACAAAATTTTACTGCAAATTGGAGCTTAGGAACAGTAAAAAAATAAGATGACCATTCCTTAAGAATAAAAACGCCAATGAAAATTAATTTCATTGGCGTTTTTAGTTAATCCATATATTGGTTCGTACTAGTATCCCCCAAATTACACCGCTCTATTAAAATTGTAATCCAACAAAAAGCTGAATCCCTAAGTTTCCATCTTTATCATTTCTTTGAATGTAAGAACCGTCGCTATTCAAATCTTTTAGAGAATAATCGTATTTATTGGTCGTAACATCTAAGAAGCTATAACTGAACCGTAAGCCCATTCTTAGACCTGGCGTAAAGTAATAAGAAACCCCAGCTTGCAAAGTCAAATCAACTGTTTTGAAGATATGCTCGTTGGCTTTGTCTTCAACATCTGTAAAGTAATAAGCACTAGGTCCTGTTGGATAATACCGAGTAGTCCCATCAATTTTTGCACTTTTGGCCGTTCCATTATACAAGGCACCAAGCTCATCTTTAATCATTTTATAATCCAAATCCATTTCTATGAATTGAGTCGGATCAGGGGTACCTGCATTTAAAATATCTGCCTCTCCATATTTAATCGTTCCTAATGCTTTAGAATCAATTAAAAACCCGATTCCTGCTCCAGCATCGAATTGCAAACGATCGTCCAGTGCTTCAAAATAAAACATCACAGGAATTTCAATATACGCATTGATAATATTCATCCCGACACGACGCTTATAGTTTTTATCTGTTCTTTTTTCATAAGCACTACCTACTTTATTGTAGCCATAAATTAGGCTTTGCTCTGTCCCGTAAGCAGGCAATTTTAAATAAGCATTCTCCGCAGAAGCGCTGTAATAGGTTCCTTTTTGCACAAAAACAACTTCTGCTGCAATTCCAAACCGTTCGTGTAAGGGAATTTTAACCGTTCCTCCAGCTGAAACCCGCACAGTCAACTTATTATTTTCCTCTACGCCCGCTTCCTGAGGACCAAACATGGTGGTAAAACTTGCTCCTGCTCTCAAACCAAACTTAGGCTTAAATAAATCTTGCGCTTGAGTAGTATAACTCATCAAAAAACATAATACCAACAAGCTTACTTGTATTGTTTTAATAAATTTCATGTTTGTTTTTCTATATATTAAATAGGAATTGTACCCTTCCCTTTTTCAAAATGATATTGTAATTCTTATATTGTAAGCGACCAAAAAATAGCGCTAATTCTCTTCTATGAATCATAACAACAACAAAACACCTAATAAATGCGCACAAAGATAACAAAAGGCTTTTATAATTTAATAGTTCTGCCTTTTTTTGGTTATTTGACTGTTTCTTTGCGCTACAAGTAGATAGACCGCTCTTTTGTAAAGAACAAGGCAAGCAATTCTTCAAGTATTGTTGCTCCATACTTCTAAAACAGAAACTATTTCTAATTGGTTGGGCTAGCTCACGTTATTTTCTTTATACCACCTAAGTTTTTTATACAAATGATAAAGCACAAAACAACAATTGAATTAGAACCTGCTGCTTTTAGCATAAAATATGAAGACCATTTAATGTCTATGGGTTCTTGTTTTGCTCAAAACATAGCTCAAAAACTACAAGATATTTTTTACAACGTATCCATTAATCCCTTTGGTACCTTGTACAATCCTATTTCTATTCGAAACAGCCTTGGCTTACTTTTGAATAAATACGAATTTCAAGAAGAAGATTTGTTTTTTCACAATGGTCTTTGGAATAGTTTTCAACATCACAGTTCTTTTTCCTCTACTTCGATAGAAGACACCTTAGAACAAATTAACATTGAATTAATAAAAGCAAGAACCCGCTTAAAAAAGAGCCATACGCTTCTAATAACGCTAGGAACAGCTTGGGTTCACGAATTGAGAAAAGACAATAAAGTCGTTAGTAATTGTCACAAATTACCCGCCAATCGTTTCAAACGAAAAAGACTGAGTGTCCAAGAAATTGTCGATAGCTTAGGACCACTGTTCGACTATTTAAAAGAATCCAACCCAGCGCTTAATATCATTCTAACGGTCAGCCCTATTCGACATCTAAAAGATGGTTTTACAGAAAATCAAATTAGTAAATCAACCCTGCTACTCGCCACGCAAGAACTGGTACAAAAAGCACGTTATATACACTACTTTCCTGCTTACGAAATCATGATGGACGATTTGAGGGATTATCGTTATTATGCCGACGACTTGGTACACCCTAGTAACTTAGCGGTCGAGTATATTTGGGAAGCCTTCTCTAAGTGTTATTTGGAAGAACAAGAAGACGCTTTAAGAAAAAATATCCGCAAATTGCAAAACGCCATGCAACATCGCTCCTTTAATCCAAGCTCTAATGGTCATCAGAAATTTGTGCAACAACAGATTAAGAATATTCAAAAAATAAAAACAAAAATCCCTGCTTTAAATTTAGAAGCGGCTCAAAATCATTTCTTAAACCAATTGCTAAAATAGTACTGAGTACAGGACAAAAAATAATTAATTACTATTTTACAGCTTAAATCTACCCAAAACTAGAATTAGATCGCTTCGCTTTTAGACCCTAGATCGCTTCGCTGTTAGATTTTAGACCCAATTGAGCTCTAATTGGGTCTAAAATCTAAGTTCTAAAAGCACGAGCGGAGAGAACGAGTAGTTTTGTGTTCATACACAAACTGGGCTGCTCGATCTAAAATCTAATAAAATGCTAAGTAGATTCGATATTTTATTAGATAAAAAAAACTTTTAGCTCGCTTCGCTCATGAGAAGAGTTGTCCTGTACACAGAAAATCGTCTTAAGCCTACAAATTTTCAAAATTCTTACTTGTAGTCGCTTTACTAAAAGGTAACATTGTTGTGATTCATAAAACAAAGTAGTACTTTTAAATAAGTTGAAACGATTCAACAAATTCTATGCGCCTTTTTAGGCATTTTATTACTTATTACTATTTGTACCCCTAACAATCTATGCAACCAATTATTCGAAAATACTCCCGCTACATTGGCGCATTTCTCTCTATAGCCATAGCTTGTTTGATCATTTATTACTTTAGTGACATTTTTACCTGGGTCGTTTTGGCCTGGGTGCTCTCTCTTTTAGGCTCTCCTTTAATGAAATTAATGGGGCGCATTCGCTACAAAAACTGGGAGCTTCCCAACAGCATTCGTGCCTTGATTGTCTTGCTGCTTTTTTATGGCGTTTTTGGGCTGCTTTTTTATATTTTTGTGCCCGTCATTGTACAACAAGGAAGAAACTTAGCCGAAGTTGATTACACTGCTATTGTCGAAAGTTTGGAGGAACCCATTGCGCATTTTAATGACTGGTTAATCGAAAAAGGCTTGTCGGGCGGAGAACTATCCACGTATTCGGAACCCGATAGTACCAATGCATCGATCACCATTCCAGACTCCAGCTTGACAAAGCCGACGAATCCATCCAACACAGATACCTATACAACAATTCACGTGGACTCTTTGATAATGGCAAATGGGGATACCCTGCCTCAAACACACCTGCATTTAAAAATAGCCTTGAATGTAGATACACCTACGCCTATTGACTCTAGCGTGGTCATCACAGCATCCGATACCCCCTCAGAACAACTACGAAAAAAAATGATTGAGTTTGTGAGTCCTTCTCAAATTATTACTCGGTCCTTGTTCTATATGTTTAGTTTCTTTGGAAACTTTATGGTTTTAATTACCTCGGTAACCTTTATCGCTTTTTTCTTCCTCAAGGACGAAAAGCTATTTGGTCGCGCTTTAAAAACGCTCCTCCCTAGCCAACAAAAAGACGAAACGGACACCGCTTTATTTCAAATAAAACACCTATTGACCCGCTATTTCAGTGGCATTTTATTACAAATGACTTTAATAACACTCTACGTTACCGTGTTATTTTCCTTCTTGGGGCTTCCAAATGCGTTCTTGATTGCTTTTTTTGCTGCGATTATTAATGTCATCCCCTATGTAGGTCCTATCATCGGAACCTTCTTTGGAATGTTAGTTATTATTAGTTCTAATCTCGATATGTCCTTTTATGCCATCACCTTACCAATGCTCTTAAAAGTAATTGGCGTATTTGCTTCGATGCAGATCTTAGATGGTTTTGTACTACAACCCTATATCTTTTCGAACAGTGTATCAGCGCATCCTTTAGAAATTTTCATCGTCGTTGTCGTTGGCGCAAAACTCGGTGGGATTACAGGAATGGTCGTTGCGATACCTGCTTATACTATTATAAGAGTCATTGCATCTGTCTTTCTAAAAGAATTTCATTTGGTTCAACGACTCACCCAAAGCTTGACAGACGCAGAGGAAGAAGCTAACGTTGGCGAAAATGTCGATATTGAAATAGAAAATTAAAACTTCGTTAACAAATTGCTAAACTATATTTCTTAGTGAATTTTCTTCCTACGAAGTTCGTTTATCCTTATACTTTCCCCCTTGAATCTCAATTAAAACTAATCAAAAAAATGGCTTTAAAAATAAGATATAATTCGCCAGTCGTTCTTACTTTTTCTTTAATCTGTATTGGCGTTTATTTGGTCGATCTAGTGGCTTCTTTTGGCACTGGCGCTGATGAAATTGGACGAATCACGTCCCTTTTTTTTATGTTACCAGGTAATTTTAACTGGGCGAATCCCTTGGACTATCTTCGGATGCTAACCTATACGATGGGACATGCCAACCAAGCACACATCATGGGAAACATGTCGATTTTCTTACTGATTGCCCCCATTATGGAAGAAAAATATGGAAGTAAAAAAATCTTACTCATGATGGTTTTAACCGCTCTGGTCACTGCCTTTTTGCAAGTCATGTTGTTCAGCTCTGGTTTACTAGGGGCTAGTGGAATTGTCTTTATGTTCATTGTGTTGGTCTCTTTTGCCGATGCCAGAAAAGGAAGTATTCCATTGACGTTTATCTTGGTTGTTTTATTTTTTATCGGTCAAGAAGTGATTCATAGCATGCAAGCCAATCAGGTCTCTGAATATGCCCATATTATGGGTGGTATTATGGGAGGTGTTTTTGGAATGTTTTTTACCGAAAATCAAAAAGATACTGTTGATAACATTTCTATATAAACGTACCTTCTTGAAGAATCAAGTAATTGCACAAAAGTACCCGTGCTTAAAAGACAACTGCTTTATAGCCGACGATTCACACTTAGAATCGTCGGCTATTTTTTTGAACATTTAGTACCGTTAATTTTAATTATTTTGAGCCAATAACGCATCTTTTTTTTCTTATTTTTGTTATAAAAAATACTCAATAAAGGGCTTCATTTTTTGGACAATCCAAAATCCCACTAACTACCGAGCCGCCTCATCTTAAGTGTAAAATTTAGAATAAAACTAACTTCAACTATAAAAACGCAGCGCATTATGACAACATTCGATTTAGACAAAATTGCGTCTCAGAAAGGACGTATTGCAATTGTAACGGGCGCCAACATCGGTTTGGGCTTCGAAACGGCTGTAGAGTTAGCAAAAAAAGAAATGACCGTCGTCTTAGCCTGTAGAAATATGAACAAAGCAACGATTGCTAAACAAGACATTCTAAAAGAAGTCCCCAAGGCTGATATAGATATTATACAGATTGATTTGAGCAGCTTGGATTCTGTTCGAATCTTTGCCAAAAACTACTTAAAAAAGTACCAACAGTTGGATTTGTTAATTAATAACGCAGGCCTTATGGTGCCGCCTTTTTCCTTGACAGAAGATGGCTTTGAGTTGCAAATGGCGGCCAATTATTTTGGGCATTTTTTGTTAACAGGCTTGTTATTGGAAACAATTTTAGCAACACCTGATTCTAGAATTGTCTCTTTGAGTTCTATTGCACATCGCAATGGGAAAATTAATTTTGAAGACTTACAAAGTCAAAAAAAGTATTCCGCCATGAAAGCGTACAGCCAAAGTAAATTGGCTTGTTTGATGTATGGCTACGAACTTCAACGCCGTTTGGATGCCGCAGGACAGAGGACGACCATTTCTACCATAGCACATCCAGGCGTTTCAGACACCAATTTAGGGCAACATTTACCAAAGTGGATTCTACCCATTTTGGGTTTTATAAGCCCCTTATTCAGCCATGCTCCAAAAGCAGGGGCACAACCCACCCTTTGGGCAGCCCTTGGAACAGCAGCAGGCGGAGATTATTTTGGTCCAACAAAACTCAGAGAAATGAAAGGCAAGCCAGGAATAGTTGGCTCTACCCCCTTATCCAAAGACAAAGAAATTGCCAAAAAATTGTGGAAAGTTTCCGAAAAATTAACGGGCATTAGCTATGCTTTTTAAGCGCTTGTTTCGTGTTTAAAAAGCACCTATTTCATCTAAATTTTAACCTTTAGAAATAGCAGCACCTTTTGAAATTACTCGAAACTCAACCCGTCGATTAACGGCACGCCCCTCATTCGTTGCATTCGTTTCCACGGGTTGCGTTTCTCCAAAACCTTTAAAGGCAAAACGAGTAGACTCAATTCCTTTCGCCTCTAAATAGTTCCTTACAGCCGCAGAACGACGCACCGCCAAGGTCCAATTATAACTATCCGAACCATTACTATCCGTATGCCCCAACAATTCTAAAGCAATATCAGGATACGCTTTTAAGGTATCTGCCATTTTATCTAATCGGGCTCTAGCTTCTTTGTTTAACAGGTATTTATCGTGGTCAAAATAAACACTTTTAAAAGAAGGTGTATGTTGCGCTCGAATAGGAATTTTGACAGGCTCTCCTGCTTTTTGCTTCGGTCCAAAACAAATCGGATCAAGCTCCTGCTCTTCATATTTTGACAAAGTCGTCAAATCTATCAGAATAGTATCTTGATTACTATCCTCCATAGCTGCATTATAAGTCGCTACAATTCTATATTTAAAACCACCCGCCAAAGCTAGTTTAAATTCCCCATTAACAGGGTTGGTCCGAGCATAGGCATCTTCAACTAAAGCGCCATCTTTGTACACTTGTACGGTTGTAGGGATTCCTTTCTGATCAAAGCAATTAATCACATACCCCGTAATCAAGGCCGTCGGTTCAGGACGTAAAATTTCTGGCATTTTTAAGCTATAAATATCATATCCACCATAAGAATCTTTATCCGAAACGAAATAAGCAAACTCCCCCGAAGCAGGAATCACCAAGCCTTCATCCGATCCTTTTGTATTGATCGTTGGCCCCAAGTTTTTGGGCACTTCCCAATTCGTCCAAGAATCATCCAAGCGTTTTGCCATAAAAATATCACGCCCTCCATAACCAGGATGTCCATCGGTATCAAAATACAAGGTTCTGCCATCTGCCGCTAAAAATGGGCAATGTTCATTTCCTGGCGTATTAATCACCTTTCCTAAATTCTTAGGGCTTGAAAAATTCCCATTAGCTTGCAAAAAGCTAACATACAAATCTCGTCCACCATAGGTATCGGGGCGCTTCATCGAAAAGACAATTGTTTTGCCATCTGCGGCCAAATCAAAAGACACCCAACGTCCAAGATGTTGTAGTCGGTCAATTGATTTTCGACTGGGCGTAGACCAGCCATCTTTGGTTCTATACGTAAAGGCTAAAATTTCATCCAAACTAGTTCGCCCATAACTATTAATCGTCATCAAAGTATTGTTATCGGGCATCACCGCATTCACAAAATTATTCCCTTGGTTGTTCAATGGACGTCCAATATTTTCAGATTTGGACCAAACGCCATCCTCAGAACGAGTCGTGAAATAAATATCCTGTCCTCCAAAACCATCTTTTGCATCTTCTCGAACAAAGTACAAGGTCTTTCCATCGGGGCTGATCGTTGGTGATTTGTCCACATAAGTACTGTTCACTTCTGGTCCTAAATTTTTAGGACTTGTTCCTGCGACTGCATCTCCCCCTTCGACCAAATTAATTGCGCCCATATCTTGGTAAATGGCAAACCGCTTAAACGTAATTTCCTTCGAAGTACTTTTTAAGGCAACGCCCGTTCGCTCAAAAGGTCGGTAAGGCATTTTATACACCTCTTTAGCATTAATCAAAAAATGTACGGTTGTTCCGATTCGTTGAATTTCTAAGGTATTATAGTCTTCCGTGATAATCTTTTTTTTACGCACCCAAGGCTCCACAACATTAAATTTACCATGCAATTGATAGCCAATTCTGAACTCTTTCTGATTGTTAATTTCAAAGTGATAATATTTGTACGCATCCTTACGCCCCCAAGACAGTCCCCATTTGGAATCTAATACCCGATTTTTAGAATCAAATTCGGCCACCAATCTAAAATCTTTATCTGGATTAACATACAAGGCATTGTGGTAGGTTTTTTCGCCCCGTTCGTCTACTTGATACCAACGGTTGACATTTTTTTTAAAATCTTGTTCTTCAAACCACAAAGGCAATGCGTCTTGTGCTATAACATTCGTTGCAATGTATAGTAGTAACAAAATTGTATAAGCTATTTTGGATGGATGCATCTCTATATTTTTTATTATTAATAACGATTGGCTGCTCTAAATTTACGAAATCTTCTATTTAGTACGCTATTGCTGTAAAATAACCTTCCTAGTTTTTGTCATAAAAAAAGATTATATTTAATGTAAAAAAAGAAACTCTGCGTCAAAGTTCACTTTTAAGTGAACTTTATTTGAAAATAAACATTAAAATGAATAAATTTGCAACGATCGAAGAAGTTGAGCAATTCGATAAAGTGACTTATTACACTGTTAGATTTGAAGACAGAGACGAAAGTGAATTTGAAAATTTCTTATCTAAACATCAAGATGATCCAACTATTCATGATGAATATAATGATCTCATGGCTTGGATAACAATAATAGGGAATAAAATTGGAGCCAAGCCTAGCTATTTTAGACCTGAAAGAAAAGCTCATGCACTTCCTCCACCTAGTCGATTGGTAGAAATAGATTACCTGCAAAATCTAAGATTATATTGTATGTGGGTTAGTGAGTCTATAATTATTCTTTTTAATGGTGCCATAAAAACACAAAATACAGCACAAGCTTGTCCCAATGTAAAGCCACATTTTGATCTAGCCAATAGATTAGTTTTAGCAATCGAAAAACTCATGCGTGGTCCATACAAAGCTATTGAGGAAGACAAATACAATCAACAATTAATTATTGACGAAGGAACAGAAATAATGTTATGAAAAAGAACTTAATCTCTAATGCATTCAACAAAGTCCCAAAAGAAAACAAACAATTTGTATCTAAAAATTTAGACATCTCTCAACAGGTTTTTGCCATTTTAGAAGAAAAAGGCTGGTCGCAAATAGATTTAGCAAGACGACTAGGTAAGCATAAGTCTGATGTTAGCAGAATGCTTTCTGGGCTGCAAAATTTGACACTAAAGACAATTACAAAATTGGAAGCAATTCTAGAAACTGACATTATTTTAACTCCAATAAAAGCAGAACAAAAATTTGGAACCATAAAATACGTTACGCTTACAGTAGATGTAAATAAAAATGATACCTCTATTTCTAAAACACCGCACGATAACTCAGGAATGTGGAAAGAAAGCATCGCTTCACCTAAAAAAAGTGCCTAATGAAAAAGCCTAAAATAAATCCAGAAGCGATACATCTTCTGAAAGTAAGTGTCTTCAAAAGCTTAATAGAAAGACAAGAAGCCTTCTTAGATCAACCTTTTATTGAACCTAAGAATTATTCTTTTTCCTTTGCTCAAAAAACAACTTTCAACCATGAAGAAAAAAGGGTTCGAATTCAACTATTTATTTTACTCAAAGCACGAGGAAACAATGCAAGTAATTTAGGTATCCAAGGAGAATTTGGAATTGAGTTTAATTATAAGGTTGATAACCTTGATAATCTTTGTACAAAAGAAGACGATGGAAAACGACATTACGATGCTTCCTTGGGAACAACTTTGATGAGTATTTCGTACTCTACTGCTAGAGGGATTATATTACAACAAACACAGGGTTCTATCATTTCACTCTCTGGTGTAATTATGCCTGTTATCAATCCAGCCGATTTATTAAAAGCACCAGTAGAATCAAAATAAGAACGGAGCGATTCGTCCCTTTTTCAAAAAAATTGCATAGAGTAATAGAATGTTGTATCTTTGCGTCAATATTAATCTGTTTGGAGTCCTTTTCTTAAACAACTCCAAATCAACATTAAAATACTATGTTTCCAGAATATGATGTAATTGTTGTCGGTGGTGGTCATGCAGGTTGCGAAGCAGCAACGGCAGCCGCAAATATGGGTTCCAAAGTGCTGTTAGCAACTATGAACATGGAAACCATTGCCAAGATGTCTTGTAATCCTGCCATGGGTGGGGTTGCGAAAGGTCAAATTGTACGTGAAATCGACGCTTTGGGCGGCTATTCAGGTATTGTGACCGATCATACAATGATTCAATTTCGCATGTTGAACCTATCCAAAGGTCCTGCGATGTGGAGCCCTCGTGCTCAAAGTGACCGTATGCGTTTTGCTGAAAAGTGGCGCATGATGTTAGAAGC
>CACVAQ010000522.1:10688-12667 GCA_902727865.1 uncultured Aureispira sp. | reverse complement strand
AATCGCTTGTAGATTCTTTGTCTTCTTTTTCATTCAGATTTTTTTCCTTTCTAGGAACATGCGGTACTTCGCTATGCTTCTCATACGCATCAATAATTTGTTTCACCAAACGATGCCGCACAACATCTGCACTAGTCAATTGGAGCATTCCAATCCCTTCAATATTTTTCAAGATATTCAAACTCTTAATCAAGCCAGATTGCTGTCTACGAGGCAAGTCAATTTGAGATAAATCTCCTGTAATAATACATTTAGCATTAGGTCCCAAACGAGTCAAAAACATCTTCAATTGTATTTCTGTCGTATTTTGTGCCTCATCCAAAATAATAAAAGCATGATCCAAGGTTCGTCCCCGCATAAATGCCAAGGGCGCAACTTCAATGACCCGTGTTTCCATATACAAGGCCAACTTCTCTGGTGGAATCATATCGTCCAAGGCATCATATAAAGGCCGTAAATAAGGGTCAATCTTATCTTTCAAATCTCCAGGCAAATAGCCTAGATTCTCCCCTGCTTCTACCGCTGGTCTAGTCAAAACAATTCGACTCACCAAGCCCAACTTTAATGCTCGAACCGCTAAAGCAACAGCCGTGTAGGTTTTTCCTGTTCCTGCTGGTCCAATCGCAAACAAGATGTCGTTTTCATTCGAACTTTCGACCAATTTTTTTTGGTTTTGGGTCCTTGGCAGAATGGGTTTTCCGTTGCGGCCATGTACAATGACGTTCTTACTATCCTTTTTTATTTTTGTAATAAAAGGATTTTCTCCACTGAGAATATCTTTGATGTTCCCTTTGCTTAACTCTCCATACTGTCGAAGCATTTTGGACATCATTTCTAACTTGCTTTTAACTTCTTGCACCCGCTTTTTATCTCCATTCAACTTCATCATTCCTCCTCTAGAGGTGATCGTTACATCAGGATAAGCTTTGCGTACAGCATTAAGGTTTTTGTCATTTTGGCCATAAAAAGCAACCAAATCTAAATCTTCAATCAGTAATACTACTTCGCTTAAACTCATTTGTTTGTTTTAATGTGATAACAATAGTTCGTTATTGCTGTTCAAAAAAAGTTAGAATTTTTTAAATTATTAGACATTATTAGACGATGATAAAAACTAATTTCCTTATTCTAAATAATAAACAACCTTAGGAACGAAAACTCTTGTAAATTTAGTTCATTCAGCATTAGGTGGCATTTCATGACTCAATTTACATTTAGTACGCTACGTTTACAATTATTCAAGGAAGAAGGTTCCCCAAATTAAAATTTAACTGCATTCTGTTTTTATTAGCTCATCAAAGACAAAGAACTCCTCGTCTAATCCAAGACACAACGACAAGAATTATAATCTGTTTTTTTTTCGGTCGACCGTTTAATTTTAGTTTCATCTATTCCCAACGCCCTTATCCAAGCGGTTTCGGCATCTACTTCAGAAGCGGTCCAAAATCGAGCTTTTTTTTCTAAACCTTGTTCAGTTCCATCCGAATAGCCTGCGGGTAAAGCCCTAAAGGAAAGAGGCGTAGATTTTTTTTCACTTTTTGCACCTTTATTCCATTGCGTAGAAGATTTCAGTTTTTGACCTATGGTTTCTCCTCGCCAGCCCGTTCCTTCCAGTTCTTCTTTGGACATTCCTAAAATGGTTTCCAATGTTTGCCAATCTTTATCTGTACTTAAATGCCAGTTTTCTGGGCAGGCAATTTGCGCCTGTTCATAATTATATAACAAACCATATTCAACGCCCAAATCAATCGGTCCCTTAAGCGCTCCAGGTACTTCGTAACGAATATTTTGAGTCATCCAAACGGCATCACAGATCGCCACGGTTGAATAACGGCTCCCATCTCTAGGATCAACCAAGGTTCCATAATGTAGGGAACAATCTATCCCTTCTTTCTCCTCCTCACAGCTTGTAATAAGACTCATAATCGTGAGACAACAGATAATTTTTATTGCAATATTTTTCATGACTTGTTGTTTTA
>CACVAQ010000522.1:0-10588 GCA_902727865.1 uncultured Aureispira sp. | reverse complement strand
TTTTCATGACTTGTTGTTTTAATAACTCATTGATTGATTGTTTTTTTGAGGGGACTAAGGAAGTTCTTTTCTTGCATCGTTCACGACAAGACTTTATGATTCTTTGACAACTCTTCTCACGCAGTAAATCGTGTAGAGTTGAAACCATAGGCTAACTTTTAACAGCTATGACAATGGAGTAGTAATTTTGAGTACCTTTGCTTTTAATAAAGGTGCTTGTTGCCTCAAAATACAGTTTTTGATTAAATTTTACAATTACAAAATTCAAAATTTTGCATTTTTTTATCCCTATTATTTCGGTTTTTAATAAAAAAAAGACGTAACAAGCGAATCCTCTGATGTTTATGATTCTAGCTTGTTCTTAGCTCGATTTTTAATTTTAGACGAACAAATTATAAATTTGCTTTTTTGTCTAAAACGTAAAGGCAAAGCAAGCCATTCGTCTCTAGGTTCCTTGAGGACACTTCGACTTCTTCGAGTAAGCAAAAAACCCTAATTTCTAATAAATAAGATTTTGTTTTCTTGCTCGTTTTTTACGAACTTTTACTAAGTTTGTTTAAACTTTAGGGGTGTACCAATAAATTGGTACTGAGAAAGACCCTCATTACCTGATGCAGTTCGTACTGACGTAGGGAAAAGTTGCACCAACTATATCTATATAGTCGCTTGCCACTCTATTGGTCTTTCCTCTCCTTTATTATTATTATTATTATTATTGGTTCTTTGACCCTTTTTTCCAGCCCATACTACTATGGCTTTGGTTGTACTATTTTAGTAGTCAGTCGTCCGTTTCAAGTAACAAGTAAGCTTACTAACAGTCAACAATTTACAACCAAAATCTTCCTTGCTATGAAAAAGAAAAAAAGTCTGCTTTAGCAAAAGTGGTCAACCAACCTTATAATTTTGTAGAACTATGACAATTTGGGTCAACCAAAAAGAGCATTTATACGATGCTCCTTTAACGTTAGTAGACTTAGTAAAACAACTGGGTAAAGCTAAAAAAACAGGAATTGCGATTGCTGTTAATAATAGTGTTGTTCCTAAAAACAATTGGGGTAACTTAATGTTGAACGATCAAGACAAAGTAACTATCATAACTGCCACACAAGGGGGCTAGTATTAACGCCCTGTATGGGGTTTAAAATTGAGATTATGAAAAAAGATAAAATTCCAAGTGAAGGCATTATTACAAAAACGCCCTTCCCTGCCTCCAAAAAAATCTATGTAAAAGGAAAAATTCATGACATAGAAGTTGCTATGCGTGAAATTTCTTTGGAAGATACCCTGCATAAAAGTACAGGTAATGTAGAAAAAAATCTTCCTGTAACGGTTTATGATACTAGTGGCCCTTATACCGATGAGAATATCAACATTGATATTACAAAGGGAATCAATCGCTTGCGAGAGCAATGGATTTTGGACCGTGATGATGTAGAACATTTGGATGCTATTAGCTCAGAATATGGTCAAAACCGTCTAGATGACGACAAGCTAGACCACCTGCGTTTTCCTAGCTTGCAACACAAACCATTGCGTGCAAAAAAAGGCTGTAATGTTTCTCAAATGCATTATGCAAGAAAAGGAATGATTACACCTGAAATGGAATACATTGCTATTCGTGAAAATCAACGCAGAGATGAATTGATGCAAGAAGGGGTGGATTTTACGCAACATCCAGGAGAAAGCTTTGGAGCGAATATTCCTACAGGATTTATTACAGCGGAATTTGTTCGAGATGAAGTTGCGGCTGGACGTGCGATCATTCCTAACAACATCAATCACCCTGAGTCTGAACCAATGATTATTGGTCGTAATTTCTTGGTTAAAATCAATGCCAATATTGGAAATTCTGCCGTTACGTCTAGTATTTCGGAAGAAGTAGAAAAAGCTGTTTGGGCCTGCCGTTGGGGAGGTGATACGATTATGGATTTGTCTACTGGACAGAATATTCATGAGACTAGGGAATGGATTATTCGCAACTCTCCTGTACCAATTGGTACGGTGCCGATTTATCAAGCCTTAGAAAAAGTAGGGGGCAATGCAGAGGATTTGACTTGGGAACTTTTCAGAGATACGTTGATTGAACAAGCAGAACAGGGCGTTTCTTACTTTACGATTCATGCGGGTGTTTTGTTGCGTTATATCCATTTAACGGCAGATCGTATTACAGGGATTGTTTCTAGAGGGGGTGCTATTATGGCAAAATGGTGCTTGTCGCATCACAAGGAGAATTTCTTGTATACCCACTTTGAAGATATTTGCGAAATCATGAAAGCTTATGATGTTGCTTTTTCTTTGGGAGATGGCTTGCGTCCAGGTTGCTTGGCAGATGCCAACGATGCCGCTCAATTTAGTGAGCTAGAAACGCTAGGAGAATTGACTAAAATTGCTTGGAAGCACGACATTCAAGTGATGGTTGAAGGTCCTGGGCATGTTCCGATGCAGTTGATTAAAGAAAACATGGACAAGCAATTGGTTGATTGTTTCGAAGCGCCTTTCTATACGCTTGGGCCTTTGACGACGGATATTGCTCCAGGATACGATCACATTACCTCGGCTATTGGTGCTGCTCAAATTGGCTGGTACGGAACCGCCATGCTTTGTTATGTAACGCCTAAGGAACACTTGGGTTTGCCGAACAAAAAAGATGTAAAGGATGGTGTTATCACGTATAAAATTGCGGCACATGCTGCGGATTTGGCAAAAGGACATCCTGGTTCTCAACATCGTGACAATGCCTTGAGTAAAGCCCGTTTTGAGTTCCGTTGGAACGATCAATTTAATTTGTCTTTGGACCCTGATACGGCTCGTGAATACCATGACGAAACGCTTCCAGCAGAAGGTGCAAAAATTGCACATTTCTGTTCTATGTGTGGTCCTAAATTCTGTTCTATGAAAATCACGCAAGAAGTTCGTGACTATGCTGCTGGTCTAAAAGCGGACGAAGCGGCTGCCTTGCAAAAGGGAATGGAAGAGAAATCTAAAGAGTTTACCGATAAAGGTTCTGAGATTTATAGCTAATCTTTGGCTTTTTGATTATGTAATAAGTTATTAGGGCAAACTTTAGGGTTTGCCCTTTTATCTTTATAGGATTGTCTTCTATTGACAAAAACAAGGTCCAAACTTCAACTAATCCTACAACCCTTTTTGACTTAAAAAGCGACTATGTTAGAACATAACCTATTAGACAGTAGCGGCAAAATTCGCTTAAGAAAACCCTTCCATACCCTACTCGAAATTGCTTCGATTATAGGACATGGATGCATCTTTTTATATTGCCTCTATCAACTATTTCCAATGGGTTTCATTGCTATAGATGCCGCAAAAGAGTATCTACTGATCCTAATCAGTGGCTTTTCTGTTGGCTATAGTTACGCTTGGTATCGTTTTTCGACCTTACACGATCATCGCTCTAAAAAGACAAAGCCACCCGTCTACTTAAACACATTGAGGTTTCTGAGCTTCTTTATGAGTGGATTTTTAGGCTTTATTGCCTTTCTTTTTGTTCGATTTGAAGACTATGGTTTTGAGCTTAGGCTTGAGACCGCACAAGCAGTCACTTTATTTTTTGCGGTATTAGGAGTCCTACAATTTTTTTATACCTTATTAACACCAACTAAATCTTTGAACTAGATAGAAAGAAACGCTTAACAAATCGCAGGTAAATTCCTAAAGCTGTTAATTATAGACTAAAGCATATTTTTGTAGCGCATAATCTGTATTTTTTGTTTAAATTTGTTCTCTCTACTTATCTAAAAAGATTCGTCACTAGTATAAAGCATGTATGCCACTAAAGTATTTTTTACCCTGTTTATTTGCTTGTTTATGCTTCCAGCATACAAGTTGGGCACAACTCTCAGACAAGCCTCCTATTAAGGACAACCTGGAGAACGACAGTTCTAGAATTGATATTATCAACATTGATAAATTCAAAGAAAAAACAACTTCCAATGGACTTTTTAGAGAGTTGACAGGAAACGTACACCTCAAACAAAAGGAAATGCACATTTGGTGCGACACGGGCTTTATCTTTCCAAACCAACAAGTGGAAGCGTTTAGCAACGTGCAGATGTTGCAGGACGATAGCATTCGAATTTTTTCGGATTCGTTGTACTACGATGGCATTCAACGCTTTTCGAGGTTGCGTCAAAATGTGGTCCTCAAAGATACCAGCATGACCTTATTTACCGACAAGTTGGATTATGATTTGACGACCCGAATCGCAACCTTTCCAGACGGCTCTTTGATCGAAAGCGATAGTACGACGCTTATTAGTAAAAAAGGCACCTACAATGCCAATACCAATGTGGCACATTTTTCGGATTCGGTTCGTATCACAAACCCCAATTATAAATTAACCGCAGATTCCCTCGCCTTCAACACACAAACTGAAATGGCTTATTTTATCGGCCCAACGAAGGTGTACAACGATGAAAAAGTCGTCTATTGTGAGGATGGTTTTTACGATAGTAAGAAAAATTATGCCGAATTGTACAAAAATGCACGCTTTGAAAATCGAGAAGATGGCAAATTAGAGATTGCAAAGGGCGATACGATTATTTATGATGGCGCAGAAGATGTCTACTATTTAATTGGAAATGCTTATTTTCAGAACGACGATCAGGAAGTTTTTGCCGACACGATTCTAATGGATGGAAAAACGGAACAGTATACCTTTCGTGGCAATCCGATTTTTAAGAGTCGAGACAGCACGAGCAATCAATCTATTGTTGCCAACAACTCAGATTATGATGCCCTTAATAAAACCATGGTTTTTAGAGGCGATGTTCGAGTAGCGCAAGACAATCAAATTATTACGACCGATAGTTTGGATTATAACACCGAAACGAAAAGCGGGCTTGCTAAGGGAAATGTCGTTTGGCAGGACACTGCTGCTAAATTAACCATTACTTGTGGTCAAGCTTTTTACAACGATAGTACAAAGTATCTTTTAGCGGATTTGAATCCCGTTTTGACGACCTTAATTGACAACGATACGATGTGGTTGAAAGCTGATACGCTTATTTCGCTCCCCGACTCTATGGATAGTGAACAACGGCATTTGTATGCTTTTCACCATGTCAAAACTTTCAAATCAAACCTTCAATCGCTCTGTGATTCCTTGTATTACGATGCCATTGATTCTACGTTTTATTTTTATCAAAATCCAATTTTGTGGGTCGATGGAACGCAATTTACAGCCGATACGATTCATGTGGAGATGAAAAATTCCAAGATACATGAGGTTCGTTTGTTTGAAAAATCAATGATTGTTAACACGAACGAAGGGACGTTCTTTAATCAAGTGAAAGGAAGAAATGCCCTTATTCAATTTAAAAATGGCGACATCAAGACCATGCACCTTGATGAAAATGGGGAAACGGTTTATTATGCCACCGATGCTACGGGGGCTTATATGCTTGTTAACGACATTGATTGTTCTTCGATGGTGCTATTTTTTGCAGAAAAACAGATCAAACGCATTCGTTATGAGGGCAAACCAAAGGCGGTGGTTTATCCCATGCACCAAGTGGATCACAATAGCCTCCATCTAGCTGGTTTTCAATGGCTGGACAGTGTGCAAATCAAAACTAAATATGAATTCTTAGGGCTTCCAGAACCCATTATCATAGATTCTTTGCAACTTGATTCTGCAAGCTTAGATGGTACCAATTTGGATAGTACGGCCTTAGACAGTCTACTGCTGCCCTTAGACCCTTCGATGCCTGAGGGCATCGATTCTATGGTTTCTTCGCCTACGGATAGCCTTTCAACGACGACTAATTCTAATAAAAAAAAGGGGGCAGCCGCTCTGAATAACCTTAAAAATTCCAAACGAAAAAAGAGCAAAGCCTCAAAATTAAAGGGCAAAAACCCAAAATTACGTTCCAAAAATCTCAAAATTAATGAAGGATAAAATTTCTCTATTCATCAAGAGTATTCAGGATTGTGTTATTATTATTAATAACCGAGGAATTATCATAGATAGTAATCCTGCCATCCAAAAAGTCCTTGGTTTTACCCCCGAAGAACTCACTGGAAATAATGTTTCTATGTTAATGGGGGCCCCGCACCAAGCGAAACACGATCAATACCTCCAAAATCATCAGACAACAGGTGTTAATAAAATTATTGGTGTTGGTCGAGAAGTAATTGCCGTGCATAAAAATGGCAGCAAAGTTCCAGTCCGCCTAAACATTAGTGAATTAGAGCTTGAAGGGCAACTTTTTTATGTCGGTATGTTACACGATTTGACCAATCAACGCTCCATTCGAAAGCATATTACGCAAGTCAACTTAGGTTTGGAAGAAGAAGTGCAGACGAGTAATCAAGCTTTGAAAGAAGCGATGGAGAAAATGACGCAAAATAAGCTCAATTTGGAGCAAGAAATTTTGGAACGTAAAATTGTGCAAGAACAATTATTGGAGGCTCAAGAAACGATAAAAGAAGCACTCCAAAAGGAACGAGAACTCAGCGAACTCAAAACTCGATTTATCTCTACCGCTTCGCACGAATTTAGAACGCCTCTAAGTAGTATTCTTTCTTCTGTTTCGCTCATCGAACGCTATACCACAACAGAAACCCAAGACAAACGCCTCAAACACATCAACCGAATTAAATCATCGGTTCAGAACCTTACACAGATTTTAGAAGACTTTTTGTCGCTGTCCAAATTGGAAGAAGGAAAAAAACAAGATTCCAAGCACATCTTTGACCTTAGTGCCTTGATCCTCTCTACGATAGAGGAAGTTAGTACCTTTGCAAAGTCGGAACAAGTCTTAGAATATGAACATAGTGGCGAGATGAGTGTGATCTATTCAAACACGCAAACCATAAAAAACATTCTCATTAATTTACTTTCTAATGCCATAAAATACTCTCCTTCCAATAGTAAGATTTATATTAGCAGTGTAATTGATGCCACCACCGTTACTGTCAGCGTCCGAGACGAAGGCATGGGCATTCCTTTGGAGCAACAAAAATACCTGTTCTCTCGCTTTTTTAGAGCAGACAATGCCACTGCCATACAAGGAACTGGCTTGGGGCTCTATATTGTAAAAAAATACTTAGAAAATATTGATGGTACGATAGACTTTGTCAGTGCACCTGAACAAGGAACTACTTTTACCATTTGCATTCCTAAAGAAGATTTCCAATGAAAAAAATTCTAGTCATAGAAGATAATTTAGAAGTTCGGGAAAATACCTGTGAAATTTTAGAACTTTCTGGTTATGAAGTTTTTAGTGCCGAAAATGGCAAGATTGGCGTTCAAGAAGCCTTGGACAAAATGCCTGATTTGATTATTTGCGATGTGATGATGCCTGTTTTAGATGGCTTTGGAGCCTTAAAAATATTGCACAAGAACCCCAAAACGACAAACATTCCCTTTATTTTCTTAACTGCTAAGGCAGAAAAAGATGATTTCAGAAAAGGAATGAACCTTGGCGCAGACGACTATGTGACCAAACCTTTTACCGATATAGAATTGCTAGAAGCGATTGAAATTCGTCTGGACAAATACAAACATATAGCCGAGCCTGTGCAAGCACATAATGTTTTTTTTAACGTAGAGGAACACTTCCAAACGATTCTCACAGAGTTCTTAAAAGACAAAGAGCATCGTTTTTACAAACAAAAGGACCTTATTTTTAGAGAAGGGAGTACTCCTCGGTCTGTTTTTTGGATCAAAGAGGGCAAGGCGCAAACCTTCAAAAGTCATGAATATGGCAAAGAGTTAACTTTGTCTTTTTATGGTAATAACGATTTTATTGGGAGTAGTGATGCCTTTAGAAACAGTCCTTATCAAGAATCTGCCATCGCAATTGATGCCACAGAAATCATCCTAATTCCGACCGAGGAGTTTATGGAATGGATGCGTTCGGACAATAGTATCGCCCAACATTTCATTCATTTGATGGCCATCAAAGCGGGCGAGAAAGACAAGCATTTACTAGAGTTAGCTTATAGCTCGGTTCGCAAACGAGTAGCCGATTCTTTGCTTCGTTTGTTCAAGCATTACAAAGAAGATGACCATCGCTTGTTTCAAATTAGTATTCGACGCGAAGAGTTGGCCCATATTGTCGGCACCACAAAGGAAACGGTGACTAGAACCTTATCTGAATTCAAAGAAGATGGCTTAATTGATGTCAAAGGTAGTAGTATTACCTTGCGTGACATTGACGGTTTAGAAGCTATACCAGCATAGGTTAAAGCGTGTATTTATCCTCCTTATTTCATTTCAAATCAACCAGCATGATTACTTGTAAAGACAAACAATTTGAACTTTTTTTAACCAGTGAAGCGATTCAAACGCGACTCAAAGAAATGTGTGCTCAGGTCAATGTGGACTATGCTGGCAAAAAACCTATCTTTTTGGGTATTTTGAATGGTGTTTTTAGGGTGGCGAGTGATGTTTTTAAGTATGTTGAACTGGATTGTGAAGTAAGTTTTGTGAAGCTAAAATCGTATGTCGGTACCGAAAGTAGTGGTGCTTTAACTACTTTGCTCGGCCTTGATGTGGACTTAACCGATCGGCATGTTATTTTGCTGGAAGATATTGTTGATACAGGACGTACCTTGCACAAATTCTTACCAGAGCTGGATAAAATGAACCCTGCTTCTGTTGCCATTTTGACGCTGTTGAATAAGCCTGATGCCATGCAACATGAGATTCCTATGCAATATATTGGCTTTAAAGTTCCCAACAATTTTCTGATTGGTTATGGCTTGGATTATGACGGTTGGGGTCGCCAACACAATGCTATTTATACGATTGTGGAAGGATAGTTTGCTTTGTTTTTATCGAACATTTTTAGTTCGCTTTTGTCACTTGTTAAGTTCTTATAGTTAGAAGTTGTGCACCATCTCTAATTAAAAAATACATTTATCTGAATCCAACTAAAATTTTAACAAGTTTAATCTAATGGCTAATCGAGATGAATTTACACAAAAAACTAAAGATATACTTGCAAAAAGAGTAGGCTATCATTGCTCTAATCCTAAATGTAAAAAACATACAATTGGTCCTAGTTCTATACCAGAAAAAACTATAAATATAGGCGTTGCTGCACATATCACTGCTGCATCACCCAAAGGTCCTAGATACAATAAATCATTAAGTTCAAAACAACGTAAAAATATTCGTAATGCAATCTGGTTATGTCAAAACTGTTCTGTATTAATAGATAGAGATGAAAAAAAATATACTTGCCAAATATTAAATAAATGGAAAGATCAATCAGAGTTTTTTGCTAGTAAATCAATCGGAGGAGTTCAAAATTTTTCTTCTCATCAAAATCATGATGTTAAGTGCAAGGAAAAAGTTGTTTTCAATAAGTCCGCTAAAGAAGGATACTATTGTGAAATTCATATTAATCAACTACCAGAAATAATTTATTTCAAGTATTTTCCACCTAAAAATGAATGGGATTCGAATCAATCTCAATTAAGTTGGGAAAATTCATATTATTTCACTTTTATTAATTTAGAAGAGTGGCTTAATAAAGAGCTAAATTATAGCCCAAGAGATATAATAATAAAAATAGAAGAGATTAGGTCCATTATACAAGTTAAAGGAATTGATGGTGTTGCCGAGTTTATGTTTAATTATCAAAATCCTGATCTCCCTAAATATTCAGCTTTTGTAAAAGCATTTCACTTTTACTCTAATTTGAATAAAGTTAATTTCACAATCAAACCTGTTGGCTCTGTAATACATTTTAAGACTGAAGGTTTAGAATATGTTATAGATACATATGCAGGAATGATGAAAGAATTAAGAGTATTCATAAAAAATAAATCATTAGAGGAAATATACACTATGACTAATGAGAGTATTTGGAATACCATTTTCGTAGACGTTGGTATAGAGAAAGAAAGATTTATTCCCAAAATGTTACACCTATGGGAAAAATATTGGATAGATGTTGATAGAGGCATCTATTATTCTAATATGTCAAAAGAAGAATCTTGGCGACAGTTTTTGATCTTTTCTGAATCTTATAACCACACAATAGATATTATTGAATTTTCGTATGAGATAAATGACTTTATTTTTTATCCATTAGCTGTAATTACTATGTTAAACATATTGGACACGGAGACATGTTACGAGGAATATTGTGATTATTATTTTGAAAATGAAGAATGGCAAGATATTCAACTTAATGATGATGAGCCTATCTTTTTTATAAAGCTGAAAGAAGAATAAAACCGCACCCAACAGTTAGCGATCAAAATTAGCTACGCTGAGTCTTCGAGTACGATGAGCCAATGTATCCCACCAATTTCATCCTGTTGTTACAGAGAATACTGGTTGCATGACCATCCTTACTCAAACTATGTAATTTCAATAAGTTGACTTACGTAGCCTAAATTTATAGACAAGACAAGATAAAATTAAAAAAGGAGGAGTATATCCAGTCATTTTTTACTAATTTCATAGGTTTGGGGACTGCCAAGCCCCTAAAAAAAGTTAATCAAAACCTCTCTCCAGCGAGCCGCCTCCTTAGAATTCTCTGTATCTGCGGCCAAAGCATTGCAAGCCACTTGAATGTTTTTACGCACCGACTCCTTGGGCGTTCCCAAT
>CACVAQ010000521.1 GCA_902727865.1 uncultured Aureispira sp. | reverse complement strand
TTCGGGTTCTCCACGAAGTAATGTTATATGTGAACTAATATATTAGGTTCTTTGACAACTCAAAGACTCCCCACAGCTAATTTTTGCCACAGCCGACGCTTTTTCTTTTTCATAACAGTAGGTATTTGGTCGTAAGTCGTAAGTGAAACGTCGTAAGTCAATGACTACTAGTATTCTAACTTACGACGTTTCACTTACTACTTACGACTAAAACAGTAAAGCCTAAGCTATTTTTTATGGGCTGGCAAAAAGGGTCAAAGAACCTAATAAATGATCTGCCTGTTATTAAATATACATTTTTCAACACAAAAACATCTTTTTATTCCTGTTTTTTATTTTTAAAAGCCCAAACAGCATCCATTTATTCGTTTTATGCATTCCTCTCTTTTAGTTGACTTAGAACTTATCCTTAGAGTCTTTATTTTATCCTTCTTTGGCAAAAGGTTTTTCCTTTCCTTAATATTATAAAATACTTTAACTACTTTTATGTATTCTCGTTTGCCTTGCTAAATGAAATTCCCCTTCCTCTTCCCCCTTTTAATACCAAATAGAATCAATTATTTAATGCTGAAGCATTCGCATAACTATGCCTTTTAAAGATGGTTGTACAAAGATTTCTATTGGTAGTGTTTTTTATTTTGGGATGCTTCTACAAAGCATCTACGCATCCACTTACGCCTAAAGTTGATACCTTAATTCAAAAAATCACGAAGCTCACCTACAATCACCGATTTTTAGCGGCACAAAAACTAGTTTTAGAATATTTAGAAGAAGAGAACTTAAGTCCAGTAGAAAAATTCTACGGTCATTTCTTAAGAGCAGATATCAACAAAGCAGCAGGACGGGCAACTAAAGCAATTAGCTTATTAGTCGACTGCAAAAAATATCTGGCTCCAATCAAAGAAGATCAAATTATTTTTGAGGCGCTTCTTTATGCTAATATGAGTGAATGCTATTTCAACCAGCATCAATATCAGAAGGCAAAAGAATACGCTTTATTGTCTATACAATATAGCCCCAATAAAAATCTTCGCCAAAATGGCCATGCTATTAATCACCTCATTATTGGGTACAGCTATTTTAAAGAAAAGAACTATTCTGCGGCACTTAAGACGTATCACGAAGCCATCAAGCAATACCAACTTGTTGGAGATTGGTGTGAATTGCCTTTATGTTATAATAAAATAGCGGCTGTATATTGGAACCAACAGCGATACCGCTTAGCAGAAAAAGCCCTCGAAAAATCCTTATCCATTAGTGACTCTTGTAACATTGATCAATATCGCTTGCTTTCTAACAGCACTTTATTTGAATACTACAAGTATAAAAAAGATTATAAAAGTGCCTTGGATTTAACAGGAAAAATTAATGCCTTAAAAACCTCGATCTACGCAGAACGGCAAAGTCATGCGCTTCATCGCTTAGAGACGAATTACGAAATAGAACTCGCCCAAAAAGAAAATCAAAATCTAAAAATAAACGCTAAAATTGAAGCAGCTAATAATCATTTTCAAAGGATGATTTTTATTGGCTCTATCCTTGGTTTGTTGTGTTTGTTAACACTTGGAGCGTTCATGCTCCTCCTGCGTAAAAAGAAGAATACCTTGCTAAGAAAGCAGCTCCAAAAAATTGAAATACAAAATAAAGAACGAGAAGCTTTGCTCAAAGAAATTCATCATCGAGTCAAAAACAACTTACAAGTTATTACTAGTTTACTCCATTTGCAGACCAATCAAAATAACGATCCAAAGGTTCAAAATCTATTTAAACAAAGTCAATATCGGATCAACGCTATGGCAATGGTACATGAAATGTTGTATCAGTCGGGCAATCTCTCCAAGGTTCCCTTAAAAGCTTATCTAGAGGAATTGACAAACTCTTTAATCCGCTCCATAAAAGGAGAACAACAAACGGTTTCAACCCAGGTTGAAATTCCTGAGAACATCTATTTGGGACTAGATACCGCCATTCCGCTTGGCTTATTAACCAATGAAATCATTACCAATGCACTCCTTCACGGTATTCCGAAGGGCAAAAAAGGTCAAATATACCTTCGAATACAAGAAAAAGAAGCAGGCACCTTTCATTTTTATATTGGTGATAATGGCATGGGCTGCCCAGAAAGTTTGACCTTGAATAAAGTGCAGACGCTTGGGTTAAAATTGGTTCAAAAACTCGCCCGTCAACTCTCTGGAAGCGTCCATACCGATCATTCAAAAAAAGGCTGTCATTATAAAATCACCTTTAAGAAAGTCTTATAAAACAGTTTTTTTTTTATCCAAAAAATGATTATATTGAGTGCTCGTAAATCAACTGAAACATTCAATTACTCCTCTATGAAATTCTACAGCAAAAAAAATCTACACTTCCTCTTATACGATGTCTTTCAAATAGAAAATTTAGCTCAATATCCTTTATTCGAAGAACACAACAAAGAGACTTATAATATGGTCTTGGATGCTTGTACCGATTTATCAACTCAAAAGTTACGTCCAATTTTAACAGAAATGGATCGCAATGCACCTGATTTTGTAAATGGACGAATCAAGGTACATCCCGACATGAAAGAATTGATGCAAGCCTTTGGATCGGGTGGATGGATCAACGCTCCCCTATCTTACGAAGAAGGGGGACAGCAAATGCCTTACATGATTTTTAATGCGACTATATTTATCATGGGCGCTGCGAATTACTCCGCTTCTGTTTATCCTTTTCTATCTGCTGGAGCAGCCAATTTAATCCGTAGTTTTGGAACAGAGGCAATAAAAGCAGCTTACTTAGAAAACCTCTACAACGGAACATGGCAAGGAACAATGGCTTTGACAGAACCAGAGGCAGGAAGTTCTTTAGGCGACATAAGTACCTCGGCAGAACCGACAGAAGAGGGTTATTACAAAATAAAAGGACAAAAAATATTTATCTCTTGTGGCGATCATGACGGGGTAGAAAATATTGTTCATCTAATGTTGGCGAGAATCAAGGGCGCGCCCAAAGGCTCTAAAGGGATCTCCCTTTTTGTCGTTCCTCGTATGCGGCCTGACGCAGAAGGGAACTTAGAATTTAATGACGTTACTACTGGCGGCATCTTTCACAAGATGGGCTACAAAGGCGCTCCAATTGCTCATATTATCACAGGCGAACAGGACGATTGTAGGGGATATTTGGTTGGGGAGGCCAACAAGGGCTTACACTGTATGTTTCAAATGATGAATGAAGCTCGAATTGCCGTTGGGTTTAATGCTACATCTATTGCTTCAGCGGCTTATTATGCTTCTTTGCAATATTGCCGTGAACGGAGCCAAGGTAGGCGAATGGGAACAAAACCCGCAGCGCAATCGCTTATTATAGAACATGCGGATGTAAAACGAATGTTACTGTTTCAACGTTCGGTTGTAGAAGGTAGTTTGAGTTTGTTAATGGAATGTTCTCGTTATGCCGATTTGTC
Organism: uncultured Aureispira sp.; assembly: GCA_902727865.1. Taxonomy (GTDB): domain Bacteria; phylum Bacteroidota; class Bacteroidia; order Chitinophagales; family Saprospiraceae; genus Aureispira. The sequence goes on along the minus strand of CACVAQ010000521.1, from coordinate 9,234 downwards.
TCGAGTAACAACAGGTGAAGAGCAGCAAAAATATGAAGCGATATTAGGTTTATTAACTCCTGTAGCAAAGTCTTATCCTTCTGAAATGGGCTGCTTAAGTACCAGCACCGCTATCCAATGTTTGGGTGGCTATGGCTTTACTGAAGAGTTTTTGCCAGAGCTTTTTTATAGAGAAGCTAGAATTCATCCGATTCACGAAGGCACAACAGCCATTCATGGCATGGATTTATTAGGTCGAAAAATTGCCAAAGATCAAGGAGCTTCCTTAAACCTTTTAATTATCGAAATAACGGAAACCATTCAAAAAGCTACGGAGGTAGCATCTCTGCAAGCCTACGCAGCTAGTTTAGGAACCACTTTAGAAAAAATAGCCGATGCGACCATGCACTTAAGTAGCTTAGCTATGCAAGGAAAACTAGAAGCGTTCTTAGCGGATTCGACGCTTTATTTAGAAACTTTTGGGGTGACAATTATCGCTTGGCAATGGCTCAAACAAGGTTTGGTGGCGACCGAAAAATTAGGCGGTCATGAGGATGATTTTTATCAAGGAAAACTGTATACCATGGAGTATTTCTTTGAGTATGAATTACCAAAAACAAGAAGCTTGTTAAAAACATTACAGAGCAAAACTAGTGTGACAGTTGATATGCAGGATGGGCATTTTGATTAAAATAAATGGTTCTTTGACAACTCAAAGACTCCCCGTAGCTAATTTTTGCCACAGCGGACTCTTTTTCTTTTTCATAACAGTAGGTATTTGATCGCAAGCTTTAAGCAGAAAGTCGTAAGTAACTGACTATTAGTCTTTTTACTTACGACTTTCTACTTATAAAAAATAGTAAAGCCTAAGCTATTTTTTATGGGCTGGCAAAAAGGGTCAAAAAACCAATAAATACAAGTCGTCCCTTATCTTTTGAGAGATAGAAATTGTTTAGAATGGCGTATTTTTTAAATAGGAGTAATAACCTAAGCGCTTCCTTATGCCGTTCTTGAGGTGTTCAGGTCGTTTTTTTATTAAATTGGCAAGGTTTTAGGCTATACTAAACCTTGAACAAACAATTATCCAGTAAAAAAACGTTCCTTTGTTATTCGTCTATGATTAAGTACGTTAACAGCCACAACTTACTTGAAGACAGATTAATAGATCAAGAAACTTACCAAAACACACTATCATGAGAGGTTTACTTTTTGGACTACTGCTCTTAAGCAGTAGTGCTTCCTTTGCTCAATTAAGAGAAGGCTTTGACCCTGATGAAGTTAAAGACCTAATTTCTATGTGTAATAGTTATACCTTTCAAGACTTGTATGGCTCTGACGCAGCGATTGTGCCTAAAAATTATAAAAAAGTATTTACTTCTCCTGTCATCGGAATGGACAATATGTTCCAAGTATACACTAAGGATAAGCTAGGGGTCATTAACTTTCGAGGCTCTACCGATCAAATTACGAGTTGGGTAGAAAATATGTATTCCGCCATGATTCCCGCTAAAGGGGTGATTCTATTGGACCAAAAAGAACATCCTTATTGTTTTGCAAAAGATACGAGTGCAGCCGTACACGCTGGGTATGCCTTGGCTGCTGTTTTACTTTCGCCAACGATTCTGAATCAAATCAAACAACTGAATCAGCAAGGAATTTACAATATCCTAATTACAGGACACAGCCAAGGAGGTGCTTTAGCAAACATTACCCGTGCTTATCTTGAAAATTTACCCGAAGGAACCTTATCGTCCAAAAATGTCTACAAAACCTATGCTTTCGCCAATCCGATGTGTGGCAACAAAAGCTTTGCAGACGAATATCATGTCCGTTATTGTGAGAATAACATGAGTTATTCTATCATCAATCCAGCTGACGTGGTTCCATCTATGCCGACGCATTATCAAGCAACAGGAAAAATTTTGAGCGTAGACCGTTTAAAATCTTGGGTCTTTGGGAAAGAGTCTTTGGATATTCGGAAGGTTGGGGCAGAAATCGTCCTTAGAACGTTTGAAAAAAGCCTAAAAAGTTATGTTAATTCTTCTAATCGCTTAATCGAAAAAATGATTTCGATCTCTTATGGCTCTGTTGATATGCCTGATTATATTCGAGATATTAATTACTTTCAAGTCGGCAACATTCGATTTTTAGAACAGTTTGCTTATCCTCAAATTCAATTAGATCCTGCCACCTTAACAGAAAAACAGCTTTCTAAATTAAAGCCTGCGGGAGATGGTAATTATTATAAAAAAGAACCTGGTTTTTATCAACACAAGCCTTATAATTACTATGTTGCTATTTTAAAAATGTACTTTTCAAGGGACTATAAAAACTTAACCGTGAAGTGTTTGCCTGAGAATTTATAATCCTAATTTGCGACAAAAGAAAACGAATGCTTCCTAAATATAGCTTTTTAGAACACCTACTTTTTCCACCAACTAAGGTGCATCAAAAAAAGCTACGCCAAGCGAGCCAACAGAAAACCATTCTGATTACAGGCGCTAGTTATGGGATTGGTGAAGCCAGCGCTCGATTGTTAGCCGCCTACGATGTACACCTAATTTTAGTCGCTCGCACGGCTTCCAAACTGACTGCTTTAAAAAAAAGCCTCGAAGATCAAACCGCACAAATCAGCATTTACCCGACCGATTTGACGCAAGTAGAGGAAGTAGAAGCACTCCTTCTGGCGCTCAAAAAATTGCCCAATGGTTTAGATGTTTTAATTAGTAATGCAGGGCATTCTATCCAGCGACCAATTCAAAAATCATTGGAGCGTTTCCATGATTTTGAGCGCACGATGGCGATTAATTACTTTGCGCCCGTTCGTTTGTTTTTGGGTTTAATGCCTTTGTTAGAAAAAAGAAAAGGGCACATGATGAACATTTCAGCCATCAATGTCCTTCTTTTACCTGCCCCACATTGGGCGGCTTATCAAGCTTCCAAAACAGCTTTTGACCAATGGTTTCGTTCTGTAGCCATCGAGATGGAATCGTATGGCGTTTCCTCTACTAGCCTATATTTGCCTTTAGTTAGAACTCGTATGATTGCGCCAACTAAAGCGTATCAAAACGTCCCTGCGATGTCTCCCGAGCATGTTGCCCGATTAATTGCCAAATCATTGTATCGCCCCAAACGAACATGGATGCCTTGGTGGTCTATTTTTGCTCGATTAGGGTCTTTCTTCTGTAGAGGACTTTGGGAGTTTTTAGTGCCTAAGTTTTTGCAGAAAAGTTAAGGTCGCCCTATTAATTCTTTAGTTTTTACTATCTTTAGAGAGCCTAATTTTCTAAACTATTTGTCCCCTAAAGTATGTTTAAAACATTCAAAAAACTCTACCAAGCAAAACTAGCAAGTCCAAGAGGCTTGTATCGACTCCTTGCTTCTGTCCTTCGGTCTAAAACCAACTTAATGGCCTTGTTGGACTTTGCAGCTCGGACTTATCCCAAAGAAATAGCGATTATAGAAGGTTCGAGGCAAATTTCTTACGCTGAATTATATCAAGAAACGCTACAATTAGCCGCACAATTACAAAAACAATATCAATTAAACAAAGGACAAAAAGTTGGCTTGCTTTGCAAAAATCACATCCCTTTTGTCCAAAGCCTCTTTGCGCTTTCGATGTTGGGCGTTGACGTTTATTTATTAAACGTAGCCATGAACAGCGATCAATTGGAACACCTCTTGGAAAGGCATCAATTTAGGGCAATTATTCACGATGAACAAGGCGCTGTATTGCTTGCCCAATCTAGTTTTGATCACTTGCAGATACACAGCCATACGCCCTGCCAAAATGCTATTATTGAATTGGCTAAACGCCCTATTCCCAAGAATTTTACTTTAAAAAAAAGCAGTGCTGGAAAACTAGTTATTTTAACGGGGGGCACTACGGGTCATTTTAAAACAGCTGTCCGAAAGCCGTCTCTATTTACTTTTTTAAACCCCTTTTTTGCCTTACTCAATCAATTAAATTTAGGCTCGTATCGTTCTGTTTTTATTATAACGCCCATTTATCATGGATTTGGAGTAGCGGCTTTGCTCATCTCAATGATTCTAGGGGTTAAGATTATTTTAGCGCAACAATTCAAGGCAGAAATGGCGAGTCAATTGATGCGACAACATCAAGTAGAGGTCTTGGTACTGGTTCCGATTATGCTTCAACGTTTATTACAACAAGACCTAAAAAACTTCCAATACAACAAAGTCATTCTATCTGGAGGAGCGGCCTTAAATCCTACATTGGTCAAACAAACTTCAAGGCGATTGCCCAATCAATTAGCCAATCTTTACGGCACTTCGGAAGCTGGTTTTTGTGTGATGGCTACGGGCAAAGACTTGCAAGATTTCCCGACCACGATTGGAAAAAAAATAAAGGGCGTTGAGATTAAAATTCTAGACAAAAACAAACAAGAAGTACCTAGCTCAAAAGTAGGCATGCTCTGTGTCAAAAGTAGTTGGACGATGACCAACAAAGCCGACCAATGGATTGAAACAGGAGACTTAGCCTATATGGACAACAAAGGTTATTGCTTCTTGTGTGGTCGAATAGATGACTTGGTTATTTCGGGCGGTGTGAATGTTTATCCTGTTGAGTTGGAACATATTTTATTGCAACACAATGCCATTTTTCAGGCTGCTGTTATTGGCATTCCTGATGTAGAATACGGGCAGCGATTAAAGGCCTTTATTAGCCTCCAACCTAAAGCGCAATTAAATACCTTAGCATTAAAAGAATGGCTAAAAGAAAAAGCAACTGGACCGCAAAAGCCAAAAGAAATTGTATTTTTAGAACAAATTCCACTAACTGCTTTAGGTAAAATAGATAAGAAAAAATTATCTTAAGGAAAAGCTGGTTTGGATGCCTTTCGTTTAAGTATTCTGGTTCTTTGACAAAAAGAGAAAATAGCGGGCTGTCTGAGTTTTTTGCGAACGAGGATATGAGGCTGGAAATAAAAATTACAAGAAAAAAATTATAAGCATAAAAAATACAATTATCATGGACAAACAAATTATTGAGATTGAAGGCATCGGTCCTAAATATGCCGAAAAACTGGAAGCTGCGGGCATTAGTACCATCGGACAATTATTAGAAAAAGGAAGTACGCCTGCGGGTAGAATTGCCTTGGAAAAAGCAAGCGATATAGAGGCGAAAAAGATCCTAGTTTGGGTTGGAATGGCTGATTTATTTCGAATCAATGGGGTGGGCAAACAGTTCGCAGAATTGCTAAAAGTAACGGGGGTAGATACCGTCAAGGAGCTAAAAATGCGTAATCCTGAAAATCTTTGTGAAGCCTTGGAAAACACCAACGAAGCTAAAAAGTTAACTCGTGCCGTGCCTTCGCTGCCACAAGTTAGGCATTGGATTCAACAGGCCAAAAGGTTAGAAGCTCGTTTGGCTTATTAACCGATCTTGGATAAAACATAAAAAAAAGCGTCGTTCTACTCTAATCAAGTAGCGGAACGACGCTTTACATTTCTACATCCCCTAAGTTATTACTTAGGAATACTTAGGAAGCCTTAGGAATACGCTTCAAGGTTTCTAATAAGAAATCCCAAAACTTTTGTACAGAACTAATTTGCACTTTTTCATCTGGAGAATGTGCTCCACGAATATTGGGTCCAAACGAAATCATTTCCATCTCAGGATAATGCGTCCCTAAAAGACCACATTCCAAACCAGCATGACAAGCGTAGACGTTTGGTGCTGCTTGATACATTTCTTGATACAAATCGCTCATAACTTTGATAATATCCGCTGTCGGATTTGGGGTCCAACCAGGATAAGAACCACTCAACATAACTTCTGCTCCGATCAATTCAAAGGTACTCACAATCGCATCTGCTTCATCCTGCTTTTCTGTATCTACAGAACCTCTAGTTAGGCAAAGCACTTTATAGGCGCCATCTTCCAACAGGATACGAGCCAAATTATTAGACGTTTGTACCAAATCTGGAATATCTGGGCTCATTCTATAAATTCCGCTAGGACAAGCATAAACAGCCGCCAAAAATTGTTTTTGGAACGCTGGATGACAAACTTTTGCAGGCGTCACACAGGCCTCTAAAGTCACTTCCAAATCGGGATCTGTTGTGCCGTACTCTTGCTTCAAAATAGCTTGCCATTCCTTGACAAAAGAAGACAAATCCGCAGTCGTAGGCACCGCAATTGTGGCAAAAGACTCTCTAGGAATCGCATTTCGCAAGCTACCACCATCGACAGAAGCAATGCCCAAATCAGTTGCCTTGTTCAATTGAAACAACAAGCGATTCATTAATTTATTGGCATTTCCCAAACCCTTGTGAATATCCATCCCCGAATGTCCACCAGACAAGCCTTGTACCCCTAGTTTATAGCCTTTCTGTTCATTCGTTGTCGCTGTTTCTTCATAGGTTCCTTTTGCGGTAACGTCCACACCACCAGCACAACCAATCGTCAATTCATCATCGTCTTCCGTATCTAGGTTAAGCATAATTTTAGCCTCCAACAAACCGCCAACTAAACCCATTGCCCCCGTCATGCCCGTTTCTTCATCAATCGTAAACAAGGCTTCCAATGGAGGATGTGGAATATCAGTCGATTCTAACAAAGCCATAATTGCAGCAACGCCAATGCCATTATCAGCGCCCAAAGTAGTGCCATCTGCTTTTACCCAATCGCCATCAATCAGCATTTTGATGCCTTCGGTATCAAAATCAAAATTAGTCGCTGAATTTTTTTGATGCACCATATCCAAATGGCTTTGAAGGACTACTATTGTACGATCCTCCATTCCTTTGGTCGCAGGTTTTTTAATAATAACATTTCCAATCGCATCTACCTGAGTAGGCAAACCCAATTGCTCTCCAAAGTTTTTTGCAAAAGCAATCACACGTTCTTCTTTTTTAGAAGGGCGAGGCACGGCATTCAAATCGGCAAAATTCTTCCAAAGTCCCTTAGGCTGTAAATCTTGGATGGTCATAATTTTTATTTTTTTAGTCTATTTTATTGGGCATTTCATCCCCTCAATTTTTCATTAAATCTATAAAGCCACTCTTCTGCTATCTTATCATCTGTTGTAGCAGTTGTTTCGATTTGAGAAAACATTAAACAACCAACAAACCATTGGCACTCAATTGTTCCCAAATAGAAGAATCGACAAAGTCCTCCATCGTTCCCATTCCAGTCGCTTCAAAATGTTCTTTCAATTGTTTGAACGTCCAAACCGCTTGGTTTCCAAGCTCCAATTCTACTAAAATTTCCGACAACCACTCCCCCATTTCAACGTCCAATTCCATCACCCAATCGTTCTGCTTATTATAAAAATGCAACGCCGCCAGCTCTTCGATGCCTTCTTCGGTTTCATCTTCAAAAAAAGAAAGCACGGGGCGCTCACTCAGCCAGACCACAAAAGCATTCGAACGAGGCATTTTTGCTGTTTGATCTAGCGATTGATACACATAATCTGAGGCAATACTAGTGGCTGGTATTTCAAAATCAAACCATTCTGCCAAGTCCATTTCAAACCCAGTTCCGTGCATATAGTTAAACAAAGCCGTTTTTAAGCCTTGTGAGAATAACTCATGTTCTACGCCTGTTTCGTCTGCGTGGTACAAATCATTGTCTGCAAAGCCGCCCAAATCGGGTCCGACACGAGTGACCATATATTTATCGGGAAACAAGCCCACAGGGCTGTGTGCTGTCATGGCAAACTGATGCCAGAATCCAGATTGCACCACGCCTTGCTCAAATAATTGGCGGACCATCTCCAAGGAATCAATCGTTTCTTCTGCCGTTTGAGTTGGAAAACCATACATCAAATAAGCATGCACCATAATTCCTGCCTGCGTAAAGGCATCACAAACACGAGCAACTTGTGCAACCGTCACGCCTTTTTCCATCAAAGCCAACAAGCGATCCGACGCCACTTCCAAGCCTCCAGAAACCGCAATACAGCCCGACGCTTTTAAGAGTTGACACAAATCATAAGTAAAGCTTTTTTCAAAACGAATGTTCGTCCACCAAACAACCGTTAATTTTCTTCTAATAATTTCCAAAGCCAAATCCCGCATCAAAGCAGGCGGAGCCGCTTCGTCTACAAAGTGAAAGCCATTTTGTCCCGTTTGTTCAATAATCGTTTCGATTCGGTCGCAAAGTATCTCCGCATTAACAGGCTCATATCGTTGAATATAATCTAAGGAAATATCACAAAACGAGCATTTCCCCCAATAACAACCATGCGCCAAGGTCAACTTATTCCAGCGTCCATCACTCCACAAACGATGCATTGGATTGACAATTTCGATCACCGATAAATACTCCTCCAAAGGCAAATCACTATAGTCAGGCGTTCCGACTTCTCGTTGTGCAATGTCTTTTTCTATCGCATTATTATAATAAGAAACAACCCCTCCGACACAAGCAAAAATACGCTTGAGGTCACTAGCCGGTCGTTTGCCTTCTATATGTTCTAACAAAAATAACAAAGGCGCTTCTCCATCGTCCAAAGACACATAATCCAAATAATCAAACAAACGCTCATCCGAGAGAGAGCGCAATTCTGTATTGGCATAACCACCACCTAAAACGACTTTAATCTCAGGATGATTGGCCTTCAGGTATTGACCACATTTCAGCGCGCCAAAAAGATTACCAGGAAAAGGAACCGACAAACAAACGACTGTTGGCGCATAATCTTCTATTTTATAACTCAATAGTTGAATTAAAATGTCTGAAATCAAGCTATTCTCTTCTTGTAATGCTTCGTGTAGCGGGTCAAAATGCGTCGCTGTTCGCCCCAAACGTTCCGCATAGCGACTGAAACCAAAAAAAGGGTCGATACATTCCTTAATCAAATCGCCCAAATCTTCTAGGTATAAGGTCGCAAAATGCCGTGCCTTATCTTGTGTCCCCATTGTTCCAAAGGCCCATTCCAAATCATTTAAACGCTGAAATCGGCTCGATTCTGGCAAATAGCTTCGACTACATATATTGTGCGCTAAGGTGGGATTTTTATGCTGTAAAAAAGCAATCGTAGGTTCGATTGTCTGAAGATAACTTTCTCGTAAATGCACGATGCGTTGGCTGTTTGCAGACAAGTCCGTCCATTCCAAGGTTTCTTCTATAATTTCAAAAATGGTCGTCAATCCTTGCGCTGTAAAGAGTTGCAAAATCGTCTCCATCCCCAAATCAGCTTGATTGGAAGCAATCTTTTGAGTATTCAAAAAACCCTTCAAATAAGCTGTTGCAGGATAAGGTGTATTTAATTGGGTAAACGGTGG
>CACVAQ010000520.1 GCA_902727865.1 uncultured Aureispira sp. | reverse complement strand
TTTTGAATTACATTACTTATTCCCCTTGGTTAGGGAGTGTCTCAATGGCACCTCAAAATCCTAGCCCTCACAAAACTCATTCAAAGCATTTATAGCAGGCGCATACCCCATATCATTTGCCTTTGAAAAATCCACACAAGCGGCCTTTGTATTTCCTGCTTTAGATTTTGAAACCCCTCTATTATAATAAGCCGCAGCGTCGCCAGGTTCCTGTTTAATCAGTCGATTATAATCTTGAATGGCTCCTTTAAAATCGTATAAATCAAACTTTGCCGCAGCACGAGCACGGATAGCATCCCTGAATGTAGCGTTTAGTTCAATGGCTTTATCGTAATCGACAATCGCATCATTAAGAGCTCCGTCTTTAGCTTTTGCCAATGCTCTAGTATAATACGCAGCCGAATGAGCAGCATCAAGTCGAATAACTTTTGTCATATCCTTTATAGCTCCTTGATAATCTTTTTGTGCTAACTTAGTCTTCCCACGATAAAAATAAGCCCTCATATCGTTTCGGTCTAGTTGAATAGCTTGGTTGTAATCTGCTACAGAAGCTTCATAGGATTGTAATGCACAAAAACTCCAGGCTCTATTTTTATAAGCCGCTTGGAACGTTGGATTCAACTCAATCGCTTTGCTATAATCTTCAACAGCCTCGGTATACGCTTTGGTTGCTGCTTTTGCTAGCCCTCTTTCATTATACACCAGTGCATTTTTAGGCTCTAAATTAATGGCCTTGGTATAATCCGCAATTGCCCCCTTGTAGTTTTTCACCCATTTTTTGGAGATGGCTCGATTGATATAAATTGGCGCATAATTAGGATTTAAGTCAAGGGCTTTATTAAAATCAAAATTAGCTGCTTCTAGGTTTTTCATCTTAATCTTAGTCACTGCTCTTTGAGCGTAGGCACGAACATCTTTAGGGTCCATTTGAATGGCTTTGTTATAATCTGCTAAAGCGGCATCGTAATCTTCCATCGCATCGTAAATCAAGCCTCGAACGATAAAGGCATGGGCATCTCCTTCGTAAATTTCAATCGACCGATTGACCTGATCCAAGGCTTTCTCATACGCTCCTAAAGCAGCTAAACTATTTCCAATACCAACATAAGCATATGAATTCATTTCATTACTCATAATCGCATTCTTAAAATCAACAATTGCACCTTTGTAATCGCCTAAACTAAGTTTACTCCGTCCTTTACTGTAATAAACATTAATAAATCGAGGGCTCAATTCAGCCACTTTATCAAAATCGGTGGAAGCTTTTGCATATTCCCCCAAGCTCATATAGGTCAATCCTCGACCATAAAAAGCGTAGGTGTAGCTTTTTTTAACTTCAATTGCTTTGGTATAATATTCAACCGCTTCTTCCAATTGCCCCGACGCATACTTTCCAGTAGCAGTCGTATAAAATTCTTTTTCTGTTTGAGCTTGTACAATGAAGGACGCAAGGGTCAAAACAGTCATCATTAATAAAGTGCTTTTTTTTCCAGAACGCATGGAACTATTTTATTTGGTATTTTCTTGCTGGGGGCTGGCAAGTTTTTTTTATTAATTTGAATCTGTGTATAGGACAACTCTTCTCATGAGCCTTGTACTTTAGTTGTCCTGTACTCAGAATTTGAATACTTATTTAATCTATTGCTACAATTATTAAACCATTAATTCTCAGCTAATATTTTTTTACATTTTATCGTAAAAGCGGTTGATTGACCACTTTTTCAAAGTAGACTCTTTTTCTTTTTCATAGCAGGAATTTTGTGCTTCAAGTAATTGACTGTCAGCAAACTTCCCTACAACTTAAACCGTACGATTTACTACTAAAAATAGTACAACCAAAACCACAATAGTAGGAGCTGACAAAACGGTCAAAGAACCCTAAAAATTAATTGCAAAGATACCGTATTTTTAACAATAAAAAAACATAAAAACAAACATTATCTGAATAGACTTATCTAATATATAACGTTCATTTATGTAGTTAACAACAAAACAAAATCCTAGTCATTTTTTTTCGAGTCAGTAATAAAGAAGGTCAACTGGAAGCTTTTTTGTGATTTAATTTATTTTTTTATAAAAAAAAGACTATTTCTTTGGTTTTTAAAAACAAACGCCTATATTTGAAGTTCATGGGTTTTAGGGTTTAGTTTTCTGGTCAAACTGTTTCGGCAGTTTGACCTTTTTTTATGCCTACTCCCTTCCTTTCTCCACGAGCCTTCCTTTCTAAAACCTCTACTGCCACGCTGCGTTCAGCAAGATTTAGGGTACTTTTATTATTAAAATATTACCTAAAAAAACATTGCTAAGCACAAGCTTTTGGTACTTTTTTTGTTTATAATAAAACATAGTTCTCCCTCCTGTTTTATCTCAAAACAAAACACCCAACAGACCTTTTGGGTTCTTTGACTACTCAAAAAATTAGTCAAAGCCCCCTTTTGAATCAAATTCATTTTTTCACCACAAAAACAACGTCCTATGCTAATTTTAAGTCTATTCTTTACAGTTGTTTTGATGCACATAGGTAAAGACATCTCGGAACAAGGTGTAAGCATTTACCAAAGTCCTAGATTTTGGGTACAAGTTCTTTCGATCATGCTTATCACTGGAATCACTGCCTTCAACTAATTTAAACCAAGCCAGATCCCTTCTATTCCCTATCAAGAGGCATTCTATTTCGGTTCTTTGCCCCTTTTTGCCAGCCCATAAAAAATAGCTTAGGCTTTACTATTTTAGTCGTCAGTAAAAAATCGCAAGTTAGAGCACTAGTAGTCACTCACTTACGACCAAATACCTACTGTTATGAAAAAGAAAAAGAGTCGAGTGCTCAAAGACCCAAAATATTGAATAGAAGTTCTGTATTCATCGCTTATTTTTTCTTGAGGCTCAAGTCCATACTTCTAAAAGAATGTGTCAAGGCTCCGACCGAAATGAAGCCGACTCCAGTCTCTGCGTACCCACGAACGGTTTCTAAAGTAATTCCGCCAGAAGCTTCTATTTCAAATCGACCATCAATCAAAGCAACTGCTTTACGCATGGTCTCCGTATCAAAATTATCCAACATAATGCGGTTAATCTGTCCGACGGTCAAGGCTTCTTCCAGCTCCTTCATGTCTCTTACTTCCAAGGTAATTTCCAAATCCAACTCCTGCTCTTTTAGATAAGCCTGTGTTTGAATAACCGCCTGTGTGATGGTTCCACAAAAATCAATATGATTGTCTTTGATCATAATTCGATCGTACAAACCTGTTCTGTAGTTGGTTGCGCCACCAATTCGCACCGCCCATTTTTCCAAAAAACGCAAAAGAGGCGTTGTTTTTCGGGTATCCAAAATTTGCACATTTAGCCCCTCTACAGCTGTTACAAACTGCCGAGATAAGGTTGCAATACCACTCATACGCTGCATCGCATTCAAGACCAAACGCTCCGCTTTTAAAATTGCTTGGCTTTTGCCACGAACCTCAAAGGCTATTTCGCCATATTTAACAGGCGTTCCATCTTCTATAAAAACATCTATTTCAAAACTCGGATCAACTTGATAAAAGATTTTTTTTGCTAATTCTACTCCTGCCAAAATTCCATCATCTTTAACCAATAATTTCGCTTTACCAATCGCCTCTTTGGGCACACAAGCTAAAGAAGTATGATCTCCATCCTGTACATCTTCGTGCAAGGCATTGGTTATGAAGTTTGTTAGTTCTTGGTTATCTATTTTATTCATAATAATTTATATTTTCACTAAAAAGTAAGACTTATTTTATATTTTAAGCAAAGTTAAGCATTTTATCTTTTGAACGCAACATTTTAGGCGAACGTTCCATTTTATGACAACTATTTCAAGGCTTCTTTTGTTCATATCTGTAGTTAAAATAGTTCTTTTGGTCCTGTTGGGTAATTCTACTTTTTCATAGTAGAACAAAAAACTGCTAAGCAACTAACAACCAAATCACTAAGGGTATATTTAATTAATACTCCGTTGATTTTTTAGTTTTTCTATAAAAAACATAAAAAAGCATCTTGCATTAGTTTGATTATCAGCTTTTTAATACTTTGATAATTAAAAACTCATCTTACTGATAATCAAACTAATACGATTTTTCAACGGAGTAATGTTTAATTAAAAACAGTAAAATTTTACTCATAAAAAATGAACAATATAAATAACTTATTTGGAATACTATGTTTCAATAAGTAGCTTTGCAGACATAATTTGATAGCCTATTTTTCAGGAGGATTGAGTATTGAACAAAAATTTAATTGGCATAAAACAACATAAGATGAAAATTGGAATTGTGTGCTACCCTACTTATGGAGGTTCAGGAGTTGTAGCAACCGAATTGGGCAAAGGTTTGGCTTCTAGAGGACATGAAGTCCACTTTATTAGTTATCGACAACCAGCTCGCCTAGATGCCTTTCATGAAAATATATTCTACAAAGAAGTGCGTTTTGCGAGTTATCCGCTATTTGATTATCCGCCTTACGAAACCGCTTTGGCTAGTAAATTGGTCGATGTGGTTAAGTACGACAAGCTAGATATTTTGCATGTTCATTATGCCATCCCTCATGCCTCTGTTGCTTATTTGGCAAAGAAAATACTACTCAATGAAGGGATATATATTCCTGTCGTCACTACCTTGCATGGAACAGATATTACGCTCGTCGGAAAAGATCCTGCCTATGCGCCAACGGTTACCTTTGCGATGAATAAATCGGATGGACTAACGGCTGTTTCAGAGAGCTTGAAACAAGATACACTCAACTTTTTTGAGGTGACCAAAAAGATCAAGGTCATTCCTAATTTCATTGATTTTAATCGTTTCAAAAAAATTGACAAAGACCATTTCAAAAAAGCAATTGCTCCCAATGGCGAAAAAATCATTACCCACATTTCGAATTTCAGAAAAGTAAAACGGGTGGATGATGCCATCCGAATTTTTGCTATTGTTAGCAAAGAAATAGATGCTAAATTATTACTAATCGGAGACGGTCCAGAACGCCAGAATTTAGAACAACTTTGCCGAGAACTCCATCTCTGTGACGACATCCGTTTTTTGGGAAAACAAGATGCCATTGAAGAATTACTCGCTATTTCTGATCTATTTTTGATGCCATCGAGTAGCGAAAGTTTTGGTCTATCGGCATTAGAAGCTATGGCCTGCGAAGTTCCTGTTATTTCTTCCAATGCGGGTGGTTTAGCAGAAGTCAACCTACATGGCAAAACGGGCTATTTAAGTGACATTGGAGATGTAGAAGATATGGCTGCCAATTCGCTTAAGATTTTGAGCACCGATGAAATTCATCAAGCATTTAGAAAAAATGCCCTAGCACAAGCAAAGACCTTTGACATCCACAATATCCTTCCGATCTACGAAGACTATTATCAAGAAGTAATTGACACAGCGGTTCATGTAAAGTAAGCGCTGTTTTTTATAAAAAAAACAAATTTGGCAACTTGAAGTATTAAAACAAGAGCAATCAAGCCAACTTCAAATTGCCAAATAAAAGCAAAAGTCCCGATGCGATCAATCTAATATTTTTTTAATCGGTTGATTGGGTCGGGCGTATTCAAACCGAGCCAATCGTTTAGGCAAATGATAGGCATCCAAGCCACTTACGGTAACCGTTTCAGCAGCATTCAAATCCAAAAAACCATCGTTCAACAAACATTCATCTGGAACAATCAATTCCTTAATTTGTCCTAAGATCAGAATTGTTCCATTCAATGCTATTGGAATTTCTTGTTTGAACTCCACGCCTATTTTTATCGTCGCCTCTTTTACATAAGGTGCTAAAAACCCATTTTCAAATGCTGCGGTTAAATTCGTTTGGTCGAATTCGGAGACTTCTGCGGGGTATTTGGCAGAAGTATGATGAGCCGCTTCAATAATGGAAGCATTGACGTGATTGATCGTATAATAGCCTGTTTTTTTGATATTATTATACGTCCCTCTAAAAACAGTAGTTGGGCGCAATACAAAACCCAACAAAGGCGGTGCTGACCCAAAATGGGTGACCGAACTAAACACCGCTAAATTAGTCTGTTGAGACGCTTCGTCAATCGTTCCTATTAAATTAGCCGACTTGTATCCTGTAATGCTATTCACCAAATTGATACGAAACAAGTGCTCCATTTCTGACAACTCTTCTCGTTGAATCACTCTAGTACTCATATTTTATTTTTTTCAATTACTTATAATTTCCGAATCGCTGACATACCTCCATCTAGCGCAATAATTTGCCCTGTCATCCAAGAAGAAGTCGATTGTAATAAAAAGGCTGCTAACTGAGCGGCATCTGATATTTGACCAATTCTAGCCAAAGGGTGTCTTGCTGCTGCCGCTTCTAATTGTTTCTCATTTCGAAGCAATCGAGCCGCTAAATCGGTTGCTGTAATCGAAGGAGCGATGCCATTCACTCTAATTTGAGGCGACCACTCAGCAGCCAAAGAGCGCACCAAGCCTTCTACCGCACCTTTGGCAGCAGCCACAGAAGCATGAAACGCCATTCCGGTTTGAACGGCAACGGTACTAAAAAGGACCACAGATGCTTGCTCTGCTGCTTGAAGATTTTTGGTATACTGTTGTAATACGTTTACGGCACCTAAAACATTAATGTCAAAATCAGCTTGAAAATCCTTCTCTTTTAAACCTTTAAATGGCTTTAAATTAATACTCCCTGGACAGTAAATCAAGCCATCTATGCCACCTGAAATAGCAGGAAGATCGTCTTTCAGAACATCGCATTTATAAAAATCAAAATCACCTTCCCATTCTGGCATGTTTCTAGCAATAATAGAGACATGCTGCCCTTGATTTATCAAAAGTTGAGCGGTCGCTTTGCCAATACCTCGACTACCTCCAACTACTATATATTTTTTTTTCATTGTTGTTTTTTTTATTTAAATGGTTAAATCCATAGCCTGTCTTTCATCATAAGAACAGACTTTTGGAAGCTATGTTGAGTAAATTTTAGTTTTTTTATCTAAAGTCACTAAAAGAACAGCATATCTGAATAAGATTAGGCAGCGGAACGCTCAAAAAAAACGTTTCTTCAAGAAGAAACCCTTCCTATTTTATAAAATAGGCTATTTGAAGCAACAAATTATTTTGCATTACTCCGTTTAAAAATCGTATTAGTTTGATTATCAGCAGTATACTTTTCTACTAACCAAAGCATTAAAAGACTGATAATCAAACTAATGCAAGATGCTTTTTTATGTTTTTCATAGAAAAACTAAAAAAATCAACGGAGTATTAATTTTGAATAATTACACTTTATAAATTGAAGATTTCCCCCTATTTGAAACCTTCTTTTTTCTAGTTTTTTTTATTTTATTTAATACTTTGTATATCAACTATTATTAACTTCACGTTTAATTTAAGATTAAGCTGTATTTCTCGTATAAAAAAACAATTATGCAACACCTTCTCCTACTTATTTTTTTTGTTGTAAGTCCCATTTTACTTTTTGCTCAAAGCGCTGATACTGAAAAACGTATGCAAGAATTGGGTTTTATAAAAGTTGATCTGAACGAATTAAGTAAAACCCAATCCGTTCCCTCAAAATCCTGCGCTTCTTGTCCAATAAAACAAGTAAGCGCTCCCAACACAAAGGCTAAAATTGACTACAAACAAGAAATTCAAAAACTAAAAGATAAACTGCCTAGCTTGGAACAAGAGATTAAAACGATTCAGGCAACGAACAATCCAGACCCTAGTGTCCTTCTAAAATATCAAACGGCTCTAAAAAACACGAAAAGCACCATTAAAGCTTTAGAAAAAGAAGCTACTCAATCAAATTCCTCTTCTAGATAGGTTGATATAACTAGTAAAAAAAACATCTAAAATCTACGCTTATTTATAATAAAAAAATATGAAACAGATATACAAGCTCTTCCTACTGTTTGTCTTATCCTTAGGAAGTTCCGCCTTAATTGCACAAAGTGACTCTTGTTATAATGCAACACCATTTTGTGATAGTGTAAATCAATACGCTGCGACAACTAGTGGCATTTCAGCCCCTTCTGGTAATGACTATGGTTGCTTAGGTTCAGAACCTAATCCAACCTTTTTCACCTTAACCGTTTCTCAATCGGGTAGTATTGATATCACATTGCTAAATACAGCCAATGTAGATATTGATTTTATTCTTTGGGGGCCTTATGCAGATGCGGCCACCGCTCAAAGTTTTTGTGGTAACCTAGGAAATGGTTCTGCTGCGAATGGAAACATTGTCGATACCTGTAGTTATTCAGGTGCATCGGTCGAATATGTACAAATATCCAATGCGGTTGCAGGATCGGTTTATATTCTAATGATTACCAACTTTTCGCAACAACCAACCAACATCTACAGTACCTCTAACTCTGGAACGGGTAGTATCGGTTGTCCTTGTAATTTGGGTTATAATATAGATACCCTTCCTTCTCCGATTAATAATGGGTTCTTAACAGATACCAGTGTTGTTTTTGGGCAGTATGTGGTTTGTCCAGACGAACAACTTGGTGTGCAAATTGGAGTTTCTGGAAATTCAACAGATACACTTCGAATCTATCAACCGCTTACTACGCTTAATAGTGTATTTCCAGGAGCGACCTTGTTTACTGCGGCTGGTTTGAACCACGATACGATTAGTATTGGAGCACTCATTACGCCAGACAGATCGCATATAGGAACGCAGCAGTTTGATATTGCGATTAATTCGACCACGCCAACCAATACCTGTCAAGAAATTGTCACGATAGAAGTTATTGTTCCTGGTATAGACTTGCGGGATACCACAATATGCTCTGGAGATAGTATAAGGATTCCCATAGATACCTTCCCAGTCACCTACGTTGGTTTTTCACAATACCAATGGACACAAATAGGAGGAACTCCCGCAACTATTTCGAACGATACCTTAGCCCAACCGAGTATTTCTGCTCCACCTTTGCCTATTGGTGTTCCTTTTGATTCGATTGTTTTGCAAGTCGATTTTAGCTACGGTGGTTGTGTCACCACTGATACCGTTACCATTATTGTTATCGGTGTTCCAGATGGAGCATTTACTTACCCCGATACACTTTATTGTCAACAAGGCGTCACCAATCCAACAGCTGTTGTTACGGGGACTCCTGGAGGAACCTTCTCCTCAAACACAGGAGTTGTTTTTTCGAATACCTCTACAGGAGAAATTGATCTTGCCAACACACCAGTAGGCAATCACGATATATTCTATGAGCTGTCTAGTCCAGGAGGGCAATGTGATGCTAGAGATACTTTCAATTTAGACATCATAGGAATTACAACATTCCAAGCGCTTTCTAGCAAGTATTTCATTTGTGATAATATATTAGATACCGTACAACTAAGCTTAAATGTTGTTTATGGTGGAACGCCTCCTAGTAATCCAACATACGCTTGGACACCAACAGCAAATTTAAACAATCCTGCGATTCAAAACCCACTCGCCTTCTTACTAACACCAGATACCTTTGTTGTTAGTTACGATGATGGTGTTTGTGCTGTACAAATGGATACGGTTGCTATTTCAGCGCCCTACCCTGCTAACATCACGGTTAGTCCTGATGTAACCATTTGTAATGGAGCAACCATTCAATTAGGTGCTACAGTTGCAACTAGCTCTGGAAACCAGAATTTCTGCATCCCAGCACCAACAACAATCACGGTTGAAAATACGACCTTGGTTACCTTGAATGTATCAGGCATAGCGCCTAGCGTTATTAATTCAGCGCTTATAGCTTCCCTAAGTACTTCTTTAGGAATAAATATGAATTCGATAGGGCAACTTACGATAGACTTAATCGCTCCTAGTGGAGAGGTCGTCAACTTAAGTAATCGAAATGGAGGTCTAAACAATGCCTTTCCTTCATCCTCATTTTCATCTACAGGAACAACGGCTATTTCTTCCATTCCCTTTTTTGGAGGAATTCCTACGGCCTCTTTTCTGCCTCAGGCAGGAGCAACTGGTTTTAATACCCTAATTGGGGCAACAACAAATGGGACTTGGACCTTAAGAATTATACATAATAACGGAGGTTTCGGTCTTGCAAATGGAACCTTAACCGATTGGTGTCTTTCCTTTCAAGATTTATCACAAGCAACATTTACTTGGAGTCCAAACTACAACATTAGTTGTTTGGCTTGTGACAGTACCTTTGTCAACCCAACAGTAGATACGGCTTATACCGTCATTGCTCAAAATGCCTTTGGTTGTAGAGATACAGGGGTTGTCAATATTACAATTGACTCTACTTTACCGACACCAATTATCAATTGTGGTACTATTACAACCAATAGTGTGACCTTCAATTGGGGACTGATTCCAGGAGCCGCAGGATATAGTGTTTCTATTAATGGAAATACACCGAGCATTCTTGGAGCAGCAGTTGATAGCATTCAAGTCACGGGCTTATTAGCTAGCGAATGTGCTCAAATTGTCATTTTTGCTTTATCAGGAACCTCTTGTCTAGATGGGGCGCCTGATTCTCTGACTTGTTGTGCCATTGGTTGTACGAGTATTGATCCAATTATCATCAGTCCAAATGGACCAACAACATTCTGTTTTGGTCAATCCGTCACCTTAGATGCAGGGGCTGGTTATACTGGTTACCAATGGTCAACGGCTGCAAACGACACCAACCAAACTGTTCTTGTGACGACAACTCAATTGGTTAGCGTTACGACAACAGATGTTTTGGGTTGTTTAGATACAGGCTCTATTGCCATCACCGTTACACCAGGTCCTGTTCCGACGATTACTCCAAATGGTTCTACTACACTATGTGCAGGAGATACCGTTTTATTGGATGCAGGAGCCTTTACAAGTTACGCATGGAGTCCTAGTGGAAACACACAAATAATTCCAGCTACAACAAGTGCGGTTCATGTTGTCACCGTTACAGATGCACAAGGTTGTTCTGGCTTTGATTCTATTATTGTTAATGTAGGAGCACCACTCTTAATCCCAATTACTAAAACGGACTTATCTTGTAATAGTGCAATCCCTGGAGATGGAACGGCAACCGTAACACCTTCTGGTGGATTTCTTCCTTATAATTTTACATGGAGTACAGGAGCCGCAACGGCTACGATTAGTAACTTATCCATAGGTACGTATATAGTTACGGTTACGGATAATAATGGTTGTGTCGCAATTGATAGTATCACAATCAACGAGCCTTCGGCTCTTATTGCCACAACAACAGGAACTCCTGTAAGTTGTAATGGTAGTAGCGATGGAATTGCCCGTGCCTTTGGTGCTGGTGGAACTCCTGGGTACACCTTCTTATGGGATGCGAATACAGGTAACCAAACCACTGCTTTCGCAACAGGTTTATTACCTGGCAACTACTGTGTAACCCTTACTGATATTAATGGATGTGTAGACAGTACTTGTGCTACCATTCTGCAAACAACACAAACCTTTAGTGCAGGTCCAGATGTGACCATTTGTGAAGGCGATACAACACAGCTGACGTCTACCCTAGCAGATGGCTATACATGGACGCCAACAGGCAGCTTAAGTGCGGCTAATGTTCAAAATCCAATCGCTTTCCCAGCAACAACGACAACCTATTATGTTAGTGCTGATATTGTATCAGGTGTTAACATTATTTATAATGGCGATTTTGAAGATGGCGATGTTGGCTTCTCTAGTGCTTATGCATTAGGTACAGGAGGCGCATTTGGTCAATTATCCAATGCAGGAGAATATGCTGTTAATACCAATGCAGCGAATACACACAACAACTTTGCTTCTTGTACAGATCACACTTCTTCTACTGGTAACTTTATGGTCTTGAATGGTTCAACGGCTGCCAATCAAAGCGTTTGGTGTCAAACGGTCAATGTGAGCCCCAATACAAATTATCAATTTAGTACTTGGGTTACGTCTGTTGTCACAACAAACCCTGCAAACTTACAGTTTTCTATTAACGGAGTTAATATTGGCAATCCATTTACCGCTAGTTCTACTACTTGTCAATGGAATCAATTTTTCGCTACTTGGAATTCAGGAGCTAGTACGACCGCTACGATTTGTATTAACAACCAAAATACAGTCAATGCAGGAAATGACTTTGGCTTAGATGACATCGAATTTATTCCAATTTGTAATCTATTAGATTCCGTTCTAGTAACGGTCAATCCTAAACCAACGATTACAATTAATAACAATACCCCTATTTGTGAGAATGACGCTATTAACTTATCCAGTACTGGTGGTCTAAATTACAACTGGGCTGGTCCAAATACATTTACAAGTCTACAACAAAATCCAAGCATTTCAAATGCATTAGCAGCAAATGGAGGACAATATGTTGTTACCGTAACCACAGCATTGGGTTGTAGTGATACAGCATCTACTAATGTTGTTGTGAACCAACATCCTTCTGTTACGATTTCCAATACACCAGTATTGTGTTTTGGAACGAGTACGGGAACGGCTACAGCCAATGCGCTTGGTGGCGGTGGTGGATATAGCTATACATGGAGTAACACACAAACCGTTAATCCTATCACAAATCTACCAATCGGTGCTTATCAAGTAACTGTTGTCGATGTTAACGGTTGTTTTGATAGTGCAAGTACTCTAATTTCAGAGCCAAGTCAAGTAACAGCAACGATAGCAACAGTAGCAGTAAGTTGTAACGGAGGCGCAGATGGCACGGCAACGGCAACCGTCGGAGGCGGAACGCCAGGTGTACCAGCTTATACGTATG
>CACVAQ010000519.1:2580-12726 GCA_902727865.1 uncultured Aureispira sp. | reverse complement strand
CAACCACAAGTGGCATTCACGCAAGTTTTTGGCGCTAAAATTTGTTCCATAGTATCCGTATAAATATTCCCCAAGACCGCCTCAATAAAATGGCAATTTCGAACAGCTCCATCACCATCTACGGTAAAAGAAGTATGCCCCGCTTGACAAGATTTGCCCAAGCTGTTGTGATAAACCGTATTATAACGAAAAAGCGGATCGACCTTCTCCACCCTTAAAATATCTTCTTCTGTATAATAATCGGCAACACGTTTATAGGCATTCGCCCAAACATAGCGTTCAGGATTAATTCGATGACGCAACTCTTCCAAGATGTCCAACTCCTCCTTGAAGGCAACAAAACCGACGCTATATTGAATCCCTAAAGCATCTAATTGGGTGCATTTGTCAACAAATTTATCCAAACGAATCTGCGTAGGATGGAACGTTGTCCACAAAGCAAAGGCCTCTTTATTGACCTTATCCATCCATTTGGTCGCACAAGAAAGATTGGTCTGAATACTTACCTTTTTTACCTGTGGCAAATGACTCAATTCAGTCATCGCTTCTTGATAATATTTGCGAATCAAACCTTCGCCCCAAGGCGTAAATAAAATGCTAATATTTTCAGAACGCCCCTTAACCCAAGTAACAAATTTTTGTAAACGTTGGGCATCATCTGCTAGTTCTGCCCGAGTATTTTTAGTTTTTGCAAAAGGACAATACGTACAACCATAGTTGCAGCTAGAAAGTGGACCACGATAGAGAATCGACCAGTTTGTCATTGTTAGAAAGATGTTTTTTAAGTTTAAACCAATTCAAAATCTTGCATCATGGCATTTACTCGCTCGGAATACAACCAAGGACCAATCACATCGGAAAGCTCCAAACCAGCCTGGTTGAGCTGTAATTTAGGTTCCTCTTTTGTAGCCAGATTAAGATCGTACAATTCATTTAGTTCTGGCAAGTCATCGAGTGCTGCCGTTCCAAAAAAGTTATGATAGCCTTTAAAATCCAAATAACTTCCTTCTAAAATAGATTTAATGACATAACGGCGTTTCTGTTCTTCCAAAGAAAGCCTTGTTCCATACAAGACCTTTTGAAAATCTTGGCTGGTTTTTTCATTATAATCGTGAATGATATTTTTAACGCCTTTGCGACCGACGGCATATTCAGAACTGTAGTGTAGTGTTTTGGTATACGAACGAGCGCCAACGCCTAGACCAACCATGCCATCTTCGGGGCTATTGTAAGGAGGAGTTGGCATTTGAGCGGCTTTTGTATTTCTAAAAATACGCATCGTAACTTGCTCGTAGCCTTTTGATAATAAGAAGTCTCGCCCAAAGCGATATAGATTCAAGCGATGATCGTTCCATGCTTTTTCTTTGGAACCCAAGCCTGTTAGTGGGCGTACGTAAAGCGGGTACAAGAAAATTTCTTCTGGTTGGAACGCCACACTTTGCTCCAAGGAATATTGCCAAGATTGGAGCGTCTGTCCAGCCATCCCGTAAATCAAATCAATGTTCATTTCAGGAATGCCAGAATCTTTGATGACTTGTAAGGCTTGCTGTACTTCTACTGTTTTTTGTGGGCGGCCAAGTGCTTTGGTTTCTTCTAATAAGAAACTTTGTACGCCAATACTGGCTCTAGTCGTGCCTTTTTCTTTTAATAAAGCTAATTTTTCAGCACTAGCTGTTTTGGGCGACATTTCAACAGAGCTTGGAATTGCGATGGTGTCCGCTTCCATGACGGTATTCATAAGATAAAACAAGCGCTCTAAATCAGGTAAACTTAAGAAGGTAGGCGTTCCACCGCCAATTGCCAAGCGATTAAAATTTGCTTTTCCTAGAGCCGTTTTAGTTGCAATAATTTGGCGTTCTAAGCTCTGAATAAAAGGGCTTTCGTGGCTTGCTTTGGGATTGGCAATGGTAAATAAATTACAAAAACCACAACGCATTTCACAAAACGGAATGTGTACATACAAGAAGAGCTGTGCTTTGTTTTCTTGCGCCCAAACGTCTTTTAAAGGCAGTGGATTTTCGAAAGGTCGATAGCTCGATTTGTGAGGGTAAGAGTAGGCGTAGCCTTGGAAATAGTTGTCGCCTATGATTGATTTTAATTTGGTCATTTTATGATGGTTGATTCTTGATGTATTTAATTTAAGACAAATTCGGCAACAAAACCTCTAAATAAGGAACCGTCCAAACCTTGGGATGCCCAATTCGATGCCCCGTATAACCATCCTCGCCATAAGTAGTGCCATGATCGGCAGAGCAAATGACGAAGGTTTGTTTGCGTTTGTCTAAGGCTTCCATTAAAATAGGGAGCTGGCGGTCTACGTATTCTAGCGCTGCGGCATGACTGTTAAGACTATCTTCTGAAGTATTATCAAGGTAAAAATAATTGGGTTGATGCAAGGCCGAAATATTAATAAATAAAAAGACAGGAGCTGGATTTTTTTCTAATAAATCAGCTGCCTTCTCCAGTTGTACTTGCGTGGAGTGTTTATTGGTCACGCCAAAAGACTCGTCCCAATAGCTTTCCTCGAATAGGCTAGGAAAAACGCTACTCAAAGGCGTTTGTTTGTTGAAAAAACCAACGCCTCCAATACAAATCGTCTTAAAGCCTTTTTGTTGGAAACCTTCTACAATGTTTGGTGCATCAAAGGTGCAGGTATTGGAAACCGCTGTTTCGCTGCCTGCAAATCGAGTGGCAAAAAGGCGAGGATGCTTTTCTGGCGCAATCGGTGTCGGCAAAAAACCAGCAAAAAACGCATGGTGTGCTGCGTAAGTGAAACTTCCAGGCGTGTGCCGTTGTTCCCATCCATCGGAGGACAGCCATTTGGAAAAATTAGGCAATTTGCCTGCTGCCCAAAGCTTTTGAGCAACATCATAGCGCAAGGTATCCAAGGTGATAAAAACGAGGTCACTTTCAGCAACAATTTCGTTCATGTTATAGGACATACTAAAAAGAAAGTTTAGAAAGGATGAAATTTAAATCGAACAAAATTAGGCTAAATCTAGAATCGTTTCAAAGATTAAATCAGGTTTTATTTTGTGCGCCCAAGTTCTTTTATAGCTAATCCAAGCCGTTTTAATGCCTACTTTTGCAGCGCCTTTTATATCATTGATCGGGTCGTCGCCAACATACAATAACTGGGCGGCTTGTAGTTGGGATTGCTCTAGTAGCAATTCAAATAGTTGCCTGTCTGGCTTAGACAAATGGTATTGTTGAGAAATATGTATCGTTTCTATAGGGAAAATAGTCTCTAGCTGTGCCTGACGAATTTTTCGACTTTGATTACTAACAGAGCCGTTGGTTAATAAACCTATTTTATATTGTTTTTGTAAGTTGACTAATAAACTTCTTAGATCGCTTGAAATTGGGCGAATATAAGTACTGATGTTTGTGTGGAGATAGTTCCAAAAACTCGCCTCGTCCCAACCCTGTGGTTGATAATACTGAATAAACCATTCGACAAATGTTTCTCTGGGCGTGTAGCCAAATTGATCTACTTTTTCTATTTCAAAGACTTCGTTTTTAAAATAGTGGATGGGCATGTTCTCATCAAAAAAAGCTTGTATACAACTTAGAAAAGCTGCATTTCGATTGATTAGCGTATTGTCTAAGTCAAAATATACGCCCTGTATTCCATCAAGCATATTTTTGTTTTTTTATATAATTTATGGTACTAGTATACGTATCCATTTG
This sequence comes from uncultured Aureispira sp., assembly GCA_902727865.1. Lineage (GTDB taxonomy): Bacteria > Bacteroidota > Bacteroidia > Chitinophagales > Saprospiraceae > Aureispira. The sequence continues at coordinate 9,036 of CACVAQ010000519.1, read as the reverse complement.
GTTGATGAATACATTGGGCAATAAATCACCAAAGGCATTGGCTTCTAAAATATAATTCTTTTTGAAGGTATTCGAAATCATCACATCCATACCTACATACAGTGTCTTCGGTAAGCTTGCTGCTGCTTGCTCTGCGAGTAGTTGCATTGCTTGCCACTTTTCTAAGCCAATCAGGGCCTTTACTTCTTCTATAGTACCTCTTTGGTTGCCTAGATGCAAATTGGTCATTGGAGATTGGCTTTGACGAACGACTACTTGTTGCGTTTTTCCACCAATCACGACCATTCTCAAATCAAAGGAGCCGCCTTCTAAAGAAGCTTTCGGAATCCACTGTTCTACAAGAATACCTTCCTTTGCCAAGGTATCGACCAAATGGGCAATTTCGGTTGCATCGTTATAGATACGGATTTTTAAGGAGTTAAATAGCTTAAAAGAAGCTTGTTCTTTGACCAACTCAACAGAAGTAATGGCTTGCACTTTGTTTCCCTTGGTTCTAAAAGCAATGACACCAGAGGCAGAAGAGCCATGAATCGGTTTAATAAAAACCCGTTGCCAGCCTTTTATTTGCATTTTAGAACGTAAATCTTCATAATTTTGAATCGTATAAAGTGCCGAAGGAACAGCAATCTGATGTTGCACAAAGTGTTGGTGACAAGCCGTTTTATCGAACATTAATTGGATGCCTTTGATGCTATTCATCAACTTCAATTGTGCCTGAGCTTCGATTGCTTTTTGCAATTGATCTAAGAAATGGACAAATCCAAGATGATGTTGTCTCAAAAATTGGATGCGTCCTTTCTCAAAAGGCAATTGCTGAATTTCCGAAAGAGAAATAGCAGCAGCAGGACCTAATAAGGGATGTTCTACACCCCGTTTCAAAAAAGCCTGACTGACGGCTCTATTTTCTCCAGGAGATTCAATTTTTAAATAATCGGTTTGGGCAAGTATGTTCGTTAGATCTACTTTTTGTTGCAAAATATCTAAATAAGAAACAACAAAAGGGGCAGTAAAACCTTGAGATTTTACTGCCGCTATAAAGTATTGACAACGTCGATTTTCTGGATTTCCAATAAGGGTAAATTGCATTTGATACGTTCTAGAATTTACTCTGAAACAGAAACATAACGATCGTATTCGTCTGCATTAGGCTCCCGTTCTTTTAGGTCTACCTTGATGCCTAAGTCGTTTAATTTTTCTGCCCATTCATCAGAGATGAAGTTGTGGTGCAAGTCTAATTTTTTTAAGTTTTTGATGGCAGGATTATCAACCAATGCCTCAGCGCCTATATCGTCAATTGTTCCTTTAGAAAAATCTAGTTCTTCAATACGATCCAAGATGGGATCTCCTTTTATCAATTGAGCTAATTCATTGGCGATTTCGCTGTTTCTAAGCCCCAAATATTTTAAAGAAGGTAAGTGCGTACTACCAGTGCCTCTATAGGATGCGGCAACTTCTGCTGGAGTAGCATTAAAACCGTAGTTTTCGGAGCCTAGCCAGAGTTCTAAGTGTTCTAAAGCAGGCAAGGTAGCTTTGGAAAGCTGTGCATAGATGGATTTTGACAACCCACCCGTTTGGATGACCAGTTTTTTTAGGTTGGAATGGTTTAATTCTTCTAAGGCAAGACCATTTCCACCACGAATTTGATAAAATTCTAAATTAGGTAAGGCGGCTAAAAGTGGTCCATGATCACAGTGTTCGATCCATGAAACCTCATTTTCTTCATAACTAATGTCCCCAAAAAAGATGCCTTTAATGTGTTGTAATTTGGCTTTGTTGTCTATTAATAATTGAATGATAAAGGCTGGATTATCGTCGTGTTCTGGTCCCCAATGTCCAATGACAAAACTGTCTATCTCGCTTAATTTAGGATCGCTCAAAAATGCAAGCAGCATATTTTTAACCTCATTTTCTGGACCATCATACTCTGTGCGAAAACGATAGGCTAATTCCGTATTTTCGATACCTTTTTCAATATCAAAATCAATTACTTTTTTTTTATTAAAGTAAAATGCATTTCTCGAAAATGTCATGACGTGTTTAATTAGATGATTAATATAATTTGGCTGTGGTTGTTTTTATCAAATGTATCAAAAAAGTTACACTAAGTCAAGTCTTTTAACAAATTATTTATAGTAGAGCGCTTGAAAATTGTAAACCTCTTTAGTAGGAATAATCTTTCAAAACCTTGCTTTCTCTAAGTTATAGTTTATATTTGAATAAGGGCATTTGTACTCAATAAAAAATATGGAAATACGAGAAATTCGACAACACCAATTACAAGCTTATATCGACTCTAAGGAATATAAGACGAGCCAATATGTTGCGATAAGCAAACATAGAGCCTTGTCGCACCTTCGGAACCCTCGGGTAAAGCCCAACGATTTAGTTTTAGTTTTGGTGTACGACGCAGGGGAAATGCTTGCTTATTTAGGTGTTTTTGCAGATGATTTGCATTTTTCGACAGGAGTAGAGCATGTCGGGTGGTTGAGTTGTATGTGGGTGGATCCGAAGATGCGAGGGAAGGGCATCGCCAAGAAATTAATTCAAGCCGTTTTTGAGGCTTGGGACTATAAAATATTGGTGACAGAGTTTACGCCCGCAGCACATGGTTTGTACAATCGAACGGAACAATTTTTAGATTTGGCAAAACCTGAAGGTGTTCGAGGCTACCTTCGTCTAAATTTAGCCTACCTTCTTCCAAAAAAAGACGAAAAATGGAACCAATGGAAACCTTTTTTGAGTTGTGTAGATGCCTTCTTTAATGTATTTAATGCCTTGCGTTTATTTACTAAGTTCGACTATAGAGTTCCTTTAGAGTGTTTAGGAATAAACGGGAGTTTTGAATATTTGACGGAAATAGATGCTGAATCGTGGGCCTTTATAGAAAAACAAAAGGGAAAAGAATTAATGAATCGAGGAAAGGAAGATTTGGACTGGATCTTAAAGAATCCTTGGTTAATTTCTGCTCCATTTAAAGATGCCAATGCAGAGCGGTATCATTTTTCTGCAATAGATGCCTCGTTTAATTTTTTAATGATAAAGGTGTATGATTTGGAAATGAATGTCAAAGCCTTTGTTCTGTTGAGTATTCGAGGAAAAAATTTAAAGGTTCCTTACATTTACATGGAAGAAGGGCAAGAAGGGGCTGTTTTGCAATTAATTTATAGACATATGTTAAAAATGAAGTTGGATATGCTCACTGTTTTTCATCCTACTTTGGTCCGATTAATAAAAAATGGCAAAACGCCTTTTTTTAAAAAAAGAGCTTTTAAACGACACTATATTATAGGTAAGATTTTGGGCAAGCAATTGGCAGCAACGCCCGACTTTATCATTCAAGACGGTGATGCTGATGCTGTGTTTACTTAGTTATTATAAGAACAAAAAATAATTCCCGCATTCGTGGCAAAACAATATAAATTAGGAAAAAGTGGCCTTTTGATCAGCCTTTCAGCAAAACCTTTTGCTGGAGGAGGGGAGGGGAATTTATATAAAATAACCACACCAAAAAAGTTAAGAAAATACGTTGCTAAACTTTATCACGCACATAAATTAAGTCCAACACGAGAAGAAAAAATCAATTATTTAGCGGCTTACCCACCAATGGAATTGGATGAAAATACAGGCGCACATAGTTCTGTTGTTTGGGTCAAAGAGGCACTTTATGATCGAGGGAAATTCGTGGGCTTTATTATGCCTTATACGGATGGAGAGAAATTAGAAATACTGTGTACGCCCAAAATTCCTAAAAAACTACGTAGAGACTGGGCAAGGTTTGATTTTAAAAAATCACCCCAAGCTTTAGACATGCGGCTGAAGTTATCCTTTAATATTTGTGCTGCGATTCATCAAGTGCATTCTATGGAACGCTATGTTTTGGTGGATATGAAACCCGATAATATTGTTATTCAGACGAATGGTTTGGTTTCTATTGTCGATACGGATTCGGTGGAGGTTGTGGAGGCAGGGAAAAGCTTGTTTGATGCGCCAGTGGCAACACCAGAATACACGCCTCCAGAACATTATAGAACACTAGATTATGATCCAACAGAACGAGAAGCTTGGGACCGTTTTGGGTTGGGGGTGATTTTGTATAAGTTACTGTTTGGGATTCACCCTTTTGCGGCCAGTTCGGGCGCACCCTATGAACAATTAACCACCTTGCACGATAAAATTAAGCATGGGTTGTTTGTGCATCATCCTGCAAAAAAGTCTTCTTTTTCAATTATTCCACCACCACATAAAGCCTTTTATAAGCTAGATGAAAGCTTACAAGATTTGTTTTTTCGCTGTTTTATTGACGGGGGAGAGGACCCTGATTTGCGTCCAAGTGCTGAGGAGTGGTGTGCTACTATTTTATTGACTTTAGATGACGAAAGAGCCTATAAACGGTATGGGCATATTTTGGGGGGTGGTTTGCATTCGACTAAACCTCGATTTGCTTTGCCTTCATCTCGAATTGATTTGCCTTCTTATTCCGTCGCAGCAACTCGATTGGTGGAGTTAAATAATAATAACGATTTGCCCAAACAAAAAACGATTCTTCCAAGTAAACAGGAGCTAAAAGACTTTCAAGTCAAGCGCCTCAAGTGGGGTAAAATGCTGGCTTTATGTATTTTTGTTGGACTTGTTTCTTTTATCGGAACAATCCTCGCAGGGATTGGGCTGGTGGGGTTTTTAGTTTATCGGGCACATAAGACATTCAAAAAAGATCAGACGTACCGCAACGCTCAGCGGGTTAGAAAATCGTTGGCTGTAACGCAGAAAAAGTATTATACAAAATTATATAAAATAGGGCAAAGTCGAAAAAGTTTCAAGCGTCGTGTTCGTCGGATTGTTCCTAAGATAGCACGCTTAACGAAAGAGGTGAAAGGTAAGGTAGAGGGACTTAAAAAATACTTAAAAGAACAAGATCATCGAGTAAAGGAATTAGAAACGAAGGCATTGGAGCAATATGAGTCTCTAAATCAAAAATATGTAAAAAAGGCGATTGGTCATCGAGTGATTGCTAGGGTAGAGGATGGGAATTATTCTAATTTGGCTAAAATTAGAATTGCGATTCACACTGCGCATAAAAAAGCCGTAGATGAATTGGTGAAGGAGCGTCCCGTCAAGGAGAATCATCCTTTTATGAAAGAGGGGAAAATAGCGATCAATAGTTTGATGCAAAATAAACAAACAAAAATCAGTGATTTGATCGGTGTAAAAGTAATGGCTTTAAACAATGAAAAAGAAGCTAAAATTAAGCTCTTGTATCAAGGTGTTAGAGAAGATACTTTTATTGAGAACCACTTGGATCGACTCTGGAAAGGGAAACGAACTATTTCTGATGCAGCAAAAGAGGAGCTGAAAGAGGCTTTCGAGGAACTTAAATTTACGTCTATTTTGAAGATTTACAATGTTAATACTAGAACAGGAGAAGTGACGCTCAAAGATGGTCGGAAATTTAATACCAAACAGTTCAGAGATTCTAAGCTGATTCTAACGAATTTGAAATACTGGCACGATGAAACCAAGCATCAATTAAATGCCTTGGATAAAAAAAGAGCGCTCTTGAAAAAGACCTATCGTCAGAAAATAAGCGTGTTGGAGAATGAAAAACGAATGGAATTAAAAAGCTTAGATCGTTTTAAACGGGAGGAGCTGGCAAAGGTGAAAATAGAAACTCAAAAAATTGTCTTGGGTGCGCCATTTACGAATTTGCAAGCACAATATGAAACGATGACGGACTATGTAACTGAATTGGAAACGGCTTATGAGAAAGAAGAAGAATTGGTCTTGAACGATTACCGATCTATGTATGAATCTATCGTAAAGGATTGTGAAGAGCGTGCCAATCGAGTGGCAAATGAGGTAGAGGAGATAGAAGAAGCCTTACAACAATACAATAAAAAAATTAATCATCCTAAAGTCCAAAAGTCGTATCGAGAGTTAGAAGAGGACTTGGCAGAAATGAAACAATTGTTGCCAGAGTTGAATGCTAAAGCTTTTGAAGCGAGAAGGTACAAGGAAATTACGTTTAGTAATTATCTACGCAAATTGACTCAGGATTAGTTGGCTAAGACTGCCAGAATTGCCTGTTTTTCGCTATTTTGGCATTGGAAATAGACTGGCACAAAATTGTAGGCTTACTTAATAAGCTGCGCTGACCTTTTCTGTTAAGCCTAAAATAGTAAGCTTTTGTATAGCTTTGGGGACTTAGGGCGAAATGGGTACAACTAAGGTCCTTAAAATCCTCTGGACATAAATTACTTCGGGAGGAATCTTGTCAATCAATCCTTTATAATTCTAAACAAAATGAAGACAAGTGCTGTTTTCGGTAAAAGAATGTTGAATCGTAGTTCAAGGATCGTTTTTAAGCTAGTTGAAAATGAAAAGAACTATGGTAATGTTTGAAATGACAATTTTATTTCGTTAAAACAAAAATGTTTCTTCTGATGATTTCTTAGAGCATTT
>CACVAQ010000519.1:0-2480 GCA_902727865.1 uncultured Aureispira sp. | reverse complement strand
ATAGATAGCCATTGATAAAAAATACAGTCTTTAAAAATTAGGAAACACAAATAAAACCGTATATATTAGAGGAAAGACCTTGTGTCTACTACTATAAATAGTCTTTTGTAGATTGTTAAAACAAAACCCAAAATAAAATTAACAAAACAAAAATAAAACGATATGTTTAATAAAAGTGAATTTAGAAAGTATGCAGTTAAGCATATGGGAATGACGGGAATGCACGTAGATACGTATGCTGAAAATACAGCAAAGCAAGCTATGAACATGGGAATGCCTAATGTAACTGGCTTGACTCCTTATGTCATTGAGGAGCGTCAAATGAATGTTTCTCAGTTGGATGTATTTTCTCGTTTGATGATGGATAGAATTATTTTCTTAGGACAAGGAATTAATGATTATGTAGCAAATATTGTACAAGCGCAATTGTTGTTTTTGGAGTCTACTGACCCTAAACGTGACATTCAAATTTTTGTCAATAGTCCTGGTGGTTCTGTGATTGCAGGGCAAGGTATTTATGATACAATGCAATATGTAACTCCTGATGTAGGAACGATTTGTACTGGTTTGGCGGCTTCTATGGGAGCGGTATTGCTTTGTGCTGGTGCAGAGGGAAAACGTAGTTGTCTGCCTCATAGCCGTGTGATGATTCACCAACCATTGGGGGGCATGCAAGGTCAAGTAACGGATATGGAAATTTCTTACAAATTGATTAAGCAACTTCAAAAAGAGTTGTACGATATTTTAGCAACACATACAGGACAAACGTACGATAAGATTCAAGAGGATTGTGAGCGTGATAACTGGATGACTTCAGCAGAAGCGAAGGCTTATGGTTTGGTAGATGAAGTATTAGCTCGCAAAAAATAAGACTAAATTCTATTTGTTTTTTAGCTATTTGCCCAAAAAACAATAAAAAGAACGTAAGTAGATGGACAAAAGATGCCCTATTTTAGTGTTAATTATTTTTGTCCATCTACTTACGTTCATCCGTATGTGATCAAGTTGAATGGGGTTTGCCTGTTCAACTCGGTTCTTTTTAGAATAAATGTATATTTATAGCCCGATTGAAAATTTAGCGTGGATAAAAGAGATTGTTAAACACACACAATAGCAAGTCCATCATTATAGATAGAATAAAACAAATATAAGAATGACGAAACCAGGAGCAAAATGTTCTTTTTGTCACAAGCCCAAAGATCAAGCACTAATATTAATTTCAGGAGTGGATGCCTATATCTGTGAATCTTGTGTCGAACAAGCAAAAACAATCATAGAAGACGAAATCATGCCTTTTGAGGCTGATGGAGACTTGGCACAAGTCAATTCTATTGATGGTAAAGACATTAAGATGTTGAAACCAATGGAAATTAAAGAACGCTTGGACGACTATGTTATTGGTCAAGATGATAGTAAGAGGGTTCTAGCTGTTGCGGTTTATAATCACTATAAACGTATTATGCAACAAAAAGAAGGGGAAGAGGACGATGTAGAAATTGAAAAGTCAAATGTGGTAATGCTTGGACGCACAGGAACGGGGAAAACCTTGTTGGCTCGTACCATTGCACGTTTGTTGAATGTGCCTTTTACGATTGTTGATGCGACGGTATTTACAGAGGCAGGATATGTAGGGGAAGATGTAGAAAGTATGTTGACACGCCTTTTGCAGGCTTGTGATTATGATGTATCTGCTGCTGAACGTGGAATTGTTTACATTGATGAGATTGATAAGGTCGCTCGTAAAAATGATAATCCTTCGATTACTAGAGATGTTTCTGGTGAAGGGGTTCAACAAGCGTTGCTTAAAATGTTGGAAGGAACAGATATTTTAGTTCCGCCACAAGGAGGGCGTAAGCATCCTGAACAAAAACTAGTGAAAGTAAACACCAAAAATGTATTGTTTATTTGTGGTGGTGCTTTTGCAGGAATTGAAAAGCAAATTGCAAAGCGAATCAATACGCAAGTAATTGGTTTTAAGGGGAATGCAGAGGAGGAGGTCGATACAGAGAACTTACTTCAGTATGTGTCTCACCAAGATTTAAAATCCTTTGGTTTGATTCCTGAATTGTTGGGACGTATGCCTGTTTTAACGCATTTGAATCCTTTGGACAAGCCTACTTTGCGTCGTATCTTGATCGAACCAAAGAATGCGTTGGTGAAGCAGTATAAACGTCTATTTTCAATGGAAGATATTGACTTGACTTTTACTGAGGAAGCACTAGATTTGATTGTGGACAAGACCGTTGAGTATAGCTTAGGTGCAAGAGGCTTGCGTTCTATTTGTGAAGCAATTATGACAGATGCTATGTTCGAAATGCCTTCTCAAGCGGGGGTAGATAAATTCGAAATTACAGAAGAATATGCAAATTCTAAACTAGACAAAACTAAATTGGCTGTGATGGAACAAACCGTATAAGCTAGTTGTCTTTTGTAGAAAAAAATAAGAAAAGGTCAAATAACGTAAGTTGTTTGACCTTTTT
>CACVAQ010000518.1 GCA_902727865.1 uncultured Aureispira sp. | reverse complement strand
TCCCAAACAACGTTTACAATAAACGTGCTTAAAATCAGCATTATACATTAATTGATAATTGGTATTCATCCAAGCACACCATCGACTTTGATTCATTTGTAAGGCTTTTTCTAAGGCCTCCAAATAAGAAGCTTCTAAGGGCTGGTCAAAATCTTGTAGTAGGGTAGACGTTTGTACATAGGTGAAGTAGGTGTCTTCGTGCTTTGGAGCCGTTTCTAAACTGTTTTTTAATAAATCTATCGCCCACTGAAAACGGTAGTTTTGGTTGAAATATTTAGCCAAATAAAGTGCCTCGTCTATCTTTAAATCTTGCTTAGAATAATGTTCTCGAACATATTTTAAAGAATTGCCTCGTTTTTCATATTCAAATTTTTGATAAAAATAATCAGCCGCAGCCAAGTGAAAGTTGAGTTTCAAACGCTCAATTTCCGTTTTATTCCAAGCACTAAACTTTCCATAAACGGCTTCATCCGAAAAGCCTAATATCTTTTGATAAAGTTGAGCGGCATCCATAATACTCGAACGCGTATAACGCATATACTTGATGGCAAAAGCACTTAAATTATATTGCAAGGGCAAATCTGATTCTGATAATTGAATCAAATTCATTAATTTATCAACAAAGGCTTGATCGACACTAAAAAAAGGATCGCCCCAGTTGGGCACCAAAACAGAATGCGGAATGTAGTCGCTAAAAAATAATTCTACCGCAATTTGGTTGCTCAACATTGGAATGTATTCCTTTTCTAGAGGAATTTTAGTCGCCAGCAAAGTCGCTTTATTTAATTTGTCATTAACAAAGGCATAAACCATTTTAGACTGCACTTCTAGTGCTGCGTCCAATTCTTTTGCCTCCAAAAGTCGTTCAAATTCTGCTAACAATTCCAGTTCATTATTAGGAATAGACCTAAACTTTTCTTCCGTAGAAATCTTTATGGTAATTTGTGTTTTGCGTTGCTGGGCAAGTAAATATTCAATTTTGTCAAACAAACCCTTGTCTGTATTCAACCGCTCTTGAATTTGCGGATTGCTGAGTTGTAGTAGAAAAGCAAAAGGAGTTCCTTTAATTTGTTGGCGAAACATGTCCCAACGTTCTAGCGTATGGTAATTGATGCTTTCAGGTGCGTAACCCGCTTTTTTGAATAGGTCTTTGATGTATTCTGCACGATCTATTCCTAATTGCTCGTTCTTATCACTACTGCCTTCAATCGAACTCGTCGCAAAAATATGCACCCGTTGAATATTTTTTTTATGTTGCTCGATCAAGCTCCTTATCGTGCTTGTTTCGCTACTGCTTAGGGTCGTTTTGCCTTGTGCAAATTGGACTTCTGTGACTTGTTCTTTGTAATCTAATTTGTTTACCTTGAAGGTAGTATGCCAGACAGGGAGAATCTTCACCAAAGGAATACCACTAACGGGAACTTCTAAATAACTGGAATTACTACAAGCACAATGATTACGAATGCTAATAACATTTAACTGATAATTATCCACTAAACCTTCTGGTAAAACTCCAAGAAAAGCCAAAAATTTATTTTGTTCATACATTGGATTGTTGACCAAGAGTTCTTCTCTATATTTGGGAGGCAGGGAAACACCTTGATAGGCTCCGACAGCACTTGTTAAATTAGCCTTGTCACAAGGAAATTGAGCACGTTCTACAATATCAATGGCAAAACCATCGGTCTCAGCAGCCAAAAAATATTGTTTGATGTGTCTTAGGTTGTGATAATGTAAGTAGATCGAATCTTTTTTGACAATAATGAAATTAGCTAAAACCTCTGCGATACCGCCTGTGTTTTTATAATAAGCACAAGAACTATTAAAAGGCGAGATGCCGTAATTGTTCCGAGGCACTTCAGAAAAGTAACGCGCTTTTAATCCAGCAAAAACATGCGTTGCATAAATAATAGGCTGTCTAGTTTTAGGATCTTTACTAAATCGAAAACGAATACCTGAATGTTTGTAATCAGCTGTGATGATGTTTTGATAATGTGGGGGCGAATTCATCCAGGCTTGAAAAAATGCTTCAGAAACCGTTGCATACGTACTCTTTGAATCAAAAGAAACCAAGGCAACATTTTCACCGACCAAATTGAAGTTGCCGCCAAAGTTGGCGACTCGTAAAGATGGCGTTTTTAAGTGGGCATTATTTTGCTCGTGTGTTAATTTTTTTACACTACCTTGATAAGAAGAATGGTTGGCCGCAGCTTTAATTAGTGTGGGCTCATTTTCTAGTAAGACGAGTTTTTTTTCTTGGCGATGTGCATTGATTTTCTCTAGAATTAAGGATTCTAAAAAGGCACTAGAAAGGCTACTCGTTTCTACTATAGAGTTTGCTGTTTGTGCATTGATCGTTATCGAAAAAAAAACACTAAATATCAAAAAGGGAAGCGTGTATTTCATGGTATAAGTTATTTGTTCTGTCTATAAACTTAATTCATAACGATACACTAAGCAAATAATTACAGAAAATTAGCAATTTAAGCTTAATTTTCTGAGTACAGGACAACTAAAGTGCAACG
>CACVAQ010000517.1 GCA_902727865.1 uncultured Aureispira sp. | reverse complement strand
TAAAGCTTCATTTTTTAACTCTTTAGCGAAAAAAATATACGCCTATTTTTATACTACTAATTTTGTCCATCTACTTACATTTGATTGTATCGCTATTATGGCTTACCTTTGCAGAATAATAAGTTTAGTCTTCGTCAAAATAGTTGTACTAAGAACTTATATAGCATGAAATACTAAGAAAGAAAGGACCAAGAGGTGCAACAATCTGAAATCTAACAAAGTGCTAGACAAATTCCCGTCTTAGTAGATAGAGTAAAAGGTTTAAATTAAAAAAAATGCAAGAGCAATACGAAATAACAGATTGGCTACCAACCACTAAAAAAGAAGTTGAGAAACGAGGATGGGATGAATTAGATGTCATTCTATTTAGTGGAGATGCCTATGTCGATCACCCTGCATTTGGCGGGGCTGTTATTGGGCGGATCATCGAAAGTATGGGTTTCAAAGTGGCGATTGTACCACAACCCAACTGGCAAGATGATTTGCGAGATTTTAAAAAGCTCGGTAAGCCAAGATTATTTTTTGGCGTTACTTCTGGTTGCATGGACTCTATGGTCAATCATTATACGGCAAATCGTCGTAGACGTTCTACGGATGCTTATAGTCCTGGCGGCAAAAGTGGTTTTCGCCCAGATTATACCACAACCGTTTATACTAAAATTCTAAAAGAGATTTACCCAGATGTACCTGTTATGATTGGGGGAATCGAAGCGTCTTTGCGTCGTGTCACGCATTATGATTATTGGAAAGATGAATTGCTGCCGACTATCTTAGAGAGTTCCTTAGCGGACATTCTAGTGTATGGAATGGGAGAACAGCCTTTGCGTGACTTGGTTACTTTGCTGGACAAAGGCGTGCCTTTTTCTTCTTTAAAAACCATTGCCCAAACGGCTTTTTTGGTAGACAAAGATAATTTGCCAAAGAACAAAAACTGGAAAGACAAGCGTTTGCATTCGCATGAAGTTTGTTTGGAAGATAAAAAACTCTTTGCTAGTAATTTTAAATACATAGAGCAAGAGTCGAACAACTTGAACGCAAAACGCTTGTTGCAAGACGTTGGCGACAAAACCTTAGTCATCAATCCGCCTTATCAAACGATGACGGAAAACGAGATTGATGCTTCTTTTGATTTGCCTTATACGCGTAAACCACATCCTAAATATAAAAAACGGGGTGCGATTCCTGCCTACGAAATGATTAAGTTTTCGGTGAATATGCATCGAGGTTGTTTTGGTGGTTGTAGTTTCTGTACAATTTCGGCTCACCAAGGTAAATTTATTGCCAGCCGTTCCAAGGAATCTATCTTAAAGGAAGTCGAACACATTACACAAGACGAAGATTTTAAAGGCTACATTAGTGATTTGGGCGGCCCCTCTGGTAATATGTACCGCATGAAAGGAAAGGTGCAGTCCATTTGTGATAAATGTATTAGTCCTTCTTGTATTTCGCCTGTTATTTGTAGTAATCTGGATACTTCGCATGCTCCAATGACGGAGATTTATAGAGCAGTAGATAATCATCCCAAAATAAAAAAAGCCTTTGTAGGCTCTGGAATTCGCTACGATATGTTGGTGCCTGAGTTTAATAAAAATGCCGATGTCGCTGATTTGGAAGAATACTCCGAGCAGTTGATTACCCGACATGTCTCTGGTCGTTTGAAAGTAGCCCCAGAACATACGTCTGATAATGTGTTAAAAGTAATGCGGAAGCCTTCGTTTAAACATTTTCACTCGTTCAAAAAAATGTTTGATCGAATCAACGCTAAACACGATTTAAAACAACAGTTGATTCCTTATTTTATTTCTAGTCACCCTGGTTGTGAATTGGAGGATATGGCAAATTTGGCAGCAGAAACCAAAGATATGGGGTTCCAGTTGGAGCAAGTGCAAGACTTTACGCCAACGCCAATGACCGTCGCCACGATTATTTATTATTCTGGTTATCATCCCTATACCCTGCAACCAACTTTTACCCCCAAAGCAGAGGATGAAAAGAAAGACCAACACCGCTTTTTCTTTTGGTATAAACAAGAGAATCACCGTTGGATTAAGAATGTATTGACGAAAGCGAATCGCCAAGATTTGGTCAATCAATTGCTTTCTTCTGCGGCTCCCAAAGGAGCGCAATCGAGGGTTAAGAAAGGTTCAAAAGGGCGTACGAACAAAACGTATAAGAAAAATTTCCACAAGGGGAAGGGACGTAGGAAGCCTAATACTAAGAAAAAAGGATAAAAGCTTACTGAATGAAGAAAGCCATATTTTTCAACGTCTTAATCACGTTAGCTTGGATTCCTTATTCTATGCAACGTTGGTTGCAAATGCCTTATGTAGAAGGTGTTTGGACCTCGGAAATAATTATCATTTTTACCGCTTTTTTTATAGCAGCAGGTTTGGCGATTAGTAATACCTTGTTGTTGTTTAGTTTGAAATTCACGAAATACAAGCCTTTTTTTACAAAACTTACGATGCTGCATTTGGCAGGGCTATTTATCTATCCAATTTATGCAGGAATGACTGTTTCTTTGGG
>CACVAQ010000516.1:9590-12750 GCA_902727865.1 uncultured Aureispira sp. | reverse complement strand
ACTCTTCTTTAAAATCAATCAACCATAATACAAAAAACTTAGGAGTAGAGTTCTCTTTATGGCTACTTTTTTAATTTTTCGGAGGGTAAAGTTTAGCGTGATCGGTTTGTTTTGCATTCGAATAAGGCTCCCAAAATTGTTTTTTATCAAGCAAGAAAAAGTTCTAATCGCAGTATTTGAAGTAGCAGAAGGGGCGTGTTTGTCCAACAAAAAAAAAGAGCGCAAAGAATAAATTTTCTTTGCGCTCTTTTTGGTCTACTTTAAGACTTTTAGGGATCAACTATCCTTGTTCTTTGCTGATGACATCTTTAGCATATAATGCTTTAGGATTCCAGTAAGAAGATTCAGATAAATTATCAACAACAATACCACGACGAGTAGAATGAATGATGTAAACACCATCTTTTTTATTGTCAACAACCATGGCAACATGAGTTACACGGCCACCTTTTCCAAATTTGCTAAAGAAAACTAGATCGCCTGTTTTTGCACTTGAAATGTCGATATCTTTTCCTTGACGAGCTTGGTAGCGAGAACTACGAGCAATGCCAACGCCTTTTTTAGCCATTACATAAGAAGTAAAACCAGAACAATCAAATCCTTTAGGAGTTGTTCCGCCCCAAATGTATTTTAGACCCAAGTATTTTTTTGCTTCTTCTATAATGTTACCACGAACTCCAGAAGCTGACAAACTATCAAATATAGCATTATAAGCAATTGGTGTATTTGGAATACTTGTAGGACCTGCAAATTCTATATTTGTATTTCTAGCTCTATTGAGACGAGCATTGGTCTTTCTTTCGTTGCGTTTGCGTCTGTTTAGTACAATACGCTTTAGACCTGTAATGTCACTGTGGTCAATAAGAATAGGCGTGCGCTCTTCTACAATAGTTTCATCTTCCGCCATTTCATCTTCTGAAACAACATCTTCTGTCGATAGAACAACAGATCGAGTTCCTAGCAAACTCGTAGAATAATCAGATATACTTAGAGTATCTGAAAAAGAGCTAGAGGTAGTTAAGGTAGCATGTAACACTACGTTAGTACCAATTAATAAAAAAAAGTAAGCACTAACAATTGTTGCTACCGATTTTTGGGTATATTTCATTCCTGAAATTTTAGTTACGAATGCTTAAACGGCTATTATTGCACTTTAATTTATGCTGATGGCTGTTTAATTTTGCGAGTGCAAAGGTAGGAACTATTTTTGTATTTCCAAGGAAATAGCTTTCTATTTGCTAATGGTTAAGAAGTTAGGGGGCATATTTGACCTTTTATTGACACTAAGGTTTTAGAAAAGCACTAGGTTTATCATTCGGTTGGTATTCTTAAAAAGTAAAGCGCTCTTTTTTTCTTAAAAGATTTCTGCGCCTTATTTTAGTACAGTGTGTAAAAAGTTTCAATAGATCAAAAATTAAATACTTATACCTAAAGAATAATTAGGGTGCTTGAAGTATGGTATCAGACACTTTCAAAGTGTCTGATACCATACTTGCCCACTATTTAATCACTTATTACACACTGTATTGAGTACGAATGCAGGCAATAAGCCTTTGAGAACGAATATCAAAATATCAAAAAAACTAATTTACAGAAGTATTTTAATATGAAAAAATGGACTCTTTTTTTGGATCGAGATGGTGTAATTAATAACCGAATTGTAGGTAGCTATGTTCGCAATTGGTCAGAGTTTGAGTTTATGGCAGGCGTTTTAGAAGCCATGCCTATTTTGGCACGAAAATTTGATTGTATTGTTGTGGTAACCAATCAACAAGGTATCGCAAAAGGTCTGATGACAGAAGACGCTTTAAGAAAAGTACACGCTAGAATGTTGGAAGAGATAGAAAAGCAGGGAGGGCGAATTGATCAAGTTTATTTTTGT
This sequence comes from uncultured Aureispira sp., assembly GCA_902727865.1. Taxonomy (GTDB): domain Bacteria; phylum Bacteroidota; class Bacteroidia; order Chitinophagales; family Saprospiraceae; genus Aureispira. Next base: position 10,868 of record CACVAQ010000516.1, on the reverse strand, counting down.
GCACAGCACGAGCGAGAAAATGCCCCCTGCCGAAAACCTAATGTGGGAATGGCTCAACAGGCAAAAATAGATTTTCCTAAAATAGATTTTAACCAGGCTATTATGGTCGGAGATTCGATTACAGACATTGAGTTTGGGCATAATATGAAGATGAAAACGGTTTTGGTGGAAACCAAGGTCGACATAGACCCAACCCAATTAGAAAGAATAAAAGATAAAATCGACTATACTTATTCTGATTTACAAACTTTTGCGAAAAACATCCATAACATACTATAAAATTGAAAACACTACAGCACGTTTTATTGTTATTTGTTCTTGGAATATGCTCTACTGCTTTTGGGCAAAACAAGACAGATATTCCCTCTACTTATAGCGAAGTCTGCTACTTTACGATCAAAAAAGTTGCTTTTGATGATTTTTTGGCAATGAAAAAAGCGATCGCTCAAGAAGCGTATGGACCTGTTTATGCAGCGATTCGAAAAATGCGCTCTAATTTAAAAGGTTTTGTTCCTAGTAGTCAAAATAGAGCCTTTGAGTTGTGGTATGCAGGCAATTATACCGATTTTGACGAACAATCTATCGTAGCAAAAGGAGCAACATTAGCTGCGCTAAAAAATTATGAGACGCATTTGAGAACAGGGGAGGTTTTGTATTACAACCATCGATTGTTTTTGGATCAATACTTAGCTTTTGTGACCGAAGCTTTTTATCCAGAATATTGGTTTATGTCCCAAGAGCGTTATTTTTCTAGAGACTTGGTAGACTTGATGCGTAAATTGAATCCCAAAGAAGGGTATAAATTATTTGCTAATTCCGAATTCTTTTTCCCTTTTGATGTGTTTAATGAGATGGCAAATACCGAAAATGAAGAGATAGGAGCGTATTTGGAAGATGGTTTGGATACCAGTTCTTTTATTCCTTATAGTTATATGAGGCTAGGAAAAGGGACCGCAAGTTATGTTTTGGCTTCTTTTGATTTGGATGATGCGACACAGGAAATTGATTTGAATCGGGAAGTTCGTGCCTTGAAAAAGTTTTTGACGGGCGTGAAGAACGATGAAATCTATTTTGTGGCTCGATTTAACCATCTTGAGATACGCAGAATGAAAGCGATTGAAGCTTTAAAGAAAGGTGGTAAGTAGTATAAGGGGACTATTTTTACTGATAACATTTTTTTAACTAGCTTTTTAGTTTTAAAACTGTACTTTTAATGCGTTAAGAAAAAGAAGCTTGATCTTGGTGCTAATTATAGACCTTAGGAAGCGCAAAAAACAA
>CACVAQ010000516.1:0-9490 GCA_902727865.1 uncultured Aureispira sp. | reverse complement strand
GGGACTATTTTTACTGATAACATTTTTTTAACTAGCTTTTTAGTTTTAAAACTGTACTTTTAATGCGTTAAGAAAAAGAAGCTTGATCTTGGTGCTAATTATAGACCTTAGGAAGCGCAAAAAACAATTAAATAAAAAATAATTTTTTGACAAAAAGAAATAGAATGAATCAATTACTTAGACGATCGATATTGCTTGTTTTGGCGTTGATGCTAGCCAACTTTGCAATCGCACAAGATAGAGCCGCCACAGCAGAAGAGGGGTATAATATTCGTGTAAAAATTGACGGGTACGAGAACGATACTTGTATTTTGGGATACCGTTTGGGCAAAAAAACCTATGTTAAGGACACCTTAATTACTAGAAACGATAAAGGAGGCTGGCTTTTTAAAGGCGACGAAGCTTTGAAAGGGGGAATTTATTTAATTCTAACAAAGCCTGAAAATTTATACTTTGAGTTCCTGATACCGAATGATGAAGAGCAAAAAAACTTATCCTTGCATACCAAGTTAGATGCATCCAAAGATTTAAGCAAAAACTTAAAAATTGAAGGTTCTGTAGATAACAAAGCATTTTTAGATTACTTGAAATTTTTATCTAAAACGAGAGCAAAGGATACTAAAATAGGAAAAAGCATTGAGGCAGAAGAAGATGCTGAAAAGAAAAAGAAATTGCAGGAAGAACGCGTAGCAATTGGCGGATCGGTCAAAGAGTACCAATTGAATTTAATTGCGAAACATCCAGATTATTTATCTTCTAAGCTAATCGCTGCGTCTATTCAGCCAGAAGTGCCAAAAGAATACGATCGGGCACAAGGTTTTTATTATTATAGAGCACATTATTGGGATAATTTTGATTGGACAGATCCTCGTCTAATTCGTACGCCACTATTCAAAGATAAATTAGAGTTTTGGACCGAAAAACTAGCGGTACAGGTGCCTGATTCTGTCATTGTTGCCGTAGATTTTGTTTTGAAAAATTCCTTGGAAGGAGGGGACAAAGAAATGTTTCAATATGCTGCGGCAGAGTACCTGAATAAATATGCCCAAACGAAGGTGATTTGTATGGATGCTGTTTATGTTTTCTTGGGTGAAAAGTACTATTGTTCGGGACATGCAGATTGGGTAGATTCTGCTCAGTTGGAGAAAATTTGTGAGAACGTAGCGACGTTGAAACCGCTACAATGTGGTTTATATGCTCCAAATATTCGTTTGAAAAAACTGGATGGAACGCCTGTTAATTTGCATGAAGTCAAAGCAAAATTTACAGCTTTGTATTTCTGGGACCCAGATTGTGGAAACTGTAGTAAAACGACCGATAAATTAGTGCCTGTTTATAATAAATATAAAGACATGGGCTTTGAAGTATTTGGTGTTTGTAGCAAGAGTTGGAAAGATATTGAACGATGTAAAGAAAAGGTAAAGGACAAGGGCATGGATTTTATTAATACCTCTGATGAACCCTATCCATTAGCTGTTGCCAAAAAAACATACGACATTAAAGTCAATCCTTTTTTAGTGTTGTTGGACGAGAACAAAAAAATTATGTGGAAACGAATTGATCCTAAACAGTTGGAAGATATTCTGAAACGTGAATTTGGAATCAAAGATGATCCGGCAGAAGGGGCTGTGTTGGAAAACAAAGAAAAAGCGACTGATGCAAAGCCGAAGTAAGGCTGGAAACTAAAAATATAAATGCCTTGACAGAAGAACTGTCAAGGCATTTTTTTGTTAAAAAAGGAGTAGATATACTCAATTCTGTATTAGACTAAAAAAAATACCATGTTCAACTTCTTCAAACGCAAAAAAGCAAGTATACATTCAATCTCTATTCCTGATTTTGGATGGGAACAGGTTAAGAATGACGCAGAAATGCAGCAAGGGCTAAATCAAACGATACTTATTTTTTGTGCTAAGAATCCAAGTAGATTGTTATAAAATCGTTATAAATTGTAGGATATTTAGAAAGCTTATTTTTTGGCATTATATTAGGCTTTAAGTAATCGTAAAAATGGCTATTTTATCATAATTAGCCTGATTGTTCTGTATCGAGGACAACATAGACCAGACCCTTATCTTCCATTTTTTCTGTCTGGAGACAGCGCTAGAAACTAGACCATTTTAAAGAAAGAAGGGGTCGTTTTAATGGGTCTTAAAAAAGCTTATTTGCAGACAGATAAGAGTACGCTGGCCTTGTAGCTGTTTGTGAAAGTGTCCCTTGACTGGTCAAAGGACCAAATTATTCTACTTACTATTTTGAAAATTCATAGATTAAAAGAGGATGAAAAAAACACTTTTACTGTGCCTTGCTAGTTATTTTTTATGTATAGGAACTAGCCTTGGGCAATACAAAATTACAGTCACTATTGATGGTTATGAAAAGGATACTTGTATCCTAGGGTACCAGATCGGGAAAACAACTTATATTGCTCAACAAGTCAATACGAAAAACAAAAATGGCGATTTTATTTTTGAAGGCGAAGAAGCTTTGATGGGTGGTTTGTATTCTGTTTTAATCAAGCCAAACAATGTTTTTTTTCAATTTATACTCTCCAACGATGAAGAGCAAAAAGATTTGAAAATTAAAACCAAAATCATTGACAATCCTGCTAGGGATTTGACTAGTAATTTGAAAATTAAGAACTCGCCAGACAATGCTATCTTTGAAGACTACAAAGCTTTTTTAACGAGCATGCGTATGCGTTCGGAAACGTACAATACAGCATTGGCTGCTGCAAAGGAGCAAAAAGACGACGCAAAAATTGCTGAATTAACTCAAAAAATACAAGGCTTAGATGGAGAAGTAACGAAGTATCAAGATGACTTACTAAAAAATAATCCGAAGCTTTTGGCTCCTAAATTGATTACAGGTAGTCGTCAACCCGAAGTCCCTAAAGAGCTGGTTGACCGAGCAGATATTCTCCGTTATTACAAAGCGCATTTTTGGGACCATTACGATTGGACCGATGAACGATTGATTCGGACACCGATCTTAAAAGAAAAAATAGAAACGTATATAGAACGGCTCACGCTTCAACAGGTTGATTCGGTAAGCAAAGCTTGTGAATACATCATCGATCAGGCTTTGGCTTCTAAAAACAAAGAAGTCTTTCAGTTTGCAGCGGTTTATTTATTAAATAAATATGCAGAACAAGACGTGATCTGTTTGGATGGTGTTTATGTGAGTATTGCACAAAAATACTATTGTTCTGGAATGGCTTATTGGTTGGATTCTGCGCAGGTCGAAGGTATTTGTGCCGATGCTGCAAAAATGGCTCCTTTACGTTGTGGACGAAGTGCCCCAGAAATTCGATTGAAAAATATTAACGATAGCAGCTATGTGAGCTTATATAATATTAGAAAACCTTTTGTGGCGGTCTATTTTTGGGACCCTTCTTGTGGAAATTGTGCTAAGATGACCGATAAATTAATACCCGTTTACGAAAAGTACAAAGATAGAGGTTTTGAAGTATTAGGAGTCTGTAGTAAATCGTGGAAAGATGTTGATGCTTGTCGCACAAAGATAGAAAAGCAAAAGATGGATTGGATTAATTTGTCCGATGCCCCTTATCCTTTGGCATGGGTTAAGAAGTACTATGATTTGCGTTCTAACCCCTTCATTTATTTATTAGATGAAGATAAAAATATTCTATTCAAACGAATTACTGCCGAGCAATTGGATCAAATTCTAGAACGAGAGTTTGACCGTTATGAAAAGGAACAAAAAACGAAGAAGAAGTAAGTAGATGAATAGATCAGTAGTCCGTGGGGAGCATTTTGCTACTCGAGAACGCCTGACCAAGTGGAATCAGTAATGTATAAAAACAACTCAAAAAAATGAAATACGATAAAATCAATTCGAATCTTTTTAAAGAAAATAGAGCCCGTTTTGTTGCTCAAATGAAACCAAATTCCATTGCGATCATTCATTCCAATGACATGATGTCTAGAAATGGGGACACCCATTTTGCGTATCGCCAAAGTTCGGATTTGTTTTATCTGACAGGTTTAGACCAAGAAGAAGTTATTTTGGTTTTGTATCCAGATTGTCCTAGAGGAAACCAATTCAAGGAAATTGTGTTTACGAAAGCAACCAACGAGCACATTGCGGTATGGGAAGGGTATAAATATACCAAAGAAGATGCTTCTCAGACAGCTGGAATTAGTACCGTTTTTTGGTTGGATGAGCAACAGCCTTTGTTGAATGAATTGATTTTATTGGCAGAGAGAATTTATGTGAATACCAATGAAAATGATCGGGCGGTCTTAGATTATCCTTCTAGAGATGTTCGTCATGCATTGGCCTTGAAAAAAGAATATGTTGGGCATCATTTTGAACGAGCACAACCTATTTTTAAAAACCTGCGTATGATTAAGTCTTCCTATGAGATTGACTTGATGCAGAAAGCTTGTGATATCACCAACAGTGCCTTTCGTCGAGTCTTAGCGACAACGCAGCCTGGTATGACAGAATATGAAGTGGAAGCAAATATCATTTATGAATTTACACGTCAAGGATCTTCTGGACATGCTTACACCCCAATTATTGCTGGTGGTAGCAATGCTTGTGTGTTGCATTATATTGCCAACGATCAAGTTTTGAAAGCAGGTGATTTGATCTTAATGGATTTTGGCGCAGAGTATGCGAATTATGCAGCGGATTTATCTCGTACGATTCCTGTGAATGGACGATTTACGCCCCGTCAAAAAGCTGTTTATAATGCTGTGCTTCGAGTAAAAAGAGCTGCTGAAAACTTGTTGGTTGTTGGGAATAATTTAGCCGATTATCATAAAGAAGTTGGGCGAATTATGGAGAGTGAGTTGATTAATTTGGGCTTGCTAAATAAGGATGCTGTGCGTCACCAAAATCCAAGTCGCCCGTTGTACAAAAAATATTTCATGCATGGAACGTCTCATCATTTAGGCTTGGATGTACATGATTTGTGTCATCGTTACGTCGATTTTGCGCCAGGGATGGTTTTTACTTGCGAACCAGGGATTTATATTCCAGAGGAAAACATAGGCATTCGGATCGAAGATGATTTGGTGGTTACGAATGGTAAGCCTTTGAATTTGATGGCGGACATTCCGATAGAAGTGGAGGAAATTGAGCTCTTGATGCAAGCAAAGGTTTAGAAGGCTGTTTTTTACATAAAAAAAATGAAGATTTGAAAAGTACAGTAATCAATACTGATTTTTTAAATCTTCATTTTTATATTTAGAACTGGTCATTACTTCGTGGAAAACCCGAAGGCTCAGCGTAGCTAAATTATATTAGTTTGATTATCAATAAGATAGTCTTGAATTATTAGTTTAGCTAAATTATTGATAATCAAGCTAATATGAAATGGTTTTTATGTTTTTTGGTAAAAAAACTAAAAATCCCACGAAGTATTAACTGGTAGAACAAGCCCAAAGATTCGACAAGCGGAACAGCCTGTGTTCTAAAATCGAACAAAATATTGAGCAGAGACAAGATTTTATTCCTCATCAGCTAATTGAAAATAGCGAACAAAATAACCAGGGCGTAAAGAGACCGCCTCTGCATTTTTAAAACGCTTGCTAATTGCCATACAAGACTTTGGAGAGAACAAAAAGATATAAGGTTGTTGTTCTGCTATGATTTCTTGGAAGCGTCTATACATTTTATTGCGTTTTTCATCATCCATTGTCACTCTTATTTCTTCAATCAATTCATCACTTTCCTGATTACCAAAACCAACTAAGTTGTTTCCTTCATAAGTATTGGAAGACGTATGCCAGATCTGTTTGAAATCGTCTGGCAAAGGATACTGGCTCCAACCTAGACAGTTTAAATCAAATTCACGCTTTTTTAGATCTTCAAGCAAGGTTGCGGCCTCTTTTGAAACCATCTTAATTTCAATTCCTGCCCGAATAGCTTCATCTTTAAATACTTGCCCAATATCTTTGTACAGTTGTTTGGTTCTAGGATAGACAAACTTTAGAGATAAGCTTAATTTTTTCCCTTCAACCATTTTATCCCGAATGTTATCCCCATCCGTATCTTTCCAACCTGCTTCGTCTAGCAGCGCATTGGCTTTGGCAATGCTGAAGTCTATGGTTGGAATATCTTTGTTATAACTAGGCTTAAGATGGTTGACAGGACCATTAACTGGAGTTGCCAAGCCACTAGAAACCTCCTCGACCAAATAGGCTTTGTCGACTAAGTGGGCCAAGGCTTTTCGAACACGGACATCACTCAATTTAGGTTGGGCCATATTCATTCCAATATAGCGGTAGCCAAAAGCATCTGGTGTGTAGAAATTAAAGTTTTTGATGGCACGCTCATTCTTTTTTAATTCTAAGAATTTGTCTGCGGGCATGTACATCATGACATCCAGTTCTTGCTCTTTCAAAGACAACAAGGCATTGTTGTCATCTTCGATAATTTTGAAGTGAAGTTTAGTAGGATAAGCGGCAATGTAATCTACCTTTGCCTTATCTCCCCACCAGTTCTTTTTACGAACCAATTTGATGTGTTGATTATTGACAATTTCAGTAACTTGATAAGGACCAGCACCAATAACTTTTTCAGGATCGTGGTTGTAATTCTCATTAAAGTCCTTGGCAAAATCAATAATTCTAGGGTCTTTATTTAAACGATCTAAATTGTCAGGATTATTTAATTCTGCAATTGTAAAGTCTGCCATTAAACCTTGTTTGTCATAAAAATAAGACGGTAGAATTGCCACTGTTGCAGTAACTGCTTTTGCTAGAAAATAGCGTTTGTTGCAAACAATCGTAAACTTTTTTAAGTTATTAGGGTCAATCGTTATTGCTTCGATAAATTCTACAAACGTCCGATTGCTTGCCGCATTGGTTTTAGGATTTTTAGCGGCTTTAATTGTAAATGCATAATCTTCTCCAGTAATAGGAGAGCCATCGTCCCAGACCGCTTCTTCTCTGATCTCATAGCTAATCGATATAAGACCATTCTCTAAGGTTTTTATTTCTGGCTGAGCCTTCGCCAAGTACGGTCGGAACTCAAATGTTTTAGGATTCATCTCAAGTAAGCTACAATGTACATTAGGATCTATAATTTCTGTCGCAAGAGCGCTTTGAGTCAACAAGACATTTAATCCATCTGGATTGCCTCTTAATAAGACACGAACAGTAAACTCTTTTTCTGGCTTAGTTTCAGTTAATTCTTTGTCTTTTTCTTTGTCTTTTTCTTGAGTAGAAGGGCTATCAGAGTCGCAACTATAACAAACAAAAATTAAGCAAGCTGCAAACAACAAGCTTAAGAGGGGACGAATGTTTTTATGAATAATCATTTATTGAAATTTTAACAAAAATTAAGGATTTTGATAGTTGATTGTTCTCCCAAGATATATATTTTCAAACAAGGATGCAAGATTGAATCTCTTTTATAATGGATATTTTAAGGTATTTTAGGATGCACGAAGAGGAAAAATCTAAAAAAGACTTCTTGCTGTGAAAATAAACGAAGGTTGACGAAGTTTATTCAATCGTATTCTGAATAGCAGGGAAATTAGCCTTACCAAGCGTTCTATTTTTGATCGTTCATTTGTTGAGTTGCTCAACCCAAGTCAACTAGTTAGGTGTTATGTTTGAGCGAATCAGAAAGAGAAAAAAACATCTTAAGATACTAAATTATTTGCTATACTCGTTATGAATTGATGTAAGCAAAAAAAACACTTTTACGAGGCAAAAAATAGACCTTTTTGTTACGATAAGAATCCTCCTTAGTTGATTTTGTTTCTAATGTTGTGTTTTGAGTTTTGCAAGAGCCTAGGAATTAAATAGCGGAACTATTTAATTCCATTTTGATAATTTCATTGCAATACAATAAAATTTGTACTTTTGTAAGCGAAGAATGATGAACATATTCTAGAAAGGACTGTATTATAAGTATAGATAAGAATAGTAATTTGAATCAAGGCCTAAACTTCTGTCTAAGACAGAACAAGCATTAAAAATTAAGGATTTTAGATTAAAAAGGTATGCTTGTAAAAAGAGAGCAGACTGTTTTAAATCCATTTTAGTACTATTTTAGCCCTTAATTCAAATTCGTAATAATACAAACAAGAAAAGACGGATAAGAGAAGCATGAAAGACGAAAAAAAAGAAATAGAATTAATGAAAGGAAAAAAAGCTTTTGTTAACCCTATAGACGAAGATAAAATAACAAAAAATCCACACAATTTACCTTATGCACATACGGTAGGAGGGGCTGTGATTAAGCCAATGGATCAAGGTCGAACCAAAGGTTTGGCTGTCAAGGCAATGCACAAGCAAACGGACATCCAGTTGGATCAAATTCGCAAGCAAATGCAGTTGCTAGTAGATCAAGCGCAGAAAATTCAAAAACGGGTTGAAATTTCGGAAATTATTTATGGTGCTGAAATGGGCTTCAAACCTTTGATTAGTAAAACCTATCATTTGTATCAACGGACTGACGAAACGGCTGTACTGTCTGTTGTTGGACCCGAAGAATGGGGGCGCAGCGGTTGTCCTTTTGATAGCTTTTTGTCAACGGTGACTTTATTGGCAGACCACACTTGGGAAATATTGGAATAATAGTTAAGGTTCTTTGACCAGTTACTCCCTCAAGCGTAGGAAGGACTGGTCAAAGAACAATATTTAATAAGAATGAAACGACTCTTGCTAGTATCGGTGTGTTGGCTGAGTTGCTCTTTTGGAGCAATTCCAGAATGGATAGCTCCTGTAGCGGACCTTGATAAAATGCAAGTCAAAGGAACGGTTCAATCTATTTCTCAAAGGGTTTACGAGGTCCGTAAGCGAGGAGATACGCTCAAAAAACGGCATTTAATGTTGGACCCTTTAGAAAATTGGGACCTTCAGTTTAATAAAAAAGGCTTTGTTGTAGAAAAGAAGTGTTACGATGCAGCGAATGGAGTTCTTTTTTATTACGATTATAAATACAAAAAACAGAGCCAACTGCAACGTCGAAATATGTACGATAGGAGAGGCTATCGAATCGAACAATTGGTCTATGCTTACAATGGTTTGGGGCAAATTGCTGCGGAGTCAATTTATAGGTCCGATAATAGTTTGTTAGTCCGCTATGTCCATACTTATGGGGCGAAGTCACAATTAATACAAACCGATGTCCATGCTCCAACGAATGTTTATACGACCTCTAAGTATGAGTTTGTTTATAATAAGGAAGGGCAATTAATGGCACGGCATACGTATAATCAAAAGCATCAACGGCATCAAACAGATGCTTATACTTATGATGAAAATGGCTTTTCAAAAGAACACATCATCACCAATCATTTAGACAACTTTGTCTTCACTTCCTACACGCAATACGATAGGCAAGGCAATATTATAACGTTTCAGGAACCTGCCGAAACACAACCACTTACCTCCTATACTTACACTTTTGATACCGTCGGCAATTGGACGCGTCGGGTGCATTATAAAGATGGAAAAGCGGTCGATATGGTCGAGCGAATTTTTGTCTACGGATAGAGGGGGGG
>CACVAQ010000515.1 GCA_902727865.1 uncultured Aureispira sp. | reverse complement strand
AATCAACGGAGTATTAATAAATGAAGCGTGTAAGTTATAATTATCCCTAAAAATGAAAAGAGCCTGTGGGCGACAGGCTCTTTTGTTTCTCAATCTTTGAAGATGAATAAACTCAACTAAAAAGGTATTATGAATACTACTCTATTTACAAAGATGCGAACGAATTGCTTTTTGGTGTGTCTGGGGTGAAAAAAAATAAATCCCCTAAAAATAATTTAAAATAGAGTTTTTTATCAAAGGTTCCTCCTGTTAATTATTTTTGTCCATCTACTTACTTATCTGTCTTTACGTCAAAAGATTGCAAGGTATTGGCGGTCTCTATCAATTGCAAAAACTCTGTCCGATAATTTTCTTTATCTGTCCCTAAAGCCCCTTTTGCTAAGCTAGAAATAGTACCATACGTAGCGGTTCCCTTAAATTGAGAATCTCTAAGCAATAGACCAAAACCAGCCACTGCTGCTGAGAAACGATAATTATCAGAACTGCTTTCTAAGCTTTTAAGATCCGATTTATGGAGGACTTGTTCCAACAAAATGGACTGCTCCGATTGGATAGGTTTGTAACGAAACTTAACCGTCATTAAATCACTGTTATTACCCGATACGGTTTTAGTTTGATATTTTAAATCATTTGTTTTGGCAATGACTTGTGTTGATTCAGAATCCGTAAGAATGACCTCATAAATTGCCGTGACGGTATGTCCAGCGCCCAATTCTCCTGCATCTTTCGTATCATCGTCAAAATCTTCCTTCGCTAATAATCTATTTTCATACCCAATCAAGCGATAGGCTTTGATGGTTTGGGGATTAAACTCAATTTGGATTTTAACATCTTTGGCAATCGTGAACATATTGGCGCGCATCTGTGTAACAAAGACTTTTTTTGCTTCCCGAATATTATCAATATAAAAATAATTACCATTCCCTGCATTACTAATTTGTTCCATTCGACCATCTTTGTAATTGCCCATTCCAAAACCACAAATGGTCAAATAAATAGCCTCTTTTCGCTTTTCTTCAATCAAAGAAACCAGTTCACTAGAAGAAGAAACACCGACGTTAAAATCGCCATCCGTCGCTAAGATCACTCGATTGTTTCCATCTGAAATTAAATTTTCTTTAGCAATCTTATACGCCAATTCAATGCCTTCGCCACCAGCAGTAGAGCCCCCAGAATTAACACCATCCAAGGCATTTAAAATCGTTTCCCGTTGAGAAGCAGGGGTAGAGGGCAGTACTAATCCTGCGGCACCTGCATAGGCAACAATAGCGACTCGATCCTTGTCGTCTAATTCTGATAATAATAACTTCAAAGACTTTTTAAGCAAAGGCAATTTGTTTTCATTGCTCATAGAACCAGAAGCATCAATTAAGAACACTAGATTAGAGGACTTTAAATCATTGTAGTCTAATTTTTTTCCTTGCAATCCAATGTGAATGAGATGGTGCTCCGCATTCCAAGGAGCCGTAGATATTTCGGTATTGATAGAAAAAGGATCTTCCCCTTGAGGTTGAGCATAGTCATAATCAAAATAATTAATCATTTCTTCAATTCGAATCGCACCTACAGGAGGCATCTCCGCTGCATCTAAATAGCGACGAATATTGCTATAAGAAGCATTGTCTACATCAATAGAAAAGGTAGAAACAGGTGTTTGTTTGACTTCTTTGAAGGCATTTTCTTCAATTTTATCGTATTCTTCTGTATTAATAATGTCCCCCGTCACAATGGGCTCTTGTTCTTGGACCGCATCATAAGTATAGTTTTGTTCTCTAGAGGCCTCTTTTGCCGAGGAAGATCCCTCGTTCATAGAGCGAGGACTACTAGGGCTCATTATTTTGACATTGTTTGTCGTATTGTTTTCACAAGAAAAGAGAAAAACAATGCTAAAGCATAAACTGAATAAATGAAGTGTTTTTTTCATTGTGTTCTAAATTTAGGTTTGGGTAGGATAGGCGATTAGAAAAGGCACTATCTTTGAGAAAATATTGGTTATCGTATAACTGTGTTGGGGGCTTATTTTAGCATAAATTGTGCTGGTAGGGAATTGGGGAGCAAGTTGATTTGGTCTCCAATAAAACGAATTTTATACGTTCCAATTTGATTTAGTACATACATTGGACGTATATCAATGGTATACAATCGGGTTCCCCCTCCTTCTATAGAAATTAAATCTTTGTCTTCAATAGGCCCTTCATAGGTCGCTGTTTTGCCAATAAAAGCGATATTATTCCCTTTTATATCTTTAATTTCAAAACAGTTGCTCCAATGTAGGTCGTTGGCAGGAGAATTGAGCTTACAAAACGTTACCGTTTCTGAAGTGTTGTTTTTTAAGACCATTCGTAAGATAATGGGTTGTCCTAGTTGATAATTCGCTTGTCCCATGTTTAACGTCACATTTAAAGGAACGACTTGCGCTGTTGGAAGACTTAAGGTGGTTTCAGCTGTAGGAGGTCTGTTGTTTTGGCAACTCATTAAAATGGTACACCAACAGAATGCTAAAAGGATATTTCTCATGTTTTGAATGTTTTAAGTATAAAT
>CACVAQ010000514.1 GCA_902727865.1 uncultured Aureispira sp. | reverse complement strand
AGTACGAAGAATAGAGGTGGTTCACCTAATTATGGTCGTCCTGGAAATGGCGGTCGTCCAAATGGTTCTGGTCATAATACTGGTCGTCCTGGAAATGGTGGTCGCCCAAATGGCTCTGGTCATAATACTGGTCGTCCTGGAAATGGTGGTCGCCCAAATGGCTCTGGTCATAATAACAATGGACACAACAACAATGGACATCATGGACATAATGGACACAACAACAATGGACATCATGGACACAATGGGCACAACAACAATGGACATCATGGACACAATGGACACAACAACAATGGACATCATGGACACAATGGACACAATAACAATGGACATAGACCTAACAACGGACATCATGGACGCCATGGACATAACTACAATAGTTACTGCAACTACTCTAACCATAACTACGGCTGGAATCCTATTTGTAGAGCTGATTTTAGCATTGGTTGTCGTTCAATTAGAGGTTTTCACGACGAGTCGGATCGCTTTAGAGCTGCAAGACGTTTTGTTCGTAACAACTATGTTAACGCACATCAAATTGCAGACATTATGATGATGTTTAGACATGAAAGTACTAAATTAGAATTTGCAAAATATGCTTTCCACAGAACTTGTGATATTCAAAACTATGGAATTGTATTTGCTCAATTGACCTACAAATCTAGCCGTCGTGACTTAGATTGTTACGTTCGTGATTTTCAATGGTAAACAAAAGAGCGTTTTAGAAGAAGTCTTTCTGAAACCTGAAATGTATAAAAGCTTAAAATATGTTGTAAAATACGAATCGTTTAACGATTGTAAAACCTTATTAGACAAACTATTTAAGTCCCCTTTAAAAAAAAGAACCACCTTCGGGAGGTTCTTTTTTTGTTTAGGACAGCAGGTCTTTTAACGAGAATTTTTGGACAACCCTTTTTTTATGGAAATAGTTCCCTAGACTCAAAGTTTGGCACGCTTTTTCAATATATTCTAAGTAGAAACCAAAACAAACAGTACTTAATCAAGCACTTTAAGTCCAATATTCATTGTTGGACTAGTTTTTTTTATTGCTTTTTTTAAATTAACAAGGTTAAGGAAAGCTTAAAACATATTAGAATATTATCTTGTTCCCTAAGAAGTAGAACAAATCGTTGATCTTAACACAAAAGCATCAAAATAAGCGCTTTTAGAGGACGTTTTTTATATGAAAATTACATAATTCCACCCACAATATAAATCTATCTACATTACAAAAATCACATTATGAAATCATTATTTTACTTATGCCTAATATTGGGACTAAGCTTATTTGGAGCTACGCAAAGTAGTGCCCAAGGAGGCGAAGCACGAATGGGCGATGGCAAAGGCTATTGGATTTTCGGACTGAATGCCGGAGGAGCTTGGCAAGACAGTGACATCCAAGCCAGAGCGGGATCAGGTTGGGGATTTTACATCGGACACAGTTTTTACAATCCTAAAGGCGGCTTTTTCTCAGCAGATGCTCGTTTCCGTTATTTGAATACCTATACGTTTGGACAAAATCACAGCGACAATGTCTTTGGAAATGCAATTTTAGCAGATAGCACCGAATTTACTTATCGTCCTGCTACGAAAGCATTTGCACACAACCACCGGACTGTCTTACACGATTTGTCCTTAGAATTGCGTCTAAACTTTGAAAAGCTGCGTCGAGAATCCAACGTGTGGCTTTCTCTATATGGAGGAATCGGTTTAGGCATTTATGGTACAAAGTTCAATCAGAAAGATGCCTTAGGCAATGATTATGATTACGAAAGTATTGACTATACACAATCCGATGAAGATATTTGTCGAGATATAATTGCAATGCAAGACGATAGCTATGAAACCAATGGAGCAAGTGATGCTTTTGGAGACAATTTATTTCGTCTGACTTTTACACCGACTGTTGGAATTGAGTTAGGCTATTGGTTTAGCCCACACTTTGCTTTAGGAGTAGGACATCGAACAACCTTTACGTTAAAAGATGACTTTGAAGGCGTGAAAATTAATAATGGCGGTCCGATTAATAGTGCCGTTCATCATTACACTTCTTTGATGTTGCATTGGAGGGTTTATGGCAGTAAAACAGCAAGACAATCACAGCCTTGTCCTGATGTACAATTTCAGTTGCCTGTTAAGAATGGACAAAGCTATACCACAAGTGAACCTAGTGTTTTTATAGCTGCAACGGTTAGCAATGTTAACCAAAGCCAAATTTCATATACCGTAAATGGGCAGGCAGTGACTAGTTATACCTATGATGCAAGCACAAGGGAATTTAGAAATAATTTAACCTTAAAAAAAGGCGAAAATAAAATTATTCTTCGGGCAAACAATACTTGTGGTGCAAGTGGACAAGCTATTGTAGTTATATATGAGCCGAATAACAATAGCAACACAACCATAAATCCAAAACGACCACCAGTGGTTCGGTTTACAAATCCAGCAAGGAACCCAAGTAACTCAGTTGCTTCAACAGTGACGATTACTGCACAAATTTTGCATGTTACAGGGCGTAATAATGTTGTCTTTTCTGTGAATGGAAATACAGGGTATAGTTTTAATTTTTCAGGAACTACTTTTTCTGCGAATAATGTGACTTTAGTGCCAGGCAGAAATACCATTACGATACAAGGAATAAATAATGATGGTAAAGACAGCAAGACAATTGTTATCAACTACCAACAAGTTCAGAACGACGAACCTTTACCAGTTGTAAATATTACCAGTCCAACTAGAAACCCTTATGCGGTCAACGCAGCTCAAATTAATTTGAATGCAAGGATACAGAACGTAGTAGGGAAAAATAATGTGACTTTGACGATAAATGGTCAAAGTTCTACGAATTTTTCTTTCTCAGGAACTGCGTTTATTGCCAACAATATTCAGTTAAACCAAGGGGCGAATACGCTTACGGTAACAGGACGGAATACAAAAGGGCAAGATGCCGCTAGTACTGTGGTGATTTATCGCCCATTAGTAGAGAAAAAACCACCTGTTGTAAGGATTACAAACCCAAGTAGTAGTCCTTATACGACAGCAAATGCTACGACAGCAATCAATGCGAGAATTTTGAATGTAGTAGGGACGAATAACATCACTTATACGGTAAATGGTCGTACAAGCAGCCAGTTTTCTTTTATAGGAACGAATTTCTCTGCAAATGTTCCTTTGATACAAGGAAGCAATACAATTAGTATTACAGGGCGCAATCAAGATGGACAGGATTCTAAAAGTACGGTTATTATTTATCGTCCAGCGGTAGTAGAACCTGCACCCATTGTGACAATTACAGAACCTCGTGCGAATCCTTTTGTAACACAACAGGCAAGTGCAACAGTACGTGCAACGATTCAAAATGTAGCTGGACGTAACAATGTGACTTGTACTGTTAACGGTCGTTCGAATACAGGCTTTGCTTTTTCAGGAACGAGCTTTAGTCTAAGTAATTTGAATTTATCTAGTGGAAACAATACTATTGTTATCACAGGACGTAACAATGTTGGACAAGACAGCAAGAGTACTGTTATAGTTTATGAAAAACCTTTGCAACGTCCACCAGTCGTAACGATTGTTGCGCCAGGAAGAAACCCATACACCACTCAAGCTTCTAAGGAAACCGTTTCAGCTACGATTCAAAATGTAATGGGACGTAATAATGTAAGTTGTACGGTAAATGGTCAAGTAAATACAGGCTTTAATTTTTCTGGAACAAGCTTTACGTTAGCGAATCTAAATTTAAGACAAGGTAGTAATAACATCGTTATTACAGGACGTAATGCGGTCGGGAAAGATAGTAAAGCAATGGTGATTCTTTATGAACCGATTGTTCAATCGCCTCGCCCAATTGTAACGATTACACAACCTAATCAGAACCCTTATACAACACAAAGTAGCCAAGTCAACATTAATGCAAGCATACAACATGTTGCCAATAGAAATAATGTAACGTTTACACTTAATGGTCAAGCATCAACTGACTTTACGTTCTCAGGAACTAGTTTTGTGATGAACAATGTAGCGCTTCAAAATGGTAACAATACCGTTGTTATTACAGGAAGAAACAATACAGGTCAAGATAGTAAGACAACAGTGATTATTTACCAAGTAGCTGTTAAAGAGCCATCGGTCGTTATTACGGCACCGAACAGAAATCCATTTGCAACACAGACCAACCGAGTAAACATAAATGCAAGGATACTGAATGTGGTCGGTAAAAACAATGTAAGCTTTACCGTAAATGGACAAGCGAATACCAACTTTAGTTTCTCAGGAACTGCTTTTATCGCAAATAATGTAAATTTGAACCCAGGAAAAAACACCTTTGTAATTTCTGGACGGAATGCTTCTGGGCAAGCGAATGCTTCAACCGTAGTGGTTTTGAGCATTCCTAAACCAGCGCCAATTGTTACCATTACAACACCGAATAAAAATCCATTTAATACACAGACCAACAGGGCAACGATTAATGCGACGATTCTGAATGTTGGAGATAAAAGCGGTGTAACTTTTAATGTAAATGGGCGTGTTAATACAGGATTTAGTTTTTCTGGAACGACGTTTACCGCAACGAACATTCCTTTGAATAGTGGAAGTAATAGTTTCACTATCACAGGAAAAAATGGAGTAGGGCAGGATACCAAAACGACTATTGTAATTTATGCTGCACCAACACCTAAGCCAGTCGTAACGATTACAACACCAGGAAGAAATCCATTAACGGTTGTAACCAACACCACAAACATTCAAGCGACGATTTTGAATGTTGCTTCTAAAAATGATGTGACCTTCACGGTGAATGGACGAGCGAATGCCAACTTTAGTTTTTCTGGAACGACTTTCACGGCAAACAATATGCCTTTGATTGTTGGTACTAATACGATTAGTATTACAGGACGTAACAGCGCAGGACAAGATTCTAAATCGACGGTTGTGGTGTATCAATTACCACAGAAAAAACCAACGGTAGTTATTACTGCACCGAATAAAAATCCATTCAATACCTCAACAAGCAAGGTTAATATTAAAGCAACGATATTGAATGTTGCGAGTAAGAATGATGTAACGTTTACGGTGAATGGACAAGCGAATACCAACTTTAGTTTCTCAGGAACGGCTTTTGTAGCCTCCAATGTTTCTTTGAATCAAGGAAGTAATACGTTTGTTGTCACAGGAAGAAATGGAGCAGGACAGGACAGTAAATCAACGATTGTTGTTTATGCATTGGCTGTTCCTAAACCAATTGTGACGATTACAACACCAGCACAAAGCCCGTTCACTGTCTTAACGAATGTAACGACGATTAAAGCAACGATTTTAAATGTTGCGAGTAAAAACAACGTGAGCTTTAGTATTAACGGACAAGCGAGTACCAACTTTAGTTTTTCTGGAACAAGTTTCACTGCAAGTAATGTCGCCTTGCTTGTTGGAAACAATACGTTTGTTATTACAGGAACGAATAATACAGGACGTGATACTAAGACAACGGTTGTGGTGTATAAATTACCACAGAAAAAACCAACAGTAGTTATTACCGCACCGAATAAAAATCCATTTAGCACACAAACGAACAAGGTTAATATTAAAGCAACGATATTGAATGTTGCGAGTAAGAACGATGTAACGTTTATGGTGAATGGACAAGCGAATACCAACTTTAGTTTCTCAGGAACGGCTTTTGTAGCCTCCAATGTTTCTTTGAATCAAGGAAGTAATACGTTTGTTGTCACGGGTAGAAATGGAGCAGGGCAAGATAGTAAATCGACTGTTGTCGTTTATTCTAAGCCAATTCCTAAACCAATTGTGACGATTACAACACCAGCACAAAGTCCATTTACTAGTCTGCAAAATAGAGGGACTGTTAAAGCAACGATATTGAATGTTGCGAGTAAGAATGAGGTAACGTTTACGGTGAATGGACGAGTAAATCCAAACTTTAGTTTCTCTGGAACGAATTTCATAGCAACAAACTTGGCTTTGAATGTAGGGAACAATACTTTTGTAATCACAGGTAAAAATAGCACTGGACAGGATACCAAAACGACGGCTATTATCTATAAATTACCACAAAAAAGCCCAACGGTAGTGATTACAGCTCCGAATAAAAATCCATTTGCGACAGCAGTGAATAAGGTGAATATTACAGCAACGATCTTAAATGTGTCGAATAAAAATAGTGTCAACTTTAAAGTCAATGGACAAGTAAATCCAAACTTTAGTTTCTCTGGAACTGCTTTTGTTGCCATCAATGTACCTTTAGATACAGGGAGTAATACCTTTGTGATTACAGGAACAAATGGCGCAGGGCAGGACATCAAGTCTACTGTTGTTGTTTATACTCCAGCTGATCCTGATGGAAACGGTACAAATGATACGAGCCAACAAGGAGGAGGAGCCAGCAATACTGGTTCTGGAGCTGAGAATGACGGTGGTGCTGTAGATGGCGTTAAAGGCGGTGTCAAAGGTGGTGCTGTCAAAGGCGGTGCTGTCAAAGGAAACCTTAAAGGTAGTCAGAATAAGGAGGTAAAAGTAAAAGGAAAAGGAAGTATAAGTCCTAAATAGGGCGAATAAAGTACGATGAATAAGGCTGTTTCTCTAACATAGATGAACAGACTTTAAGTGAAAAGTGCCATAAAAAATTAGCCATTCTCAATCTATTGGGAATGGCTTTTTTGTTAAAAAGGCTTCTTTGTCCTTACTCCGTTGAAAATAAAAAAGCAACAGCGTATTTTGTTGTAGAAAAGACCGAAAAGGAAAAAGGCTATTCAACCTCTTCAAAAAAGTCATCTAAAAGATCGCTCCCTGATAGCTGTTGCATATTTGCGTTTGGAGCTTGACCAATTACTTTAATAGTTTGATAGTAGGTATAAGAACCCGTTATAATAAAAGGAACGCTAACAAGAATCGCTATTTCCTGAGAAATCAACATTAGAGTTGAGAATGTGGCAGCAAGAATTAGAAAACCATTGATAATAAACAACACATATTTCACCCCTGTCAAAATAGCATTGGAAGAACTAAGGGACTTAACAGCAAAAGTATACCCAATAATGATGGGCAGCGCCGCAGATAAAGAAAGTATACCAATAGCCAAAACTACTTCTTTAGCGTAGTTTTCTGGCATTATAAGATAAACGATTACATTAATAAAAAGAGCGATTAGAGTGCTTATTAGAGTGCGGACAAGTACTTTTTCCATAAGTTTTTTTTCAAGGGAGGGTTTACAAACAAGATACAAAACAGAATGGCTGGCAAAGCTGCTAGTTTAGAATCAAGCAAATAGGAGTAATATGAAGATGCGTTGCTACGAGGTCTCGTTTCTTTTCATTGTAAGCCGATTCGTTTTCAATTTAGCTTAGGACTAGACACCGATAGAAAACAAAAAAAGCGGCAACCAAATTGGTTGCCGCTTTTAACTTACATTTTACTGCAATTAAATTTTTGAAAGGAAGAGACTGATATCTCCTACAATGCTATTGATATAATCATAGTTAACACTGTAAAAAATCTGTTTTCCTTTTCTCTCGTGTGTCACGATATTGGCTAGACGCAAAATACGCAAATGTTGCGAAGTAATTGACTGTTCTAAACCAAGAGTATTGTAGATTTTATTAACATTAATATTTTTATTCTTGTCGATAAAAGCAAGAATTTGTAATCTTAAATCATGCGTTAAGGCACGCATTACTTCAGCTGCGAACTCCAGCTTGTCTTCGTCTATAATAGTTTGTGAATCCATCGTAAGGGGATATAATTTTGATAAGGTTAAAAAAATTGTTAAGTTTTAAAAATTTGTGGGACTACAAATTTTTATGCAGCAAGCTGCTCTACTAAGATAGATACTTCATTTAAACGATCATTGTTTAACGTGTAGTAAATAAATTTTCCATTACGTTTGGTAATAACGATACCAGCTTTGCGTAAAATAGCCAAGTGTTGAGAAGCAACAGATTGTTCGATACGTAGTTTTACATAAATATCAGTAACATTCATTGTTTCATTTTCACGAAGAAGATCAACGATTTTCTTGCGTAAGTCGTGGCCAATTGCGCGTAGTATTAAAACTACTTTACGTAATTCTGGGTAAACAAGTTTAATCTCTTCTTTACCATTCTTGAGGTCAAAAACCTCCATTTTTGATTTTGCCATACAATTGTGTATTTTAAAAAAGTTAACAACTAAAACATTTAATTTGCTTTAAAGCAAAAAGCAAATTATTTTTTGTTCAAATATATAAAAAAAATCTTTAAAAAATCAATCAAGATTAATTAAAAGAGGGATTTATTACGATATTATGAATAATACTAAGAGATTAAGGTTTTTTTGAGGAGTAGCCTGTATTTTTTTCTTAAAAAAGAAATAAGACCTTTCTAATGACTCCTTAAATATTATGCCAAATTAGATAAAATAAGAAAGTATATTATTTTATTTTTATTAGTGCAATGATATATTATAAGCCCTAAGATATGAAAAAATATTTATTAAGTATAATGATTATGTTTAATTTTTCTAAGTACAGGACAACTCTTCTCCTGAGCGTTGTACTTTAGTTGTCCTATACTCCGTTAATTTTTATACATTTTTTACATAAAAGGGGGGGAGCTTTAAGACAAACCCAAAAAAAGGCATTCCATTTATAAATGGAATGCCTTTACTATATTTTATCCTTTGGCTTAAAGCCTCCTTGGAGGCTTGCCCTTAGTTGTGTAAGGAAGTGGGATCTTTTAGCGAATCTAGCTAGAAGATATTACGCTTCAACCGCCTCTTCTACTTCTTTAGGATTTTTGCTTTCTTGGTAATCTTTTAGAATTTGCTCAAACTCCTCTTTCGATACATCTTTCATGTCCTTACCCATGTCTTCAGCAGTCTTCTCTAGGATTTTTTCATCCATAAGAGCTTCAAAACGACGGTTAACTTCCTTCTTGTCCGATAAGATTTTTTCTAGCATATTATCCATCATCTCTCCATAAGGAGGAATTTGGTAATTGAAGTATTTTAAGATTTCACCACGAGTAGAATCTTCTACATCTTGGTAGTTTACTTCAACTTTGTAGGTCTCTGCTAATTTATCACGCAACAACGACCAGTTTGTATTTTTGATAAAGGCATCAAATTCTTTTCCTTCAAAAAATTCATCTGTGATGTCTTCGTTGGTTTGTTTTAACCATTTTTTCAAGAACTCAACAGGTAAATCCAATTGGTTTTCTTCTAGTAAGAAGTCAAAAACTAAATTACTAAAGTGTCCCAAAGCACTTTGTTTGTATCCTTTGTAGATTTCGGCTTTTACTTTTTCTTTAAATGCCTCTTCCGTCGTAATTTCGTCATTAGGAAACAATTGCTTGAAGAACTCTTCATTCAATTCCGCTTTGTCAACACGTTTGATCTCTTTGATAGTCAAACGGAACATATTGTGCACCTCTTGATCTTCTTCTAGACCCAAAACATGCTTGCGAATATAAGTTTCGTCTTTGTCTTCAATCGTATAAATGTCAAAATCAAAGAAATCACCTAAAGTAGCACTTAACAAGTTTTCTTTCAATTCTTTGTTTGCAACATCTCTCAAAGCTAGGAAAGTTTCCTCTTTCACAGCACCACCTTCTTTAACTTCGCCTTTTTCGTCCAACTCATGCAAGCTAATAGCCAACATATCCTCATCTTGCACCTCATTGATTCCCTCTAAGAATCCTTTACTGTGCTTTTTGCGAACCGCTTCAATTTCTGCTGCTACATCACTATCACTGACACTAAGGTCGTAGAAAGGTAATTGTGTTTCAGCAGAAAGACCTTTAATTTCAAAATTAGGCGCTAAACCCAATTCAAATTTGAAGGTATAATCAGCAGGTTTGTTGATATTCAATTTTAAACTTTCATCGGCAATAGCCAAAGGTTGTCCTAAAACTCTGATATCATTTTCTTTAAAATATTGGTTTAAGTTTTCACCAATTGCCTGATTTACCTCTTCTACTATTAGAGAATTACCATATCTACGTTTAATCATTCCCATAGGTACTTTACCTGGACGGAAACCTTTGATTTGTGCTTTTTGGCGATATTCTTTTAGCTTCGTATTAACTTTAGGCAAGTAATCGTCTTGAGAAAGCTCAATAGTTACAATAGCATTTAGCTCGTCAACGTTCTCATGCGTTATTGTTGGCATAACTTGATTTTTTTTTTGATAAAAAGTAAAAGTGCAAGCTGAGAATCATGATGCTAATTCAGCGATTCGGCAACTTGCACTTTTCTTGCGTATTCTGTTGGTGCGGGTGGAGGGACTCGAACCCACACACCTTGCGGCACTAGATCCTAAGTCTAGCGTGTCTACCAATTTCACCACACCCGCTTTTGTTTAATGCGATGCAAATATACGCACAAAAGATTCATACTCGCAAGTTTTTAGCTAAATAAAAACGTTTTTTTTTTATTTATTTTTGAAGAACCTTGTTTTTAGGCTAAAAACGCACTCTTCTAATGAATGCAAGTTCATGAGTTGCGCTATTTTTGTGAAAAATCCCAATTTTAGTAATGCTATCAACTCGCACCCAAGCCGAGGCATGAAGGATAGAATCAGGGGATAAGAACAAGCCAACATGGTTGATTTTTCCGTCTTTATTTTTAAAAAAAGCTAAATCGCCTCTTTTGTGTGTTCCCCAAGAAATCTTTTTTCCAAGTTTTGCTTGTAAAGAAGCATCTCTCGGTAGCAAAATATGCCCCATTCTAAAGGCAACTTGCATCAAGCCCGAACAATCAATTCCAGCACCTGTTCGACCTCCCCAAAGATAAGGGCTATTGATAAATTGTTGTGCTGCATGACAAATTCGCTCAATAGGAGGAACAAGATTAGGCGCAATATCATAAAAAGGGCTTCCCATAAACAAATTCATTTCCAATTGTTGATCCCATTCAATCACGTCTGCATTATAGCGCTTAAAAGGCGTGTCAAAAATTTCTTGCGAAATATAATAGGCTTGATTTTCAGCAATCCAGCCTTGATAACCATCATGCAGGCACTCGATGCGTAACCATTCTTCTTGTTCTTCTAAGATCGTATAGGTTTCATTGTATAATAATTGACTAACCATTTCGCTGCTGTGCTGCGGCTTTGCTCGCATCGGAACAATAGAGAGTCTAGCTTGACCGTAATTTGTTTTTTGCATGGTATCTAATTTATTAAATAGTAGTAATGAAGTAGAAAAAGGGCTTCGAGTCGATTTTAATTGTATACCTTCCCCATTTTTATTTTTATTCTAACGAAACTAAGTCGCTGGACAAAAGAGGCCCCACCACCTGAACGTAGTGAACTGCGTAAGCTTGGTACTCTGTACCAAAAGCATAGCCTAGCAGCGCAGCTAATTGAATAGGAATTACTGTTGTCCATCTACTTACTACAGCGTAACAAACGGTATTAAATCGTAAGTATGGTGTCAGACACTTTTAAAGTGTCTGACACCATACTTCAAACTTTTGTTACACTGTACTTATTCTACCGTAAAAATAAAACGCTTATTGCAAACTTTATTGATTGTTAGAATGTTTCTTGCATATCCTTGATATTTTTTTGTTCAAAAGACTATAAAACAACACTAGTGGAATCTCAAACAACAGCAGAACCGACAATAAATAGCAAAAAGGCTGCCCTGTCTAAGAAAATGAATTTTGCGGAATTTATTATTCTAATGGCTATCATGATGTCCTTAACGGCTTTGTCCATAGATGCCATGCTTCCTGCATTATCCATAATAGGGGACGACTTGGGGGTTCAAGACCCCAATAAAAACCAATTGATGATATCCGCCTTGTTTCTAGGTTTGGCATTTGGGCAGTTGATTTATGGACCGATCTCAGACAGCACAGGACGAAAATGGCCTTTGTACGGAGGCTTAACTATTTTTATACTAGGAAGCTTAATTTCCGTCTTTGCAACGAACTTAACCATGATGATTGTTGGTCGATCCATACAAGGCTTTGGCTTGGCGAGTCCTAGAACCGTAAGTTTGGCAATGATTAGAGATCAATTCAAAGGGCGAGAAATGGCAAAAGTAATGTCGTTTGTCATGATGATTTTTGTTTTAGTGCCGACGGTAGCGCCAGGAGTGGGGCAATTGATTTTATTGCTTGCCAATTGGAAAGCAATTTTTATATTCATAATGGGAATGGCGTTGTTAATCTTACTTTGGTTTGGAAATAGAATGCACGAAACACTAGGAGAAACAGACCGAATTCCTTTTTCCTTCCAACGGATCAAAAAATCGTTGCTTGAAATTTTTTCAAACAAAATTGCTGTGGGCTACACCATTACGGCTGGCTTAGTCTCTAGTGCCTTTATTGGATTTTTGAATTCTGCACAACAAATATTTCAAGATCAATATAATTTGGGCGACAAATTTCCGATCTACTTTGGCATTTTGGCTATATCTATTGGCTTTGCTTCTTTTTTTAATAGCAGAATGGTCATGCGTTACGGCTCACAAGTGATGGTAAAAACAGCGATTAGTGCCTTGGTTCTTATTGCTCTTTTGTTTGCGATGCTTGTGCCCAATTTAGGCACGACAATGCCTTTATGGTTGACGATGGTTTATTTAATAAGTACCTTGTTTTGTATCGGAATCCTCTTTGGTAATTTGAATAGCATGGCAATGGAGCCTCTAGGACATATTGCAGGGATTGGTTCGGCAATGGTTGGCTCTATCTCTACTTTTGTAGCTGTTGCGATAGGAACCGTCATTGGGTTGCGATACGATGGAACTATTTTACCGATTATTTATGGATTTGC
>CACVAQ010000513.1:3317-12801 GCA_902727865.1 uncultured Aureispira sp. | reverse complement strand
ATTACCAATACTTGTTTTTTATAAAAAGAAGGGAACTAGACGATTAGCGTTCTTTGACTCCTTGACCAAACAGAATAAGTAGCAACACAGCTAAGTATTACATTATAAGAAGACAAGCACAAAATAAAAAATATGAAATCAACACGTCGAAATTTTTTAAAAATGATGGGGGCAGTAAGCTTAGGCTTTTCTGGCTTGCAAACGTTTGCTCAAGAGCTGAAAAATGACTTATTAATAGAGGGCTACGGTCCCTTAGAAGATAAGGGGATTTTAAAACTACCAAAAGGGTTTTCTTTCAAAATTATTGCTGAAAAAGGTTCTACGATGCACGATGGACTATTATTACCAGGAAGAGGAGATGGAATGGGAACTTTTGAAGGGAAAGATGGGCGTGTTATTTTGATTCGTAATCATGAAAATTCTCCTGGGTATTTGATCGATTCCCCGTTTGGGTACAGCAATCAACATTTGCACAAAGTAAACAAGGAGCGTATTTATGACATGGGGTATAATAAGTACCCACAATTGGGAGGCACGACAACCAGTATTTATAATGAAAAAACACAAAAGGTCGAAAAAGTATTCATGAGTTTGGCTGGAACGGGGCGCAACTGTGCTGGTGGGACAACGCCTTGGGGCTCGTGGTTGACTTGTGAGGAGTATGTCTATGTAAAAGACGATATTCACGAAAAAAAACACGGTTATGTATTTGAAGTACCTGCTACTGAAAAAATAGGTTTAAAATACCCTGTGCCAATCAAAGCAATGGGACGTTTTAACCACGAGGCGGTTGCGGTAGATCCTAAAACTGGGATTGTTTATTTGACAGAAGATCGACATGAAGGTTTGTTTTATCGGTTTATTCCTAAAGTAAAAGGCGAATTGCACAAAGGAGGACAATTGCAAGCCTTGGCTTTTGTGTGGAAAAAAGGCATGGATACTCGGAATTGGGAAGAAGCTAGTTTGAAACAAGGGATCAAATATGCTGTCAAGTGGATTGACATGAAAGATGTGGATACCGAAAAAGATAATTTAAGAGTTCGTGGATATGCGCTCGGAAGTGCTATCTTTGCACGAGGGGAGGGGATTTGGTTTGGAGAAAAAGAACTTTATTTTGCTTGTACGAATGGTGGTAAACTGAAAACGGGACAAATCTTTAAGTACATTCCTAGCAAATACGAAGGAACGTCAAAAGAAGAAAGTAAGGGCTATGAATCTAGATTGGAGCTGTATGCTGAACCAAACGATACGTCTGTGTTGAGGTATTGTGATAACTTAACGGTTGCGCCTTGGGGAGATGTCGTTTTTTGTGAGGATGGCATAAAACCTCGAATTTTTGGAATTACACCCAAAGGAGAATTTTATCAAATTGCAGAAAATATTGGTTACCAATCTGAATTTGCTGGGGTTTGCTTTTCGCCTTCGGGCAAAACGTTGTTTGTAAATATACAAGTCCCTGGATTGACCTTGGCTATAACTGGTGATTGGGGCAATTTGCATCAATAATTACAACAAAGGAAGGAGCAATACTTTGTGTAGAAGTTGTGTTTTTCGATAGAAAAAAAACTACCAAGTACTAAATATTGTTACGAATAGTTTCGTAATAATGTTTACGGATTAAAGTAATACAAAATGGAAACATTAAAAGATTTTTTTGACACCTATGAGATCGACCAAACGGAGTCACTGGACCAAAAAAACTTTGGCAGCGTTTATAAAGCGACGAACAAAGTAACCAAAGAAGTCTGGGCGGCTAAGATTAGTGAAATTCATCCGAATTTTGATAAGGAGCTTTTTAAAGAGCGATACGAACAAGCTAAAAACTTAGCGCATCCTAATTTAACGCCTTATTTAAACAGTTATCGGTTTACAGAAGGCATGGTAACAACAATTGGCTTGATGCCTTTGTTTCCTTTGGGAAACCTAAACGACCAATTGCATTTGGACCGTGCCGATAAAAAATTAATTGCCGATCAAGTGTTGGATGGCTTGTATTATTTACACGCCCAAGGCTTGGTTTGGCAAAATTTATCGGCTAGGCATATTTTACTAGAAAAAGAGTTTGGCAATATGGTTCCTCTTTTTATTAATTATGGAAACAAAACAAAAATTCCACTTGCTTTTTTTTCTGATTATGAATATCTAGCACCAGAACAATTTGAGGCGAGTGCTAGTATTAATGCTCAAACGGATATTTGGGCGTATGGCGTTTTATTGTACAAATTATGGACTGGACGTTTGCCTTTTGGTGAAAAAAGTGCCAGCTTGCCAAATGCAAAAATACAAGCTAGAATTACGGGGGAAGAGGATTGGACCTTGGGCTTAATGGAGGAGATCCCGCAACCCTATCAGAAAATTGTAGAAAAGTGCCTAAAAAAAGAAAAAGAAGCACGTTGGGTAAATTGTGGAGAAATTATTGCGGACATAAAAAATTGGGTTCCACCTGTTCAGACAGCTGTCATTTGGGACGAAGAGGAGGAAACAGACACTAGGCTATATTTACGCAAACCCAACAAACCAATTGTATGGTGGCAAGTTGTCGTCTTGTTTTTAGTAGCAGGATTACTGGGGTATTACTTAGGATAACAATTGTATCTTGATTAGGAACCGTTCGTCTTTGTGTTTAGAACCATAAAATTGAGCCTGACCCTTTAAAACAGTATTTAAATAAGCAAGGAGCGCTTTTAATTAGAATCAAGGAAGCTTATTCGCAGGCTCCAAGGAGTGTTCTTGCGTAACAGCCGTTATTAATTAGACTATTACTTATGAAAAGACTTAACTATATACTGTTTGCTTGTTTTTTATTATTAACAACAAAAAGTTGGGCACAACAACCTGCCCAATATTCTATGTACATGCTGAACAAGTATGCGTATAATAATGCGTATAATGGTTTGGATGAATCTCTAAGCCTAACAGGGGTCTTTCGAAAACAGTGGGTAGATTTTCCAGGGAGTCCACTTAATGTGAATTTTACGGCACATTTACCTCTTGAATACATCAGTAGTGGTGTTGGATTAGGATTTGAATATGATGCCATTGGTGCCTATCGAAATATATCGGTAAGAGGCTCTTATAGTTATATCTTAGATTTGGGGAAAAGTGGCAAATTGTCTTTGGGAGTAGCTGGTCGATTTTTACAAAAAAGCTTGGATGGCTCCAAATTACTTACGCCAGAGGGAAATTATGAGCTGGGAATTGATCACAACGATCCTAGTGTGCCGATTGCAAACGAAACAGGGATGTCTTTTAGCCTAGATGCAGCAGCGTATTACAAGCACAAGTTTTTTGAAATTGGTGTTGCCGCAATTAATTTGACACAGCCGACTTTGAACCTAGCAACCGATGCTTCTATAACGTATAATCGAGCTTATTTTTTTAGTGCGTCTGGAAATATTAAACTGACCGATCAATTTTATTTGCACCCTTCTTTTCTCTTAAAAACTGATTTTATAAAATTTCAACCAGAAATTGCAGTTATTTTAAAATGGAACAACAATATTTTTGGTGGGGTAGCGTTTAGGGGATATGATAATACTTCAACCGATGCCGTTGTATTTGTTGTTGGTATGCAAATTACAAAGAATATAATGTTAGCCTACTCTTACGATTTATCAGTAGGAAGCTTACAAACTTACAATAGTGGATCCCACGAAGTAGTGTTAAATTATAATCTTAATAAAAAAATTGGGAAAGAAATCCCTTCAAAAATCATCTATAATCCTAGATTTTTATAATTTCACAAAAAAAAGATTGAAAGTTTACGAAAGTAGATAATAAGAAGACCATTATTACCGTTAGTAATCAAAACACGTTTCTTATTTAATCAGATGTTGCCTTATCTGATAAGAAACAAGCCTTTTATTTGATAACTAACTTTTTTACAGCTATATTTGCGGTCGCCTTTCCATAGAATATAGTTAGTGCTTTTTTAAGAAAAACGGTTTTAAACTCGGGTGCGAACATGAAAAAACAAATTTTAGCTATTTTATTCATCACTTTACTTTTTGCTTCATGTGCAAAAGTGGATTCTGGTCAGCTGACAGGTATACTAGAACGACCAACATGGAAGCCTATCCAGCCTTATGGTATGCAGTATATTCCTTCGGGAACTTTACATATAGGACCAAGTGATCAAGATGTAAATTCTTCTTTGGTTCAGCGTCCAAAGCAAATCTCTATCCAAGGATTTTTTATGGATGATACAGAGATTACAAACAATGAATATCGTCAATTTGTCTCGTGGGTACGAGATTCTATTGCACACGTTCAATTGGGTCATACAAAAGATTACCCTGGAGGAATCCAAGGAGTTGATTGGGAACAAGAATTAGATTATTCAGCCGGGGGTGAGTTAGACGGAATGTTCTATCAAGGAGATGAACAATTTGGAAGCTCTCGTAATTTGGATATTCGTCAATTGGTATTTGATTACCAATGGTACGATTGGAAAGGTGCGGCGCAAGATTTTTCTTGGTCTGATGATTACAACAGACATTCTAAAGAAAAACACAATCGTTCTGATTATATCAAAAAAGATGCAACCAGAATTTATCCAGATACATTAGTTTGGGTGCGTGACTTCTCTTATTCATACAACGAGCCAATGACTCGTAATTATTTCTGGCATCCTGCTTTTGATGATTATCCAGTTGTCGGTATTGCATGGAAACAAGCAAATGCTTTCTCTTATTGGAGAACAAATCTTTGGAATAGCTTCGAAGAGGTCAATACGGAAGATTTCCGTTTGCCAACAGAGCATGAGTGGGAATATGCATCAAGAGGTGGTCATGATATGGCTCCTTACCCTTGGGGTGGATATTATGTTCGTAACGCAAAAGGATGTTTGTTAGCAAACTTTAAGCCTGGTCGTGGAGATTATCCTGCCGATGGTGGTTTGTACACAGTACGTGCGGACGCTTACTTCCCGAATGACTACGGTTTGTTCAATATGTCAGGAAATGTATCAGAGTGGACTTCTTCTGCTTACTATGAGAATGCTTATGCTTTCTTACATGATTTACAACCAGATATTCGTTTTGATGCACAAGATGAAGATCCTACCGCTTGGAAACGTAAAGTTATCCGTGGTGGCTCTTGGAAAGATATCATGTACTACATCCAAACAGGAACTCGTCACTGGGAATTCCAAGATACAACAAAATCATACATCGGTTTCCGTAATGTATTAACGTTCTTGGGTCGCTCAATGAATGATTATAACTAAGCTACTAAGTAGTTTTTAAGGTGAAAAGACAAAAGTCGTATTACATTATTGTGATACGACTTTTGTCTTTTTACTACAATACTGGTCGAAAAAAAGAGGGCATAAACAGTTTAAATAGCGACTTCAAAAGGGAAGGGGCACACAAGACCTAACTAAGGTTCAATGGAATGGAAGTAGACGGAGGGGATTTTTTTTTAATACAATGTGTGAAGCTTTTTTTTTAATTAATTATAAGGCTGTAAATTGTTTAAAAATAGAAAAAAATAAGCCTATTTTTTTTCTACTGCATTGCGGTACTTTTAATGATTATTTAGAGAAAAAATCAACGGAGGCAATGCTTTTTTTTAGGTAAACATTCTTTTTTTTTAATGTTGAAATGTTTATGTATATTTTGTTGATTTACTTCTTGTTATGCTGGGTGTGGAAATAGCCGTTTCAAGCACAAAAAAGTGAATAATGAATAGAAAACTTTGTACATGAAAAAAACACAAAATTTAGTTTGGATAAATAGCTTAATCTATTTATAAATCTGAGGTGTAAACGGTTTGTCCTGTATTCTTTTTTTTGAAAAAAAACTTTTTTTTCTTTCAAAAAGTGTAACCTTTATATAAAATAGTGTTATACTTACGAAAGTTTTTGGAAAGTGATGTTTTGTCATATTGATAGAAACACTATCCGAGTTTTTTCTAGAGACCCTTTATTTTTATATTTTATATAACCTTTTTAAACTTTTTTAAATCATGAGTTTCATACATTCTTCAAAGTTTGCTTATGTAAAGAATCTTATCATCGGTGTAGGTGCAGCAGTTGTACTTGTCGGTGCACTTTTTAAGATTCAAAGCTGGCCTTATGCATCAGAGATGTTAACTGTAGGTCTAATTACAGAGGCATGCCTATTTTTAATGTTAGGAGTATTACCTCCACACAAAGATTATTACTGGGAGCAGTTATACCCAGGTTTAGATGTAGATGGCGCTGACATGAGTCACCTTCTTGGTGGTGGTGGTGGTGGAAGTTCTTCAGATCCAGAAGCTTTAATTGAAGCTGTAAACGGAATGAAGACAGCTGTTACACCATTAGAGTCTCAACAAAGCCAAATGGTAACTGAATTACAAACAATGTCTAAAACAATGAAAAGCTTAGATATCTTCGCTGGTCTTGATTTTGACGATGTAGGTAAATTAACGAAGGAGACTGGTAAATTTGTATCTGTTCTTTCTAATGCTATTCAAAATGTTGCTGAATCTGCGGAAGATGTAAACGTTTATAGAGAAGAGCTTAAGAAATTAAATGGTAACTTATCTAGCATGAATAATGTATACGGTGGTATGCTTACAGCTATGAAAGGATAATATCTTTCTTTTTTAAGAGGCAAAACCTGTAACTTTAAATGGTTTAAGTGTTATACCAATAGTTGATTTCAAGTTGGACGCATTTAAACTAAATTGAAGGAAGCAGAAGAAAAAATATTTATTAGACAAAAAAAAAAGAAGCATGTCAATTCCTAAGGAACCAAGGCAGCTGATGATTAACCTGATGTATCTGGTTTTGACAGCTATGTTAGCGTTAAACGTATCAGCTGAGATCATCAATGCGTTTTTTATGCTCGATAAGGGTATAGCTAAGAATAATGTAATTGTAACAGACTCTAACAAAAAGCTTATTGAAAGCATGGCGGAGACTGCAAAAACAAAAGTTCAATATCAACCTTTAGTAGATAAGGCTAAGTTAGTAAAAGGCATTACAGAAGGTTTTTACACTTATGTTGATGAATTAAGAACTGTTATGGTTGAAGAATCAGGCGGAGCTTATACTAAAGCAGAAGCGGACGAGAAAGGCCAGCCTAGTTTAGAAGGCAAGCCTAAAGGTAAGAAAGATAAAGATACACCACAGCGTATCTTTGTATCTGGTGATTATGCAGGAGCAGAAAAGCCGTCTATTGTAGTACCAGCAGGTCCAGAATTAGATAAAAGACTAATAGAATTGAAAAAATCTTATTTAGACTTTGTTTCTGGTTTATGGAACGATGGTGGTATCAAAGGAACTATTTTTGCTGATGAAAGCAAGAAAGAAGCTTCTCTTGCATCATTAGAACAAAGTATGACTTTAGTATCTTCAGTTGGTTATGATCCAAAAATGCATAAAGACAAAACATGGGCAGATTTCACCTTCGGGCACATGCCTGTAGCTGCAATTTATCCAATGTTGCGTAAGTTTCAAAATGATGCAAAAACAACAGAATCAGCTGTAATTAACTTTTTGGCTAGTCAAATGGGAAAAATGGAGTTAACTTATGATAAGTTTGACGTATTTTCTCAGTCTGCGAAGCCTTACATTTTACTAGGAGAAAAGTATGAATCAGAAATTGCATTGGGAGCTTATTCTTCTCAAGCTAAATTTTCTGTATCTATTAACGGTTCTTCTTTGTCAGTTGTTGATGGTAAAGCTAAATATTCAGCTACTGGATCTAAAGTAGGTGAGAAAAAATATACAGCAACAATTACTGTAGTAAACCCACAGACGCAAGAAAAGGAAACATTTAAGAAAGAATTTTCTTACGAAGTAGGTCAACCTTCTGTTAACGTTGCTGCTGATAAAATGAATGTATTTTATATTGGTGTAGATAATCCTGTAACAGTTGCTGCTGCGGGTATCAAAACTTCCTCTATGAAAGTTTCTATGTCAGGTGGTAAATTAAAACCAAATGGTGGAACTAGCTATACTGCTACAGTACTTAAGCCAGGTAAAGCGGTTATTACTGTAACTAATTCTAGTGATGGTAAGAAGTATCCATTTGAATTCCGTGCTAAACGTATTCCAGATCCTATCGTAAAGTTAGGTAAGAAGGTAGATGGTATGATGGGTTCTGGTGAGTTTAAAGCTCAGCCAGGTCTAGCAGCATGGTTAGAAAACTTCGATTTTGATGCAAGATGTAAAGTACAGTCTTTTACAATGTACTATACACGTAAACGTCAAGATGCTGTTGAGGTAAAAGGAACTAGTGGCCGTTTTTCTGGTCAAGTTGCTTCAGCAGTTAGACAAGCAAAACCAGGTGATCAATATGCTTTTACAGATGTAAAAGCTAGATGCCCAGGTGATAGCGCTGGTCGTCGTGTCAACGGTTTGACTTTCAAAATTAGATAATTTCAAATTATTTTGAGATTGATAAAATAGAAGTTGGTTGTTTTGCGTTATTATAACGTAAGCAACCAACTTTTTGTAATTTTATTATTCCGTAATACTCAAAACGATTAAACTAATGAATGTGAATCATAAACTTTTACGATTCTTCGTCTTAGGATTAGTTCTAACAGTGATCATGCCCTCTTTTGTTTGGGCGCAACCTGACCCTAATGCTAATGTAACAGAATCTGGCAATGCAGATCAAGTTGCACCAAGAGACAATTTCTACGACAGATATTTATATACAGAGAAACAAGTTATTCCTTATGACTTCATCCATGAAAAAGATGTGTTTTGGGAAAGAAGAATTTGGCGTCTAATAGATATTCGTGAAAAAATGAATCATCCTTTTAAAAATGAAAAGGAAGGAGAATCTTTTATTGAAATTCTTTTAGCTCATGCTAAAGCTGGTGATATAACTCTATATCACACCTTTAAAGATGACTTTCAGGAAGCAATGACACAAGAGGAAATGCAGAACCTTGGTAGTTCTGTGGATACAATTATTACTTTTGACCCTGAGACCTTCGATGAGATCATGCAGGTAGTTGTAAATGATTTGAATCCAGAAGATATTAAAAAATACCGTCTTAAAGAGGTTTATTTCTTTGATGAAGAAAAATCGTCTTTGGATGTACGTATTTTAGGAATTGCCCCTATTATTGACCGTGTTGATAATAATGGTAACTTCTTAAATTCAGGACCAATGTTCTGGTCTTATTATCCTGAATTACGTGATATTTTGGCTCGCCACGAGGCTTTTAATCCTCACAATGATGCTGCACGTATGAGCTGGGAAGATATTTTTGAGGCAAGGTTATTCTCTTCTTATATTATCAAGGAGTCTAACGTTTATGACCGAAGAATTAAAGATTACAAAACAAATCCAATGGATATGTTATTAGAATCTGATAAACTTAAGGAACAAATTTTCCACTTTGAACATGATCTTTGGTCATATTAAAAAGTGGTTGAATATACGCTTAGGAGTGTATCCTTATAAAAATTGCCAATCTGCACCGCAGATTGGTAATTTTTTTTTGCCTAAGGAACAGTAAAGAAATAAGATGAACA
>CACVAQ010000513.1:1290-3217 GCA_902727865.1 uncultured Aureispira sp. | reverse complement strand
TTTAAAATCTGTAACCTTTTCCTGCAATGGAGTTATGGTAGTATACAAGCTTAGAAAGCGAATCCTTGAAAGGAGTAATTTTATATTATAATGCCCTACTGTTGTTCTATAAATGATTCTGACAAAGAACCTGTTTTTCTAAATTGGTAAAAAAAGCAATAGTACGCATCTACAAAAGGTAGATGTAAGAAAATGAGTGAAGTTGGATTTTACGATCTAGCTCAATACTTACATAAAGAGATATTTAGCTGTCTACGATCAATTTATTTATTACATAAAAATAAAACTATGTCAATACCTAAAGAACCAAGACAGCTAATGATTAACCTAATGTATTTGGTGTTAACAGCAATGTTAGCCCTAAATGTTTCTGCTGAAATCATTAACGCTTTTTTTGCCTTGGATAAAGGAAATCAGCATTCTATGAATATTGTTAACGATCAATTGGATGCAACTACTAGAGGTTTAGAAGAATTGTTAGCCGATGATTCGAAACAAAATTTTAAACCCATTGTACCTGCGGTAAAGGATATTCGAAATACAACAAAAGCTCTAATCGCTTATATTGATGAAATCAGAGATGAATTAATTGATAAAGGAGGAAATTCAAATGGACAAAGAGATGACGGTGATTTTATAGAGAGCCACGGAGAGATGGTTCCTAAAGGCAAAAAAAATAAAGACGTCACAACTCGAATCTTAGTAGATGGAGGAAAAGGGGATGCGTTAGAACAGAAAATAACAAGTGCAAAACAACATTTGATTGCCTTGTATACGACCTTATTAAGAGAAAATGGAAAAGCATTTGACCTTAAAGAAGAAGAAGTTGAACTGAAAATTAAGGGACTAGAAAAAAATATCACCTTAGATGTTGATGATGAATGGACACATAGTGATAAAAAAAGCTGGGCAGACTTTAAATTTAGACAAATGCCTTTAGCAGCGGTCTTGCCTTTGTTGAGCCAAATTCAGTCGAATGCAAGAAGTGCAGAAGCAACGATGGTGAACGATTTGACAGCAGTTGCTGGAGGAAGAACGATTGTAATTGATCAATTCTTTCCTGTTATCAATGCGGAAAAATCGTATGTCATCAAAGGGGAGCCTTTTAAAGCTGAAATTTCACTGGGTTCTTATAGTTCTCAACTAGATCCAAGGAATATTCAGTTGACGGTAAACGGTGCTCCTTTGAAAATTGGCGAAGATGGTAAAGCTATTTTAACACAAAATACGTCTTCAGCAGGTAGCAAAAAGTTGACCTTGGGTTGTAAAGTAACCAATCCTTTGACAGGAGAAGTTAAAACAGGAACAAGTGTTTTTGAATACGAAGTAGGCATGCGTTCTGCTACGGTATCCGCAGACGAAATGAATGTCTTTTATGTTGGGGTCAAAAACCCAATAACAGTATCGGCAGCAGGTGTGCCGTCTGCTCAATTGCAAGTAACTAGTAAAGGTATTTCGATGACAGGCTCTGGTGCTAAACGAGTAGTTACGGCTAAGAAAACAGGGATTGCAACGATTACTTTATCAGGAGGTGGTTTGACCAAAACAGATTTTAAATTTAGAGTGAAGCGTATTCCAGACCCTGTTGTTAAATGTGCCGGTAAAATGGATGGCGTTGTTAAAGCAGGAACCTTCAAAGCTCAGTTAGGATTGATTCCGAATTTAGAAAATTTTGACTTTGATGCAAGGTGTAATATTCAAAGTTATGTCTTGTTTTATACAAAAAAAGGGCAAGATCCCTATGCAATAAAAGGATCTGGCAATAGATTTTCTGGGCAAGTACTCCAAGTCGTTCAAAAAGCGAAAGCGAACGATACTTATATGTTTACAGAAGTGAAAGCAAAATGTCCAGGCGATATAGTTGCACGTCGTGTAAACGGATTGTCTTTTAAAATTCGCTAATTTTTTAAGTATTAAAATACAAGTA
>CACVAQ010000513.1:0-1190 GCA_902727865.1 uncultured Aureispira sp. | reverse complement strand
TTACCCATCCTTTATTTTAAATAATGAATAGAAAGAAGCTCGTGCTGTCGAAAACAGCATAAGCCTTCTTTTGCCTAAAATCAACGAATTATGATTATTATAAAAAAAATAATGTTTTTATCCTTAGTAATATTGAGTACCGCATTGATGTCTAGTACCAGTTCAAGCGATAGTGTGCATCCCGATTATAATAAAACGGGTAATATTACGGCTTCTGAATTCAAAGCACAATTGGGCTTAATTGCTTGGTTAGATGATTTTGACTTTGATGCAAAGTGTACCGTAGATTCTTATACCTTGTATTATACCGCAAGAAGAAAAGACCCTGTGATGTTAAATGCCAGAGGAGGAACGTTCAAAGGAATGATGAACAGAGTGATTAAGCAGGCTGCTTCGGGCGATCAATATACTTTTACAAATGTAAAGGTAAAATGCCCAGGGGATGTGGTTGGACGTCCAGCGAATAGTTTGTATTTTAAAATCAGATAAAACAGCTGTTAACTTATGGACAATATTAAGTCAATTGGTCTTACGATGTTCTTTACAGCATTGTTAGTAAGTAATCTAGGAATCGTTATGGAAGGACTTTTAGTGGTTTTTCCATCCAGTACAAATTATAGTTTTACTGGACAGACAACGAAAGAAATAGCAGATTTGGATACAGAAATACTAGCGATAGCTGCCGATAAAATGAATGTTTTTTATATTGGGGTTGAAAATCCAATAACCATAGCTGTTTCGGGCATGGACAACAAAAATTTATTACTAACGGCAGAGGGAGCGAATATTAAGGAGTCAAGAAATGGGCAGTATTTGGTTGTTTGTAGCCAACCTGGACAACTAAATTTGATGGTTACGAATAAAAATACAGGCAAGTCTAAGACAATGCCTTTTAGAGTAAAAAGAATCCCTGATCCTGTCGTTAAGATGGGGCGAAAAACAAATGGACTTATGGGGTCAGGGGAGTTTAAGGCACAACCTGGTTTGACCGCAAATTTAGAGAACTTTGATATGGATGCACGATGTGCGGTACAATCTTATACCTTGTTTTATGTTCGGAAATATTCCGACCCTGTTGCGTTAAAAGGAACTGGGGGGCGTTTTATGGGCAGGATTTTAAGTGCAATTCGTGAAGCAAAACCTGGCGATCAATATGCGTTTACAGACGTGAAGGTGAATTGTCCAGGAGA
>CACVAQ010000512.1 GCA_902727865.1 uncultured Aureispira sp. | reverse complement strand
TTTAAGATTCAAGGTATACATTCCGCTTGGAATAGCAGATAAGTTCACTTGATTTTCGTTCGACAAGACTGTCGTCATTAGTTCTTGCCCCGTCATGCTAGTCACACTTAATACTCCTGTCACTTGTTTTTCAAAGAATAACAAGCCCGATGTTGGATTAGGAAAAGTATGCAGCCTTGCTGCCTGCGTTTCTAAAGAAGAAACATTGGTTGGCGTTTCATTTAAAAAGAATTGAACTTGATCGCTTCCGGCATATATTGGATCACTTATATACCCTGCTGTCGACGTTCTAAAAACATCTAATTTTGAATCGTTATTAATATCTACTAAACTAGCGAATTGAACATCGCCATTGGCAGAAGCCATGTCTATTGGAGATACACTAACCGTGTCAAAATCTGGGAGCATTGCCGTTCCCTTGTTCTCACAAAACACCCACCAATCTACCGAAGGGACACCTACGATATGTAAGACAGCATCCATGTCTCCATCTTGATCTGTATCTGCAAAGGTGATTTTTTCAGACATAGCAAAGAAAATATTACTAGTATAATAAGATAAGACGGTATTAAACGGATTATCAGCAGCACTCCTTCTAATAAAATCAGGTACTGTAGCCGTTCCTACATTTTCATAATACCACAAATGCTCTGTCATTGGATTATTATGATAGGCATTAATAGTCACAAAACAATCCATATCACCATCACTATCTAAATCCGCAAAAGAAAAATGAGGTTCTAATTCAGTACTCTGATGTCCTTGATTGAGTTGCAACAAATGTACACGCACACTATCTAAAGGGTTATTCGTGGCTGATTGCAAATTAAAGATAGGATTGGTAGCGGTTCCTGTATTTTCATAATAAAAACTATTTATGTAGTGCAAATAATTCACATTACCCGCAAAACAATCTAGGTCGCCATCGCCATCTATATCAACAAAATCGTAGCCTTGCAGACCAGATTGCAGATAAAAAGGGTTGCTACTTCCTGTACGCTCTACAAAAACAGGATTCGTCGGACTTCCTGTATTTTCTAAGAATTTAGTAACACTACCAAACTGATAAGCACTTGCAAATATGTCAAGGTCTCCATCTCCATTTATATCGACAAAGGTAGAGCTATAAAAGCCCGTAAGCAAACTATCTACAGGGTTATCTATACCTGTTTTTTCAGTCAAAATATAAGGGTATTGTGCCTCGGCAGCGGTCGTCAGTCCTAGCGCAGTCACCAATGCAACGCCTGTTCCCAACTGCTTCAATTGAAGTGAGCTGCGTTTCAGACGGCTCAACAATTGTTGTTGTTTGAATTTTGTGTAGGCGTAAAAACGACCTGTTTGCATGGCCTTTTGAATGCTTTGATTTAGTTTTTTGTATTGCTTTTGTATACGATTGTACATATTTTGATGTTTTATGTTTTATGTAAAAAAAACTGATTTTTAAAACAAAGCTACTAACATAAACTAAATAAATTATATTTCCTAGTTTGTTATAAATCATAACATTTAGCGACAATACCTTTGTTTATAAATAAACTTGGAGGGAGGGGATATAAAGTGTGCGCTATCGCACTAAATCCTGATTTATTTTTTCACAAAAAGGAGCAACGTAAATCAACAGGCCTTACGCTTCTTTCAAAAATGA
Organism: uncultured Aureispira sp.; assembly: GCA_902727865.1. GTDB lineage: Bacteria > Bacteroidota > Bacteroidia > Chitinophagales > Saprospiraceae > Aureispira. Next base: position 919 of record CACVAQ010000512.1, on the reverse strand, counting down.
AATGTTCCGAGTGAGCCCCGCAAACTTAGTCCGCTTGACCGCAGATTTTTGAAAAACTTTTCGGAAGACATCTTCTGTAATTTCTTCCCAGTCTTGTTGGGTCATCGACAACAAATCGGGATGCGGTTCAAAAGCAGGTTCGCTATGCTTTTTAGCAAACCGATTCCAAGGGCAAACCTCTTGACAAACGTCACAACCAAACATCCAATTGTCAAACTTACCTTGCATCTCCGCAGGAATTGCCTCCTTTAACTCAATCGTAAAGTAAGAAATACACTTGCTTCCATCCACCAAATAACCATCGGGATGAATGGCTTCTGTTGGGCAAGCGTCAATACAGCGCGTACAGCGACCACAATAGTCCTTGATCGGTCCATCGGCCTCCAATTCCAAGTCTATAATCAACTCTGCTAAGAAAAAATACGACCCTTGCGCTTTGTTAATCAACAAGGTATTTTTGCCCACCCAGCCCGTTCCACTATGTTTCGCCCAATCTCGCTCCAAAACAGGCGCAGAATCGACAAAGCAACGTCCTTCGACGGCTCCAATTTCAGTTTCAATGTGTGCCATCAAGGCACTCAGTTTTTGTTTGATTATTTTGTGATAATCCTTGCCATAAGCGTATTGAGAAATCTTAGGTGCAGCAGGATCTATTTGGGTTTCGGTCTGATGATAATTGTACAACAAAGTGACTACGGTTTTGGCCCCTTCCACCAATTTCCGAGGATCAATTCGCTTCTCAAAATGGTTCGCCATATAGTGCATCTTACCGTGCATCCCTTGGTTCAGCCATTTTTCCAGACGTTTCGCTTCTTCTGTTAGTTCTCTAGCTTCAGAAACGCCAACAAACGTAAAGCCCAATTCATAGGCTTTTTCTTTGACAATATGAGTATTTGTTTTTTTCACAGGTACAAAATAG
>CACVAQ010000511.1 GCA_902727865.1 uncultured Aureispira sp. | reverse complement strand
CGCTGCTTCTCCGAGGTTTTAGTTTTTTTACCAAAAAACATAAAAACCATTTCATATTAGTTTGATTATCAATAATTTAGTCAAACTAATAATTTGAAGCTATCTTCTTGATAATCAAACTAATATAATTTCTCCACGAAGTAATGAGTGTTTCCTAACCTACAAAATAATAATTTTTTCTTTTAAAGAAAGCTTCCTCTTACTCTCTAACGGTTATTGAATTAAATATGTTCTATTTGAGTTATTTTTTTTTTGAAAATTCAAAAGTATCCATTATCTTATTTATAGATAAGAACTCTTAACTTTCCTTGTTACCAGAACGCCCACCAAGTAAAAGTGCAATCGGGCAAGCAATCATTTCTATAATAGGCTTGGCAATACTAATTAAAAGCGTAAGAATTGCCCCTAAGAGATGAAAGAAAAGAGCAGGTGCTTTAGGAAGCGGTGTTTGTTGGCAAATCATTTGAGGAACTTGCTTGAAAAACATCTGCACAGAATGCCCTCGATATAGATTAATACATTGTCTAAACAGATGTTCTTGCTGATAAGCTGGAACTTCCATCGGATGTTGTCGATAGGCCAAATTTGTCGCCTCAGACCATTTCTTTTTATCTTTAAAAACCGCCTTGTGCAAGCCTTCCAAATACCAACCAATATAATACCGCATAAATCGGCGATTGTAGCCCCAGCCTAACGTTTTGTTTTCTTTTCCCATGCTTTTTAGTTCATAATATTGCTGAACGTGATAGGCTTCGTGTACCAAAATAGTCATGCGTTGATTGGCAGACATACTTTCCAAATCTCGGATGTAAATATGGACTTTCTTAATACCATAAGTACTAGGAAGGGCTGTTCCAATGGCAAACGTATAGCGCATGAACCAAGGCATTTGGCTATAATAGTTCACCAAGGACCAATCGACCTTTGGGTACATTTGTTCCAATAGTCGGCCATCTTTTGGCATTAAGGCAAAAGAGGGAGGAAAGATGAATTCATATAGTCGTTGTCCTAGCTTCATTTTATAGGGGGCTCATTTTTTTGAGAATGACTTTTAATGCTTTTTTTGATACGTTACTTATTGTTCCTTGTAGCGGACTTTTTAAGGAGGATCGCCCGCTAAAGATGCCTAAGGAATGCTCATCTTATTTATTGACTGTTCCTAATATTAAGGTTAATTACTGTTGTTCATCTACTTAAATTAATAGATTTAATCTAAATTAGCTATTTTTTTACCAATTTTTGATATAGACTAAGATTTGCTTTTGTAAATTTGTACCCTAAAATTGATCTTAAACTAAAGACTTACATGCCGAATAAAACAGAAATTACCAATTGGTTGAAAGGATTACAAGATAGTATTTGTACTGGATTAGAAGCCTTGGATGGAAAGGGGCGCTTTCAGCAAGATTTGTGGGAACGTCCTGAAGGGGGCGGTGGTAGAACACGTGTCTTAACCAACGGAACGGTTATAGAAAAAGGGGGCGTTAATTTTTCAGAAGTAGCGGGAGATATGCCTGCTAAGTTATTGAACGTATTAAAAGTCGAAGCAGATACTTCTGAACCGATTACCTTTTTTGCGACAGGAGTTTCTATCGTTTTACATCCTCGTTCTCCTCGTACGCCCATCATTCATATGAATGTGCGCTATTTTGAAATGAGCAATGGAACTTGGTGGTTTGGCGGAGGAATTGACTTAACGCCGCATTATGTGGACGAGCAATTGGCAAGTGATTTTCATCAACAATTGAAGCACGTTTGTGACCAGCACGACACGGCTTATTATCCTGCTTTTAAAACGTGGGCGGACGACTATTTCTTTCTTCCACATAGAAATGAAACACGTGGTGTTGGTGGAATCTTTTTTGATCGCCTCCAAACAACCGATCAGCATACTAAGGCAGACCGATGGGCTTTTTTACAGAGCGTAGGTTCAGCTTTTGTTGATTTGTACAGCCATCAAGTAAAGGCGACTAAGGACTTGCCTTATGGAGAAAACGAATCAAATTGGCAGCGTTTGCGTCGGGGGCGTTATGTTGAATTTAATTTAGTTTGGGATAGAGGCACTAAGTTTGGTTTGGAAACCAATGGCCGTACGGAATCTATTTTGATGAGTTTACCGCCACAAGCCGATTGGGCATATAACCATGAAGCGCTTGAAAATTCACCCGAAGCAAATACCTTGAATTTGCTTAAAAAAGAGATTAATTGGGCAGGGAAATTAGAGGAACAGACAATATCGTAAGTTGTTATTGTACTTTATTAAACGAACCGTTATAACCCGTTTAAATAAAAATGGGAATTATAGCCTTGTATCGCATTGATTGTTAGTTTATTTGTATTTGTATAGTAATTAGTGAAGTATAATTAGGTATAAAAAGAATATGATTTTATAGTGTTGATTGTTTGAAGTTTGTGCAAAAGTATAGTTCAGTAGAATTTGGAAAATCTTGTGTAAATATGTACTTTAAATTCCTTTGATGAAGGAAAGCTACAAGTAATTCATAAAAGCTAAAGGAGTGGTCCGTCTAAATTAGCCCCTTTAACTTTTGCAACAAAGTATACGTTTACTAACAT
>CACVAQ010000510.1 GCA_902727865.1 uncultured Aureispira sp. | reverse complement strand
TTAAGTATAGTATAGAATGAAGTTCTATAAAAAATAGCTTCTTTTATCAAAAACGTTTAACTTTACAAAAAAGTAGGGATTATAACAAGTGTAGGTTGAGAAATCAACCTTGTATTTTAATTTTTATTGTTCTTTGGCAAACGTAAAACTCTATCGTAACGGAAAAGAGTAATCAACAAAGCTAAATCTCTGTGGAGCATAAAAACAAGCTAATTCCACAGCTATCAATCTGAGTGTTTTATGAAGTTTTTTTTTAATATTAACACAGGATTTCTAAAACAACCCTTTTTATTCTACCATAACGAATCAATTTATTAGATGAAACCACTGTTCTCACTAGCTTATATAGCATTTCTAATCGCTTTTTTATGTTCTAGTTGTGTTGGAACAAAAAAATTCAAGTCTTTAGAAGAAGAAAAACTAAAATTAGAAAATACACTTTTGGGAACCAAGCAAGAATTGTCTGAAGCCAAACGTGCCTTAAACAAGCTAAAAGATGCGGCGTCTTCTAGCAATCAAACACAATCTGGAACCATCGAAAGTTTAAAACAAGTCTTAGAGGAAAATCAGTCGGCTTTAGATGCTGCTCAGTCCGCTATGGTGGGTTGTCAAGCTCAATTGCAACAAATGCAAAAAAAAATGTCGGATAAAGATTTGCTCATAAAAAAGGAATTAGAACCGTACCAAGTCATTCAGAATGGCTTAAGTCTACAAAATAGATCTTTGCGGAACATTAAGGAGGATATTAATCTTATTATAGCCGCAAATCCCACGAGGAACTTCACCCAGTCGCTCAATAAAGACGAATTAATTTTAAGTTTTGACAACAAAGAGTTGTTTTCTGCTTCTAACCGTACTATTTCTGCTGCTGGAAAAGAATTGCTTTACCAATTGGCAGAAGTATTCAAAAAATATCCTTCTATTTACATTGACATTAATGGGCATGTGCCTGTAAGTGCTTCGATAAATGAAAACTGGAAAAACAGTACCCGCAAAACCTTATCGGTACTCTATACGTTAACACAAAAAGAAATTACACAAGATCGAATTCGAGTGATTGGCTATGGACAATTTAAACCGCTTTTTGATGAAAGCGATCCATTATCCAAGCAAAAAAATAGCCGAACAGAAATTATTTTACATTACCAAAATATGGCATTATTAAAACTCATTCCAATTAAGAAATAAGTAATCGCATTAAAAATGACTATTTTTCTCGACGCTCATCGTTAAAGGAAACATCAGATAGCTCGCTATCTTCAATTCCCTTTGCCTTGATAGCCAATAAAACTAGAACATTTTTAGTCTACGCTTTGCTTTTGTCCACTTACATAAAACAACCAAAACAATTAATTACTATGCTAAAATACGTTAACTACCTTCTTATTCTTTGCTTCTTTGGATCACTAATGTCTTGTGTTGCCAATCGAAAATACCAAGAAGAAGTCTCTGCTAAATCGAAGGCGCAACAAGAAGCTTCGCAGGCAAAACAAACCGCAGAAGAAGCCCAAGCAGAACTTGAATTAGCACAAAGCGAAATTCAAAACATTGAAAAAGAACTGCAAGAGTTAGACAAAGATTATACTTTGGTAAAAACTCGCTATGACCAACAACAAAAACTAAATAAAGACCTTCAGGTACTTTATGATAAAGTTTTGGCTGTGAACGAAAAATTAACACAAGAAGCTGCTGGAAAAAACAGAGCCCTGACAGAAGAAATTACGCGCAAACAAGAAGAAATCCGTCGCAAGGAGGAAGAAATTCGTCGTAAAGAGGATGAAATTCGTCGTCGTGAACAGGACATGGCGGGCATGCAGCAGCAAATGGACCAAGAGCGGACTGAAATCCAACGTCTTCAAAAAGATTTGGAGAACAAAGATAGTAACATTAATACGCTTCAAGGGGATAAATCTGCCTTAGAAAAAAGCCTAAAGGCTCGTGAAGAGAAAGTGGCGGCTCTAGAAAGTAGTCTAGCCGCTCGTGAACAACGGGTTAAAGAATTGGAAGATGCCATTGCTGCTCGTGATGCCAAAGCCAAAGCTTTGAAAAATAAATTATCACAAGCTTTGTTAGGTTTTGAATCCTCTGACTTGAGTGTCGAACAACGCAATGGAAAAGTATACGTTTCTTTGAGCCAAAATTTGTTGTTTGCTACTGGTAGCTCTCGTTTGGATAACAAAGGAGCCAGTGCAATTTCTAAGTTAGCGGAAGTGTTGAATAAAAATAACGAGATCAATGTTATGGTAGAAGGCCATACGGATAGTGATGGTGACGAGAAAATGAACTGGGAATTAAGTACCAAACGTTCTCTATCTATCGTGGATCAATTGATTAAAAACAAAGTAACCTCAAGTCGTATTACGGCTTCTGGTCGTGGAGAACATGTTCCAATTGCTTCGAATGATACCGATGCGGGTAAAGCTAAAAACCGTCGTACAGAAATTATTCTGTCTCCTCAATTGGATGAAATTATGAATATCTTGAAGAACTAGCTGTCGTAATTGGGGCCTTTCAATAGGCTTGTTGCCATTTTTGCTAACCGATACAAAATGACTTAGATTTTAGTATTGAGCTT
>CACVAQ010000509.1 GCA_902727865.1 uncultured Aureispira sp. | reverse complement strand
ATTCTTCCACAAAAATAAAAAAATCGAAGCTACTATTGTAGTAACTTCGACTAATTTAATAACCTTAAAAACTTTCCCGAACCACCGGGATAACAAAAATTTACTTTAAATCTCCAATTAACTTGGAGAAGACTTTATATTTTGGAGTTCTTTGACATTGTTTGCCACAGACTACTCTTTTTCTTTTGCATAACTATAAATAATACCCCGTTGATGCGTTCACTGCTTTGATTCGTTCGCTTTGCTCCCTTCCCTGAGGTCGCTTCGATTTAGCCCCCCAATTATAAAACCTCTACCTTTATCTTGCTTTTTTCTTCTTCTGACTTCTTGGGAATCGAAACCAATAAAACACCAGCTTCGTATTTTGCTTTAATGTGTTGATAATCGAACTTATCTGTTAAACAAAAGGTTCTTTTAAAAGTTGAATAATTAAATTCTTTTCTTTTAACTTTTATTTCTTCTGATTCGTTTTCAAGGGAAACATTTGCTGAAATCGTCAAGACATCTCCTTCTACGTGCAATTCAAAATCTTCTTTTTTAAGCCCTGGCGCAGCTACTTGTAATTCCAAATATTCTGTGTGTTCAAAAGAATTAACAGCAGGAATTGTATTCGTCGCATCTGTTCCAAAAATATCATTTACCTTGATGTTTGTAACAAAATCGTCTACAGCTTTTCCTAAATCGTCAAAATTAAACCCAAATGAATTAAACTTGTAATTGCTCATATTTTTTTGATAATTAATGTGGAAGAAAATTAAGGACTAGGCTTGGAGTTGCTGTGTCAAAATAAAAATTTACTAAATCAAAATACTAGCCCTAACCTTCTCAAAAACTATTTCTATTAATAATTGTATTGTTGTTGTTATTACTAGAACAATCCTTGTACCAAATATATAAAACCGCCCTTAAGGCTATTTTAAAACAAAACACATGACAAAACGTCACCACTAAAACACATTAAACTGCCTTATTGACAACATAAGTAAATTTACGTCCAAGCCTTCCGCTCCTTGAAGAACAAACGATGCCGCATTCTCAAAATAAAAATACACCTAAAACGCTAAACGCTCTAGGTGTATTTTTTATATAAACAAGATTTAAGTAGTTCTACTTTGCCTTATAAAATGGCAAACCAACCACGGTTGCTTCTATTTTTTTACCACGAACATCTATAAAAATAGTACTTCCTTTTTTAGAATGCCCTTTGGCCACATAGCCCATCCCTATAGAGAGACCAACAGAAGGTCCCTTTGTACCTGAAGTTACGACCCCAATTTCATTTCCATCTGCATCAACAATTGGATATCCGTTGCGAGGTGGACGCTTGCCCGACACTTCAAAACCAACTAATTTTCGGCTAATGCCTGCTGCTTTTTGGTCAATCAAAAACTGCTTGTCTACAAAGTCAGATTCTTTTTTCAATTTAGTAATCCAACCCAAGCCAGCTTCTAAAGAAGACGTGGTATCGTTGATGTCATTACCATACAAACAATAGCCCATTTCTAGCCTTAAGGTATCACGAGCCCCTAAACCAATTGGCTTAATACCATAATCGGCTCCTGCATCCATAATTGCATCCCAAATTCCAGCTGCATTTTCATTGGCAACATAAATTTCGAAGCCACCTGAACCCGTATATCCTGTCGCAGAGATAATGACATTATCTATTCCTGCAAAGGTCCCCCTAACAAAAGTATAGTATTTCATCGCTCCCAAATCAACCTCCGTCAATGCTTGCAAGGCTTCAACTGCATTGGGGCCTTGTACAGCCATCAAAGAAGTTCCTTCCGAAATATCTTTCATTTCAACCTTAGCCGTATTATGACTCTTGATCCAATCCCAATCTTTTTGCATGTTAGAAGCATTCACCACCAACATATACTCTTCTTCTCCTAACTTATATACTAATAAGTCATCTACAATTCCTCCTTTTCCATTGGGAAGACAAGAGTATTGTGCATCGCCTTTGTCCAATTTAGAGGCATCATTAGAAGTGACTCGTTGGATAAGATCCAAGGCGCCTTCTCCTTTTAAGATAAATTCTCCCATGTGAGAAACATCAAAAATTCCAACCTGCTTTCGCACAGTCTGATGTTCTTCAATTATTCCAGTATAAGAAACAGGCATATCGTAACCTGCAAATGAGACCATCTTAGCACCTAAATTGAAATGCTTATCGTATAAAGCTGTTTTTTTCATCACGAAACAGTATTTAGAAAATGAAGTAGTTGATTATTTATTTTTGTGAATATAAATTTTGTTTTGGACAATTCGGTTACAATTTTGTCATTAAATTTCTATTTCAAACAAGTTACAAAGCAAACATTCCTCTTTTTAGTTGTTCTTTTGATCTACTTCTGAGACAAAAAATAGTTAGCGGCACGACCTTCGCGGCTACGTTCATTGAGATAAGAGCATATCTTAGCCTTCAGATTAGGCTAAAACCTTCCTCGATTAGTATCAAAAATCAACTCCACTGCTTCTTTGTTACTTCCGTGCCGTCGCTTTGTTCGTTCGGGATGTACTCCTTATTCAAGACGCAATTCTAAACAACTTAAGTACTCGTACACAAAAGACAAGA
>CACVAQ010000508.1:9943-12936 GCA_902727865.1 uncultured Aureispira sp. | reverse complement strand
TCATTAAGTAGATGGACAAAATTAGTAGTATAAAAATAGGAGTATATTTTTTTCGCTAAAGAGTTAAAAAATGCAGCTTTACCTTCGGTGCTACTTCGTGGTAGCGAGCTAAAGCAAGGCTTTTTAAGGAATTTAGCGGACAAAAGATGCCCTATTTTAGTGTTAATTATTTTTGTCCATCTACTTACTCCTTTGAAAAATCGAACGCACTAAGCGAAACGCTCATGAATGTAGTGAACGAATCAACGGAGTAGTATTATTTCATAGTGCCATTTAAAATAGCTTTGGCAATATTTTTTACTTGAGCTGGAAAATCTTTGCTAATGATCCATTTTAAGGTTTGAGGATTTTTGTAAGCCTCTTGCCCTTTGTTGGTTCCAAAGTTAAACGTAATAATGCCTTCCGAATTTCTACTAAAACGTCCTGTGAAATCGACATTATTATTATCAGAAATAAAATCGTGAATGGCTTGCATATCATTTTTAATAGGAGCAGGTGTTACCTTGTCGTCCTTGTCTATGTAATCAACTCCCTCATAACGTTGGAGTTGTCCCCAGAAAACGTCCGCCGTTGCTTTGGTGTCCGACATCGCATCATGTGCATTTTCTAACTCAGTACCACAGTAGAATTTAAGCGCTGCTTTGAGCGTTCGTGGTTCCATTTTGTAGAAAATTTGCATGGCATCAACTAGGCGACGTCCTTTCATAGAAAACTCCATTCCAATCCGTCCAAATTCTTCAATTAACATTGGAATATCAAAACGCTTAGAATTGTATCCTGCCAGATCTGCATCGTCCAAAAAATCCATCAACTCTACGGCATATTCTTTAAACGTAGGTTTGTTTCGAACCATGTCTATTGTAATTCCGTGTACTTTTAGCGCATCTGGTTTAATTGGATATTGAGGATTCATCAAGATGTCTTTCTCAATAGGCGTGCCACCATCTTTTGGGTATTTAATCATCGCAATTTGCATGATTCTATCTCTAACAACATCTGCTCCAGTAGCTTCTATATCAAAAAAAACGAGGTCTCTATCTAGATTAAAGTTCATATTTGTATTTATTTGAATTTTTTGTTTGTTGACAAACGTGTGGTTGTATAATTTTAGGTAGCGTCTAAGAATTTTTAGATTTTAGAGTAACGTATTATTACTTAGTTTAAAATATAAGCACCTGAACGTAGTGAACGAACAGGCTTGATGCGCTGTACCAAAAGGTAAGCAGGATCTAAGGTCTACCATCTAAAATAGGCTACTAAAAAGCTTAATTTATGATTCCCATACGATGTGTCAAAGAACTGTTTTTTACTAAAACCACGAAACGGATTAAACGGTTCGCTAATTTCTCCTTAAAAACAGTAAGGCAACGAATATAAATAAGGAGAAGCCGCAAATGTAGCATTTATTTCTATAAAATGGGCGAGCTATATCCAATCTATTCGTATTACCAACCAAAATATACCCTGACCAAAAGTAAGAATGCGCCTTGAAGGCAGAAGCTTGCTCGATCGAACACTGTTTGTTAAGCTTGCATGCTTTATAAGCTGCGTTTTTTTGGGCGTTTTATAGTCTTGGTTCTTTGACAACTCGTGTGGAGTTGAAACCATAGGCTAACTTTTAACAGCTATGAATTAGGATATACCTTTTAAGTAGAAAGCCGTATTCGTTTATTACCAAAAAAATAGACGACTTTCTACTTAAAAGGTACGAGGTATACTGTCTAATAAAAAAAGTGGTTTAAACGATTGCCACACGATTAGCTACGCTGCTACTACGTGAGAAGAGTTGTCAAAGAACGAAAATGTTTAATGAAAAATATTACATCGGAATATTTTTTTGCTGAGAACACCTTCGAATAGAATAGAAATTGGTTGAAATCTTCTTCATTGTATAGGTAAACGATTATATTTGTATGAAAGTCCATCTAAATAAATGCTTTTATTTTTTTAGTTTAAAAGACATCCTTGTTGGATGGATGAAATAAAACGCTTCAAAGGATCTTTTTATAACAAACCTAGAAGTCTCAATATCATATATTCTATAGATCAATAAAATACTCTTTATAGCATGTCTAGAAAACAATTTAAAGTATCAGGTAGTACACATGAGGCCAAAGTTTCCAAAAAAGAACGCCAACGTTTAGCAAAAGAACAACGGGCACAATTACCAGTAGAGGAAGTTGTTGTAACGGAAGAAGAAACGGTTCAAATTAAAAACTTAGCCTTGTATTCTGTTATAGGAATTGGGGTTATTTTGGGGTTAATGTATTGGATTTTTATATCGGGATTATAAAAAATCACTCGATTTTTAAGTTAATCCATTTTGTTTTTACACAAGGTACACCTTATTCATTGAGGTGTACCTTGTGTTTCTTTTACCACCTTTTATATTATCAATGTGAGTCAACTTTTACAAATTAACAGCCAGCGCGAATTTCAAGAAATTTACCACAAGCATTTTAATGGTTTGGCAAATTACGCCTATTTTGTTCTAAAGGATAAAGATGCAGCGAAAGACGTGGTGCAAGATGTGTTTTTAGACCTGTGGAACAAGCGAGCAAGCTTGTCTATTACGACGTCCCTAGAAGCTTATTTGGTTCGTGCGGTCAAATTTAAGTCCATCGACTTTATTCGAAAAGATAAAACAAAACAGCAATACGTTGAAAAGATGACTCCGACTAGCCTGCCATTGACAGAAGATCATAGCGATGACGAGGAGCAAACCGCCAACCGAAAAAAGCAATTATCTTATGCCATTGCTCAGCTGCCAACCAAATGTCGACAGGTTTTTTTGTTGAGCCGCTTAAATGGCTATACTTACAAGGAAATTGCGGAAGAAATGAACATCTCTCCCAAAACGGTGGAAAACCAAATCTCGCGCGCCTTAAAGTTGTTGCGTCAAACATTATCAGATGTAATGATTCTTATACTTTTTCTCTGTTTTTTATAAAACCTTTAGGGAGATTGTCTTTTAGGAACGACTTTTTAGTAAA
>CACVAQ010000508.1:5001-9843 GCA_902727865.1 uncultured Aureispira sp. | reverse complement strand
AGTAAACAGAAAAAACATAAATAGTGGAATCTGTTGGAAAGAAAAAAAGCTGTCGTTAGGCATGCTGAATGACGCATATAAACTAAAATTAAATGGAACAAATATACACAGTATTACCTAAATACTTTAACAAGCAATCCACTGCTGAAGAAAACGCGTTGATAAAACGTTGGAAAAAAGAAAACCCAACAGCATTCAAAGAACAAAAAGCAATTTGGGATTTAACAGAAGGCGTTGAATACATTGAGTTTGATTCTAAGGCTTCTTGGAGTGCATTACAGCCTAAGTTAAGCAATGCTGCTGTTTCTGCAAAATCAGAAACGAAAGTGATTGGAATGGCGTTGTGGAAAAAAATGACGGTTGCTGCGGTGGTCATTGTGGTTGCGGTCTTCGGAATGAATCAATTTAAGCATTCTAGTCTAACAAACGAAGGGACCTTTTTTGCAGAGGGTTTGAATACTGAATTTACAACAGGGGCAAAGGGCGTAGAATTATTGGCTGCTTCGGATGTGCTAGAAACGGCTCTTGAAAATGGCGATAAAATTTGGTTGAACAAAGGCGCTGTAGTAGAAGACATGGGGGCAAGGAATGGCGAATATGCCGTTCGAGTTAAAAAAGGCGAAGCCTTTTTTGATGTGAATTCTAGAAAGGACAAAGCAGCCCCATTTTTTGTGCATACTTCTAATGCAGTCGTTGCTGTAGTTGGAACACAGTTTACGGTAACCAACAAAAAAGAACAAACGATTATACGGGTGGTAGAAGGAGTGGTCGAAGTGATGGCTTCTGATGTTAATAAAATCAAACTTGCCGCAGGAGAACAGGCAATCATTTCTAAAGGAAACATTGAGAAGCTCAAAGCGTTTTCGCCTAATTTCTTAGCATGGAAAACAGGCGCCTTTGAATTCAAAGCAACTTCAATTCATAAAATTGCCTTATTATTACAAACCTATTATGACGTAGAGATTGAAGTCGTAGAAGGAACAACGGGGACACCCTCTGGAACTTTTCCAGTGATGGAGGTAGATAATTTGTTGAACTCTCTAAGCTTGGCTTCTGGTTTGAAATTAGAAGTGATCGAAGCGAATAAGAAGTATAGAATTTCGAATCAGTAGGGTCTGTTAGGATTCTCTTAAACCAAAGAAAGCGCTTTCCAAATAAATCTGGAAAGCGCTTTTTTGTGTTTTAGTTGGAAGGTTCTGAACCTTATTTCAACTTATCTAAACTATCAATTAGAAGCTGAATCTTAGCTTTACCGTCTGCTAATTTCTTGCGTTCCATTTCGATCACTTTAGCAGGCGCTCCATTTACAAAACGCTCATTGCTCAGTTTTTTCTCAATGCCCATAACAAAACCTCGTTTTTGTTTGAGTTCTCCTTCTAGTTTTTTGCGTTCCGCTGCTACATCAACTTTTTGTTCAAACAACAAGTAGTATTGCTCTGTTCCAGAAATAAAAGCCGCCCCTTCGTGTTGATCTTCCGTAGTGTAGTCAAAGTTTTTTAAGAAGGCAATTTTTTCAATCGTTTCTTTCAAGCCATTTTCAGCCAAAAAGGTATGCGCTGCTTCCGTATCTTTTACGAGTAACTCTAGTAACTCCTTTTTAGGCAATTGTCCTTTGTCACGAGCATTTCTAATCGAACCCACTAGGTCTTTTAGAAGACTAGTTTTGTATAAAAATTGCTCGTCAAAAGCTTCCGCAGTAGGCCAAGTACTGACCGTACAATCATCCCCTTCGGCACGATTCTCCCGCAAATGCGCCCAAATCTCTTCCGTAATAAAGGGCATAAAAGGATGGAGTAAAGTCATGATTTTCTCAAAGAAATCAATGGTCGTATCTAAAGTAGCACGATCAATTGGTTTTAAATAATCAGGCTTAATCATTTCCAAATACCAAGAACAGAAATCGCCCCAAACAAAGTTGTACAAGGTCTTAACCGCCTCCGACAAACGCAAGCTCTCAAAGCTTTTTTCAACGCTATCTAAGGTTTTGTTGTACTCGTTTTCCAGCCATTTAATCGCAAAGGCATTGACGTTGGCAATACGCTCATTGGCCGGTTTTTCAATCACTTCCAAGCCTTTAATCATACGCAAGGCATTCCAAAGCTTGTTTGAAAACTTACTCCCCGTATTACACAAATCCGATTTATTCTGAATCGCTGTTTTGGTTTTATCAACAAAAGGCGCATCAAAAATAACATCGCCACCAGCCGCAGCGGCAGACAAAATACCATACCGAACACCATCAGCGCCATACTTCTTAATCAGTGCCAAGGAGTCTGGAGAGTTGCCCAAAGACTTACTCATCTTACGGCCCATATTGTCCCGAACCATTCCTGTAAAGTACACGTGCTTAAACGGATGTACCCCTTTTTCTTTTGCCAAATCTTCCCCCAACAAGCCAGGCGCCCATTCATAGCCCGCCATGACCATACGAGCCACCCAAAGATACATAATGTCCCAACCTGTTACCAAAACATTGGTCGGGTAATAATATTGCATTTCTTTAGAATCTTCAAAAGCATCAAAAACAGACATCGGCCACAACCAAGAAGAGAACCAAGTATCGACAACATCTTCTTCCCGCTCCAAATCTTCTATCGTAAGTTCAGGATTGCTTAGTTTTTCTTGTGCTTGTAATAAGGCTTCTTCAGGCGTTTCTGCAACAAAAATTTGCTCTTTATCTTCCTTCAAATACCAAGCAGGAATTTGCTGTCCCCACCACAATTGGCGAGAAATACACCAATCCCGAACGTTTTCTGGTTTCAACCAGTTGCGATACGTATTGAGCATGTGCTCTGGCAAAAAGTCAACAGGACCATTTTCGACAGCCTCCAAAGCGGTAGCAGAAAGTCCTTCCATTTTTAAGAACCATTGTTTGGTCAACTTTGGTTCTACAACAGCATTGGTCCGTTCTGAACGCCCAACACTATTCGAGTAATTTTCTATCTTAACAATATGTCCTTGGAATTTTAAATCCTTCGCAATTTGCTTGCGAGCATCTTCTCGATCCATTCCTACATAAAACGGTCCTTTTAGACGACCATTATCATGCAGCATGTCAATAACTTCTAAGTTGTGACGTTGTCCGATGTCATAATCGTTCATGTCATGTGCAGGCGTTACTTTCAAGGCACCTGTTCCAAAATCCATTTTAACATACTTGTCAAAAATAATTGGAACAACACGGTTGACCATTGGAATGATGACCTTCTTGCCTTTCAAATGCGTGTAACGCTCATCATCTGGATGAATCGCCACGGCAGCATCTGCCAAAATGGTTTCGGGACGAGTCGTTGCAATCGTCACCCAATCGTCTTCTGTACCTTCAATTCGGTAGCGAACGTGGTACAATTTAGAGTTTTCTTGACTGTGAATAACCTCTTCGTTCGATAAAACCGTTTGAGCGGCAGGGTCCCAATTGGTCATTCTCAAACCACGGTACAACAAGCCTTTTTTGTGTAAATCTACAAACGCTTTAATCACAGAATCGGAAAGCTTTTCTTCCATCGTAAAACGAGTCCGTTCCCAATCGCAAGAAGCGCCCAACATTTTGAGTTGCTCTAGGATAAGTCCACCATATTTATCTTTCCATTCAAACGCATATTTTAGAAACTCTTCTCTAGAAAGATCACTTTTTTTGATGCCTTTTTCACGTAATAACTTCACAACCTTCGCTTCTGTAGCGATAGATGCGTGGTCGGTTCCAGGAACCCAACAAGCATTTTTGCCTTCTAGTCGAGCTTTGCGAATCAAGACGTCTTGGACGGTATTGTTAAGCATATGTCCCATGTGTAAGACCCCCGTTACATTGGGTGGTGGGATAACGATGGTGTAAGGCTCACGCTCGTCTGGTGTGGAGCGGAAGTAGCCTTTGTCCATCCAATACTGATACCATTTAGACTCTACGTCTTCTGCGTTGTACTGCGTTGGCAAGGTCATGCTTGAATTTTTTATTAATTTTTTATTAAAATCGGTATAGAAAGTAGTATTTTTCCTTCTAATGAATTATCCTTAATTGTAAGAAAGAAAGAAAGTTCCCTTTTTATAGAAAGGGTACAAATTTAATAAGTTTTTTACCTTTGTGAAATTCCATTTGAATAATATTACAGTTATTCTAGTTTTATTATCATTATAACCATAAAAACAGACATAAAATGAAGTTAAGGAATGTATTAATGGTATGTATTTTTATTACTTTAGGATTAATGGCTTGTGAAACGCCAAAGGAAGCTACGATCAAAGACGTTTTTCCAAAACAATTGGATTTATTACAACATGGTATTCCAATTAAAATTCAAGCACCCGAAGATGCGAAAGTAACCAATCGGTCGGATAATTTTATGCAAGATGTGCTCATCGAAGGAAGCAATTACTACGTTCGAATTTATAGCAATGGTGCGACTTCGCCACAATGTGCCACGATTGCAAAAGAGGCCTTAGTAGAAATAAAAAAGACCAATCCAACGTTCAAAAAAACGATTTTAGAAGAGGATTGCGGCTTTATTTATGAAGTCCAAATTCCTGGCGATACGACCACCTGTTATAACTTTAATTATCATACGGTAAAAGGTAATAAATCCTATAGTTTTAGTACGACGACTAGTCGTCGGCAACCTTTTAGTAAACAAACGGTGGAGGATATTTATCAAGCGGTGAAGGAGCAAGAGTAGTCTTTGGTTGCTTGTTTTTTGAACGCCCCAACTGTGCGTGAAAGTGTTTTTTGCTTGCCTTTTGGACCTTCGTTTTTACTTGCTGTTTCAATTAAAAAAAATGCAAGTCCAAGTACTTGGATCGGCTGGAGATCGTTTATTGCTTCTTTTTGTCATAATGTCATGTTTTTGAAGT
>CACVAQ010000508.1:2047-4901 GCA_902727865.1 uncultured Aureispira sp. | reverse complement strand
AAGCGAGCTAACAAACGTAGTGAACTAATCCCACGAAGTATTAATTGGACAAATAGGTCAAAAAATAGAAAGGATAACTAGAAAACAAAAATGAACAAACAATGAATCTAAAAAATTTCACTATAAAGTCCCAAGAAGCTGTTCAAAAAGCACAACAGTTGACAACAGAGTATGGGCATCAGGCGATTGAGCCCGCTCATCTAATGGAGGGCATTTTGGCGAAGGATGAAAATGTTACGCCTTATGTTTTTAGTAAATTAGGGGTCAATCTGAACCTAATCAAGCAAGGTGTCACAAGCATCTTGCAATCTTATCCAAAGGTTCGTGGTGGGAATCAATATTTGTCTAGAACTTCGAATGAAGTTTTTCAAAAAGCAAATTCCTTTCTTAAAGAATTTGGAGATGAGTACGTTGCTATTGAGCATATTTTATTGGGTATTTTAAAAACCAAAGACCAAGCCTCGCAGCTACTCAAAGATAATGGTGTGACCGAAAAAGGGTTGATTGCTGCTATTCGTGATTTGCGAAAAGGTAGCACCGTCACAAGCTCTAGTGCCGAAGACTCCTACAATGCTTTGGGGAAATATGCGGTCAATTTGAACGAACGTGCTCGGAAGGGAAAACTTGACCCTGTGATCGGTCGAGATGAAGAAATTCGTCGAGTATTGCATATTTTGGCGCGTCGTACCAAAAATAATCCGATTTTGGTTGGGCAACCTGGCGTTGGTAAAACGGCTATTATTGAAGGCTTGGCCCATCGAATTGTGGAAGGGGATGTACCTGAAGATTTACGGGTCAAAGAAATCTATGCGCTCGATATGGGGGCCTTGATTGCTGGTGCAAAATATCAAGGAGAATTTGAAGAACGACTCAAAGCGGTTGTCAATGAGGTAATTAGCTCTGAAGGTAGTATCTTCTTATTTATTGATGAAATTCATACGTTAATCGGGGCAGGTAAAGGACAAGGCGCAATGGATGCCGCCAATATTCTGAAACCAGCTTTGGCAAGAGGTGAATTGAGAGCCATTGGGGCAACGACCTTGGATGAGTATCAAAAATATTTTGAAAAAGATAAAGCTTTGGAGCGTCGTTTTCAAATGATTATGGTCGATGAGCCAAACGAAGAAAATGCTATTTCTATTCTTCGAGGATTGAAAGATCGCTATGAAAATTACCACAAAATAAATATCACTGATGCGGCAATTGTCTCTGCTGTTCAGCTCTCTACTCGATATATCACGGATCGTTATTTGCCAGACAAGGCGATTGATTTGATTGATGAAGCGGCAGCAAAGTTGCGTTTAGAAATGAATTCTGTGCCAGAGGAACTCGATGAGGTAGAAAGAAAAATTCGCCAGTTGGAAATTGAGCGAGAGGCAATGAAACGTGAAAAAGACAAAGCAAAAGTCAATTTCATCAATGAGGAACTTGCCAATTTGGAAGATCAGCGCAACGAGATAAAAGCGCAATGGGAAGGAGAGAAAGATGTGGTTTTGGGCGTTCAGAAAGTGAAAGAGGAAATCGAACAATTGAAACTAGCGGGTAGCCGTGCTGAGCGAGAGAGTAATTATGAGAAGGCGGCCGAAATTCGCTACGGACGCATTCCAGAATTGGAGAAAGAGCTCGAACGTATGAATATTCAAATGCAACAAATGCAGGAGAAGGGCAACCTTTTGGTCAAAGAAGAAGTAGATGCGGAAGATATTGCTGCCATCGTAGCAAAATGGACGGGCATTCCTGTTACTCAAATGTTGAAGAGTGAAAAGGAAAAATTAATCCATTTGGAAAAAGAATTGCACAAACGAGTTGTCGGTCAGGAAGAAGCGGTAAAGGCTGTTGCTTATGCTATCCGCAGAAGTCGTACAGGATTGTCTAATAAAAAACGCCCAATCGGCTCTTTTCTTTTTCTTGGAACAACTGGAGTCGGTAAAACCGAATTAGGAAAAGCATTGGCGGAGTATCTCTTTAACGACGAAAATCTAATGACTCGTATTGATATGAGTGAATATCAAGAGCGTCATGCAGTTAGCCGTTTGGTCGGTGCGCCTCCAGGATATGTGGGGTATGATGAAGGGGGACAGTTGACGGAAGCCGTACGACGCAAGCCTTATTCGGTGGTCTTGTTGGATGAGATTGAAAAAGCACATCCAGATGTCTTTAATATCTTATTGCAAGTATTGGAAGATGGGCGATTGACGGATAATAAGGGGCGAGTGGTCAATTTTAAAAACACGATTATCATTATGACGTCCAATATTGGTTCGGATGCAATTCGGGAGAATTTTGAAAGAATGACTGAAGGAAATAGGGACGCAACGATTAAGAAAACGCAAACGATGGTTTTTGAAATTTTGAAACAATCTGTCCGCCCAGAGTTCCTCAATCGAATTGATGAAGTGGTTATGTTTCAACCCTTGTCTAGAAAAGACATTCGTGCGATCACCGAATTGCAATTGAATGATCTACGTAAAGTAATGACGGAACAAGGGATTGAGTTAGCATTCACCGAACCTGCGATGGATTGGCTGGCAGAAGAAGGCTTTGATCCTGAATTTGGCGCACGTCCGTTAAAACGAGTGATTCAACATAGAGTGTTGAACAAACTTTCTGATGCGCTTTTGCTTGGGGAGATCGAAGCAGGAAGTAAGGCTATTTTGGATATCATTGACGGAACGGTTATTTTTCGTCAGCCAAAAGGGGAGGAAGTCGAAGATACCCTAGCGTAAAATAGTAAGGAAGCTATCAGGCACTTAAATAGAAAAAGTCCAAAATAGAAGCGCATTTCAACGTTTCTGTTTTGGACTTTTTTTGTTCGATCGTTTTAGAATCTAATACTTCGTGGGATTTTTAGTTT
>CACVAQ010000508.1:0-1947 GCA_902727865.1 uncultured Aureispira sp. | reverse complement strand
TCCACGAAGTAATGAGAATCAAAATAAGGTGTAAAAGCTACCCAAACTCATCGACCAATTCCATCCAGCGCATTTCTTTCTCTTCCAAATCTTCCCCCAATTGATTGAGTTCTTTTGATAATTCCGTGATTTGATCTGGGTTTAAACTCGTATCGTTGAATTTTGCGGTGATGTTTACTTTTCGTTCTTCTAATTTAGCAATTTGACGTTCCAGACGTTTGATTTCTTTGCGTTCTTCTTGTGAAATTTTACTAGCCGTTTTGACGACAGGTTGATCGGCAGCCAATTCCTTTTCCTCCGCTTTGGCTTCAATGGCTTCTTGTTTGGCAACCGCACGATAAGCCGAATAATTACCAGGGAAATCACGGACCAAGCCATCGCCTTCTAAGACGAAGGTATGTTCGACAATTTTATCCATAAAGTGACGATCATGTGAAACAATGACAATGCAGCCAGGGAAACTTTGCAAAAACTCCTCTAGTACCTGTAAGGTCATAATGTCCAAATCATTGGTCGGCTCATCCAGAATTAAGAAATTCGGATTTTTCATAATGATGGTCAACAGATAGAGTCGTCGGCGCTCCCCACCACTTAATTTGGAAACAAAATTTTGTTGTTTTTTGGCATCAAACAAGAACCGTTCACACAATTGTACGGCCGTTAATTTTTGCCCTTTGTGCATTGGGATGTATTCGGCAATATTTCGAATCACATCAATGACTCGATGATCTTCTTTGAGCTTCATACCGCTTTGGGTATAATAACCAATGTTAATGGTGTCCCCCACGACAATTTTTCCGCCATCGACTTTTTCCGTGCCGACCATCATGTTTAGCAAAGTCGTTTTTCCAGCACCGTTTTTACCAACAATCCCAACACGATCACCTTTTTTGAACTTATAATCAAAGCCTCTTAAAATGACGTGTTCCCCATAGCTTTTTTGAATATTATGGAGTTCGACAATTTTGCTACCTAGACGAGTCATTTTGATGTCCAACATCATTTCTTCATCGTTCAAAGAGCGTTTGGCCTTTTTTTCGACTTCAAAAAACTTATCAATTCTAGCTTTAGCCTTCGTTCCTCTAGCTTTGGGTTGGCGTCGCATCCAATCCAATTCTTTGCGGTAGAGGTTTTTAGCTTTGTCGGTCGTTGCAGCAAAGCTACTTTCACGATCCGCTTTTTTCTCTAAGTAATAAGCGTAGTTACCTGTATATTTAAAAATCTGTTCTTGGTCTAACTCTAAAATTTGGTTACAAACACTATCTAAAAAGTAACGATCATGCGTTACCATAAAAATCGTTTGTTTTCCTTGCTTGAGATAATCCTCTAGCCATTCAATCATATCCAAATCCAAGTGATTGGTCGGCTCATCCAAAATCAAAAACTCAGGCGCATCAATCAATACCTTTGCTAAGGCGACCCGCTTTTTTTGTCCTCCAGAAAGCATCTTGACTTGTCGATCCATGTAGTCGACTTTCAACTTAGACAAGATTTGTTTGATTTTGAATTCATAATCCCAAGCCTGTAGTCGATCCATAGAAGACATTGCTTCTTGCATGGCTTCAATATCGTCGGGGTAGAGCAAACTCTTTTCATAAGCGAGAATCGCTTTCATGACAGGATTTTCGGAATTATAAACTGCTTCAAAAACAGTGGCTTCTAAATCTAAGCTTGGATCTTGGCTTAGGTAGCCAATCGAAATTTTATTATGAAGCCAAACAGTTCCAGCGCCTGCTTCTTCTTTTTTCATAATAATATCCATCAAAGAGGTCTTTCCAGTACCATTTTTAGCAATAAATGCTACTCGGTCTCCTTGATTGATATAAAATGTAATGTCTTCGAATAAAACCCGTTCTCCAAACGATTTGGAAACTCCATCTACAGTTAAGTAATTCATAATCTATTTATAACGTTTGCTTGCGAAAAAAGCGTTTTAGTTTCCCTTAG
>CACVAQ010000507.1:6632-12989 GCA_902727865.1 uncultured Aureispira sp. | reverse complement strand
GGGGAACATTTTTAGAAATTTCATTTAGTTCTATGGAACTATAAATCGCCATTAAAAACGCCCAAAATTTAATATTTTTAATTCACTAAACGCTCCAATAAAAACAGGTAAACAACAGGTTTCAAATCTCGATAAGTCCAAGTGTTCCAAGGTTTTCATATTGCCCATAGAAGAAGGAAACTCAACGAAGGCATTGTCTGAGAGCCGCAGTTCTTTTATTGATTTTAGAGCTCCAAAGCTTTCTGGTAGGCTTGTTAGTTTATTTTGGGTCAAATTTAAGGTTTTTAGGTTTTGTAAATTGCCAAAATGCTCTGGGAGCTTTGTCAATTTATTCTGGCTCAGTGTAAGAATTTCTAAAGCCTCCATTTGTGTAATAACTGCTGGGAAGTTCGTTGTTCCATTTGTGGAAAAATAAGTGCTGGAAAAAGGCATAACAACATAATTAGTTGTTGCATGTGTTTTAGAGTTTTTTTATAAAAAGGGTTCTTGTCCAGTGTAGCAAATTATACAGCTCTTTCGAAGGTAGTTGTTTTTTTAGCCATGCGTTTTAATAGCAACATAAAAAGGTTCTTGTATAAGATCAGCCAAAAAAGGAAAACTAGTAGCCATTTTTCAGGGTACAACAAAGGACAAAAAGTCACTCACTTCCCTTCACAACAAGCACCTCCTCCCCTAGCAACCAAGCCTCCACCAAAACGGCATTCGTAGTAATCGGAACCAAAACAAAATTAGAAAAGCCCGTCAAAATGTCAGAATCGTTCGCATAATCAATCTCTACTTGTCCACTTTTCCCATAGCTAGACTGTATAAAATAACACTCCTTTTCTCGATAATAAAGATAGCCAACATGGCTATGCCCCAATCCAATAAAATATAAACCCTCTTCACAATGTGCTTGAATTTCAGGAACAAAGCCTTCAAAATCTCCAGTTAAATCAATCTCTATCGGACTTCCTTCTATAACCAAACTTCTAGCCTCCGAAACAGGTCCTTGTTGCGCCAAACGATAACGATTCAAATTAAATCCAACGTGTAACAACGTCGTAGAAACAAAATAACTACACCCAATTTCACCTTGGTTTGGAATCGCAGAGTAACCATCAAACGACCAAGTTGTTCCATACCAATGTGGAAACAAACCGTTGATTAATTCCTCAGTAATGTAGATTCCTGCACGTTTTCGGATTTTATTTTTTTCTGTAAGAGTACTTGCTGCCTGATAAGCCACTTGTAAGCGCTTCTGTTTAGAGCGAATGACTTGTTTTGAACTCGTGTAAGAAGCTGTTTTTTTTAGCTTTGGAATCGGCAAATCTGTGCTATCTTGTAGGGCATATTCGTGATAAGCTGCGTTCCATTTCAGTTTAAATTGACGATCAAGAGGCTGTTGTTGTAAATCGTAGACCAAAGTCCCAAAAGGGAGTAACGATAAGAAGAAGGCGAAATAGAGGTTCATTTTGATATAAATAAGGTGATCGAGTATTTTCTAAACGCATAAAGAAACAATTGGTTACGACCAAAGCAGCCTTTCCTTTTTATTGGCAACGACTATTTCCACAAGTGCTGTTGTTGAATCCAAATAGGCCGCATTTTTTCAAAGATAAAAAAGCCACTACAGGCTTTATAATCGTACTTTTTTTCCAAGCTCAAAAAATACCGCTCCACGCCTTTTACATAAGGATCTTCTCCTTGCCAATTCGAAGGAATATTTTTCAGTAAAGCACCTTCTTTAAAAAAATGGCTCATCCGAGAATGTTGCCCCGACTGTACAAAATCGGCAAAAGGCTTATAATCGCCATGAGATTTAGCAATTTCTTCTGCGGTCCATTTATAGGTAGAAATACGTTTTTTTTGTGCTTCTGTATGCAAATCTGCAATATTATGCGGTGCATATTTCGTTTTTTTTCCTCGATCGGTATGTTTGTCAATGGCATAATCTGGAATTGAAAACTGTCGTCGTTCTAAAATATCAGTCCCTTTATTATCATAAAGAGCCCGAAAAGCAAGGGGAATCTCTTCTAAAGAAGGAATCAAGGTCTTTTGGTAGCTTAATCGCTGGCGATTACAAAACAACAAAACGCCAAAGGCTAACATCAAATTGGGAGCGCCTACTTTTCCCAAATACAATTGAAACAAGATTTTTAACAAAGCCGTTAATTCCACTTCTTCCTTTGCCATTTCAAATAAAACATACCAGCTAAATATAGCCATTTTTTTACTCCATTTGGAATCTATTTTCAAAGGCTTATGAAGTCCTAAGTATTGTAACAACCAAGGCAAACGCTTTGTTTCTTCGGTTGATAGATTAATAATATTGCAAAAATAATACGCATTGACGGCATCTCCTTGCTCCAAAGAAGCGACGAGCTGGACTAAAGCAGGTACGACTTCGACTTCTTTTTCCTCGGCTTGTTCAAATAAATTGACGCTAAATAAATGCTGAATTTTTTCTTGCCAATCTTTATTTAGATCACTTCGGGTCCAATCTCCAGTAGGTTTGGGTTGAAAGTAATTGTACAGCAATAAATTGTCTACAATTCTGTTTTTGGGTGCTTGTGCTAAGGCATACACAAGGCGTATGGTCAGTGCTCTTGCTAGAACAGGCTTAGTTGCATGCACTTTGGTCCATTCCTCGTATAATGGAAATATCTCTAGGGCTAAAAATGGCGCTGCCAAGCCAATATCTTCCGCAATAATCGTCCATAAACGACTATACAAAATGTGCTTAAATCCTTGATTTAACTCGCCCGCCCAAAACAAAGCTTGCGGGACATCACAACGTCGAATGCTCTTTTGTAAGGCAGAAACAACGTCGTCAAATTTATATAAATTGGTGGTATGTAAATGTGCTGGCATGGATGCAAGATAAGAATTGGTTCTTTACTAAAAAAATTCTTAGAATATCTTTATATTATGGAACTTTTTAAGGTATAAACATTGTTGTTTTAATACGGTTTTAAAGGTTCTTGCAGAGGGCTGATTGTTTAACGTTTGTTACGCTAGAACGCATTTAATCTTAAAATTAAGAGCAAGTGGATACTTAAATAGTGGCTTTTATCGAACAAATCAAGTTTTGTCTAACAAGAGAAATTAAGTCCTGTTGTCCTCTATCTAGCATCTATTTAGTAAACAAAAATAATCAATTCTTTGCTCAAGCAAGTATCCTATGATCCTAAGTTTCGATGAAATAGCCAACTGGCAAGTATTTGAAGATTTAGTTGCCGCCTATTTTAAATACATACAAGAAGATAGCAGCAACAACATCACAGAAGTACGCGTAGAACCTTCGGGAGAAGGGACAGATGGTGGGCGAGACATACTTGTTACGTTTCGAGTATCGGATTCAATTGATATTTTTGAGCGTAAATGGGTGATTCAATGCAAGTTTTACACCAATTCATTGTCAAAAAGAGACCTTGCAACGGTTAATATTCCGAGTTTGATTCATGAGTATGGCGCAGATGGCTATTTGTTGGTCTGTAAGAATGGCGTTACTTCTAATGTGAGTAACATGTTTGAAAATTTTCGACGAAAATGTCGTTTAAAATATACCTACGAAATTTGGACAGGGGCTGACTTTTTGCGTAGAATTCGTCTAAATGATGAAATTTTGGCAGAATTTTTTCCTGCTTATTACAAAAGCTTATAAAAATAATGTTAGAACATATTTTTGAATAAAAAAAAAGTACATGAAAGCCTATATTTCTCCATCTGTACCAGATGACGAACAAAATATATTAAGTGCGCTCTCTAAAAGAATCCGTACCAATGGCATTACGCCTGTTGCTGGCTATCATAAATTTGGGCAAAGTAACAGCGAGCTTGCTTTTCACGAAATCAGCAAAGCCAATCTGTTTATTGGTGTTGTGACAGGGAATAGTTCTGAAATTGAGCGCGTGTATAACGAGTGGCAATTTGCCCTAAAATCAGAAACGCCTGCTTTGTTGTTGATTGAAAATACGGTCGACACAACTGATTTCCCTTTGATTAACAAAAACCCTGATGTGATCCGATTTAATAGGTCCTCTAAATCTAATCTAAATAAAAGCATCCAAATGGTCCGCCTCAAAAGCGATGCTGCAAGCAATCGAGTTGAAAATGCTCCTTTTGTGCGGGAAGCCGCTTGGTTTATTGGTGGGCCTGTGGCCATTACATTGCTTAATATTCTGTAAGCTTGGGCTTAAGCCATTAGGCTTACAGAATATTATTTTCGTCCATACCCCTGCCTAAAATAAAATCGCACCTATTTCTTTATCTCTCCACAAAAAATAAGCCCCCCTCTTATCTTTAATAAGATACCATTTTGCTAGTTTCTAGCACAATTTTTGTACGTTGTAAAAGGTACGTCACACACAATATTTTAAAGAAAAAAAACAAATTCAATAGATTGTTTGTATATTAAAAATCATAAGCTGACTTTTGAACCAACACGGTTTCAAATAGCTTCTTTATCAATACTCTAGAATTGTTTTTTAATTCTATAACAATCTATAAAACTTCCTAAATAATATCTACTTATGCGCATTCAATTGGCTTTTACTTTGTTATTATCACTCCTAACCACGTCCTTATTTGCTCAAGAAAAAGGCTGTCTGGAAGGAAACTGTGAAAATGGCTGGGGCATTTACGAACATTATCTTGGAGAGGTTTATCAAGGTCGTTACGAAGGAAATTTTATAGAAGGGCTTCGAGCGGGCAAAGGAAAGTTTGTCTATGCTAATGGAGATAAATATGAGGGTAGTTGGGCAAATGGCAAACCAAATGGTTTGGGTGCTCGTATTGCAAAAAATGGAAAGATGAAAGTCGGAACCTGGCAAGATGGAAAATTAATCGCACGTCAGAAAGAAGAAATTAGCAGAGAATGCTTAGTTGGTAATTGTAAAGAAGAATACGGTAAATCAAAAGATAATCGTGGAAATGTTTACAATGGAGAGTTTTCGAAAGGAGAATACAACGGCTTTGGTGAAATGCGTTATAACAATGGGGATCGCTACAAAGGAATTTGGAAAGATGGATTGCAACATGGTCAAGGTTCTTATTATTTTAATAATGGTCATGTCAACACTGGTCATTTTGAAAATGGTGAATACACGCATAATAAAATGAAAATCTGGGCGGTGATTGTTGGGGTGGCCGATTATCCGAATTTTCAAAAACTAAGTTACACGACTAGAGATGCACAACGTGTTTATGCCTTTTTTAGAAGTGTAGAAGGTGGAGCCGTTCCTGAAGATCAAATTAAGCTCTTACAAGACAAAGATGCTACGGCATTTAATATCATGAATACCGCAGCAGACCTTTACGAACAAGCAGATAGCAATGATTTAATTATCTTCTATTTTGCAGGACATGGAAAAAATGGCGCGTTCTTACCTTATGATTATGATGGTAATAACTCTAATTTACTCTATCATGGCTTGGTTAACTCGTTGTTAAAAGATAGCCCTGCTAAATACAAACTTTGTGCAGTTGATGCTTGTCACTCTGGAAGTTTTGACATGAATACAATCATTTCTTATCAAGATTATCTAAAAAATCACAATACAGAAGGAGAATCAATGGGAAGTCCCTTGGCATCTACTCGCTCTAGCAAAAATGTTCGAGACCGAATCAAAGATTACTACAAGAGTTTTGACGGGGTCAAAGGTGGTTTGGCTGTAATTATGTCTTCTGCCTCAGAAGAAATATCTTTAGAAGCAAACAAATTGCAACAAGGTGTCTTCAGTTACTACTTTATACAGGCAATGAAAGGCGCTGCCAACAAGGAAGATGATCTTGGCAAGAAAGATAATGTCATTGATATCCAAGAATTGTATAAATTCATTGCAAAAAATGTTCGTAATTTCACGTATGGTTTCCAACATCCTTTAATCTATGGTGAGTACGATCAACATATGCCTATTGGCTTGCTAAAACGCAAACAATAGACCTTAAAAGCTTCAAAATTCTAGACTTATAAACTATAAAAAAACCTCTTTATTCGCACGAATAAAGAGGTTTTTTTATGCGTTCTCCTTTCTTTCTTCAGCTTTTTTTTTGTATACTTACAATACTAAATACTCCATTATATAGTTTTTTAACATTATTTCAGTTCTGTTCTTTTACAAACTTGTCTCAGATAGTTTAAGCTTGATGAGTAAATGGGCTATTTTGCATTGATGTCAAATGGTAAATTTTTCTTTGACAATGTTCTCCATCCTAAAAGTATCTGACTAAATCTTTGTTAGAATAATACTTCGTGGGATTTTTAGTTTTTTTACCAAAAAACATAAAAACCATTTCATATTAGTTTGATTATCAATAATTTAACTAAATCAACAATTCAAACCTATCTTATTGATAATCAAACTAATATAATTT
>CACVAQ010000507.1:0-6532 GCA_902727865.1 uncultured Aureispira sp. | reverse complement strand
TCAACGGAGTAATGAGAGTTTGACATTACCTTTTTTTTTGTTTATAAATTTATGCCTACGTTTTCTACGCTCATGTCTGTATTCATATACACTGCTGCTATCTTTTTTTACACCCTCTTCATTCATTTGGCGGCTCTACTAGGCAATCAAAAAGCAAAAAAATGGAAACAGGGTCGCCAAGATATTTTCAAAAAACTAAACCAGGCTTTTGCCAACAATTCAGCCCCCGTTCTTTGGGTACATTGTGCTTCTTTGGGCGAATTTGAACAAGGCCGCCCTGTCATCGAAGCGTTAAAATCAAAGACCAAGAATCTAAAAGTACTCTTGACCTTCTTCTCTCCTTCTGGCTACGAAATTCGTCAAAATTATGCCCATGCAGATTGGGTTTTCTACCTTCCTGTTGATTCTAAAAAAAATGCGCGTCGATTCATTTCGACTGTCAAACCCCAGCAAGTCATATTTGTTAAGTATGAGTTTTGGTATTACTATCTAACGACCTTACAGGCGCAAAAAATTCCTACCTATTTAATTTCAGCCGTATTTCGTTCTAATCAAGCATTTTTTAAATGGTATGGAGGGCTTTTTCGTAAGATGCTATGCTGTTTCGAGGCTATTTTTGTGCAAAATAAAACGTCTTTAGCTTTGATTCAACAACTTAACTATTCAGCTGTTTATTTGGCTGGTGATACTCGTTTAGATCGAGTCTTGCAAGTGAAAAATCAAGCTCAAAAATTTCCTATTTTAGAAGACTTCTATACCAATGCTTATACGATCGTAGCAGGAAGTACTTGGTTGCCTGATGAAAAAATATTAGCGGACCTGCTAAAAGCATTTCCTGATCATAAATTGGTTGTTGCGCCACATCAAATTGATGAAAAGCACTTACAAGAAATTGAAACCTTGTTTAAATTTACCAACTGTATTCGATATTCTAAAATTACAAATACGACCGCCTTGGCAGCTGTTTCTGTTTTATTAATTGATAATATTGGAATGCTCAATTCTATCTATGCTTATGCTAACGTAGCCTACATTGGAGGTGGCTTTGGTACGGGGATACACAATATTTTGGAAGCCGCTGTGTTTGAAATCCCTGTATTTTTTGGTCCTAACCATCATAAATTTCAAGAAGCAAAAGATTTAATAACGGAAGGAGTTGGCTTTGAAGTCAATAATTCTCAAGATATTATCAACCAGATTCAAAGCGTTCAAAAAACAGAAAAGGCCTCTATTATACAAAAAAAGGCAAGCCTATACTTTCAGAAACACGGTGGAGCAAGTGCTGTGATTGTAGCGCATTTGGAAGTAAAAAAGCAGTAAAGACAATTAATATTCCCCCTTCCTGATTTTCATCCAAACCATATAAAATCCTATCTTTGCCCCGACCTTCAACAAGGAAAAACCACCTAGGTCATACTAGCATCAAATCCAAGATCGTTACTATACAACGATTCTAATCATACAGCAAAACACAAGCTAATATGTTATTTAAAATTTTATTTACAGCCAGTCTTTTGATCCTTCTAGCAAACTCCTGTACCGTTTCTAAGACAACAACAGGCGCTAACACTTCTACGACGGCAAATAGTTCCGCAGCGACAAGGTTCACCATTGCAGGACCATCCAATGCGGTCTCTTATGTAGAAAAATATAAAAAAATTGCTGTCACAGAAAGTATCCGTACAGGCATTCCAGCAAGTATTAAATTGGCACAAGGAATTTTAGAATCTGGCTATGGTGGGAGTCCTTTGGCTAAGAATTCCAACAATCACTTTGGGATTAAATGTGGTAGTGGTTGGAGTGGCAAAACAGTTCAATACAAAGGAAGTTGCTATCGAGTCTTCAAAAACGGAACGGATGCCTACAAAGAACATTCTTATTTCTTGGTAAAGGGCAGCCGTTACAAAGATTTATTCAAACTAAAACGCAACGATTACAAAGGTTGGGCAAAAGGCTTGCGCAAGGCAGGTTATGCCACCAATCCCAAATATCCTTCTATTTTAATTGAACTGATCGAACGCTACAAATTGTATAATTACGACAAATAAAGGAGCGAACAAGAACTGCAAAAGCAAGATAAGAGGTACTTTTATCGTCCCTCCTATCTTGCTCATCATACAACTATTTTAAATATTTCTCTAGCCAAGTATCCTGTTCCCACAACAAATGCAAAATGGATTCTTTGGCGCTATAACCATGACTTTCTTTCGGTAATAACACCAATCTAGCCGTTGCGCCCAAGCCTTTTAAGGCATTAAAATAACGCTCCGACTGCAAGGGATAGGTCCCCGAATTATTATCTGCTTCGCCATGAATTAACAGCATAGGCGTTTTCATGCTATGGGCATGCATAAAAGGAGACATCGCATTGTAGACTTCGGGGGCTTCCCAATAATTTCGTTCTTCGCTCTGAAAACCAAAAGGCGTTAAGGTCCGATTGTACGCACCACTACGAGCAATTCCAGCAGCAAACAAATCGCAATGAGACAGTAAATTCGCTGTCATAAATGCACCGTAAGAATGTCCTCCAACAGCAACCCGTTTGCGATCAATATAGCCCAAAGCATCTACCGCATCAATTGCGGCTTTGGCATTCGCAACTAATTGTGTTCTAAATGTATCATTAGGCTCTTCCTTTCCTGTTCCCACAATCGGGAAAGACGCATCGTCCAAGACCACATAGCCCCTAGTGACCCAATACACCATAGAACCATAATAAGGGTAAATAAATTCATTGGAGTTCGTCGTTACCTGCCCTGCGCTGTTGTTGTCTTTAAACTCTCTAGGGTAGGCCCACATAATCAGAGGCTTTTTTTCTGGTTTTGTTTTATCATAACCTATCGGCAAATAAAGTGTTCCAGAAAGCTCTACCCCGTCCTCTCTTTCGTATTTTATCACCTCCTTGTGTACACTCTGAATGCTCTTAAACGGATTTTCAAACGCTGTAATCTGTGTTAAAGCTTCTTTCTTAAAAATATTACGAATAAAGTAATTTGGATATTCAACAGGCGATTCGACCCGAACAATAAAGTCCCCTTTCTCCAAATCAATTGGAAAATAAATCGCTTCTAATTTATCCGTGTAGGTAGATTGATACAAGCGTTTGCTCTCCTTCGTCTCCAAATTAAATTGATCGACAAAAGGAAATTGTCCTTCTTTGGAATGGCCCTCTCCAATCAAAAACAAGCTATTGTCTTGAAGAGTCAGTACAGAGCGATTCAAGGTATTTTTCTGTGTTAAAAAAGCACCAGGATCATTGTATTTATCTTGATAATTTCGATCAAAAATAAGCCTAGGAGCTTCCGATAGATCCGAGGGATTAAATTGATATACTTTGGTATTTCTAGTATTCCACCAGTAATCGTGCGCAATGGCAAACGTATCCGTTCCCCATTCTATAGAATCAAACCGATTGATCGTTTTTAAAATCAACTTAGGTGCGGCATCAAAGGGAGCTGCCCATTCATAAATGGCATCCCTAAAGGGCACCTCGATTCCTGCATCTCCCTCGTCCAAGGCTTCTGCCCAGATCAAACTAGCCGCTTGATCGCTACGCCACTGCAACATTCTTCGCCCTTTTCGCACCGACATAAATCCTTTTGGAATATCCTCGGTCAAAGGCACTTCATTAATAACCTTTAGCAAATCTCCCTCTTTGGTGTATAAGGTGCTAAGATGTGGAAATCTGGAGTAAGGTACCAAGTAAGAAAAAGGCGTTTGCAAGGTCATTACCTGCACATATGCTCCGTTGGGTGCCACCAAACAAGAACGATACATTCCTGCATTTTTTAGCCATTTTTTAGATACTCCATCCAAACCTACTTGATGTAATTCAGAAGTAGTTAAGGCTTCAAAATTATGCTCATCGTTTCTATTTTTTAATAAATCTTGGTAGGTTCTATTTTGTGCCTTCGATCCATCGCTAACCGATATCGTTGGTCCTGTCGGGATTGCTGTTTCGGTATTAATTAAATCCATTTTCTGCGCAGGCAACAACTTCACCAACAAAGCGGTACTATCCTCAAACCAAGTAATTGGATTCCCTAAATTGGCATTCGCATTCGCAGCAGTCAAAGCCTTCGCTTTAGCCGTTTCCATATCCAACACCCAAATTTCAACACCACTTAAAGTACTGTGTGTAAAGGCTAATTTAGTTTGGCAAGGCGACCAAATAAAGTTCGCTAATCTAGGTGCTTGTGGCAAGCCAATCACCTGTGTTAACGTTTCCGCTTTTAATAACTTCACCTGTAAATTATTATAATAAATCGTACGACTCCCAATATTCGTAACAGGATTAACCCGCAAACCTCCTAAGCGCAACTCTACTTCAGAAAGGGCTGCAATTGTCTGATAACTATCTCTATAGATAAAAAGCATGTACTTTCCTTTTTGATCCATCTGAACAAACGGTGCGCGAGGAATGTCCACTAAATCTAAAATTTCTTTAGGCGGTTTTTGGTAGCTCAGATTGTCTTCTTCTATCTCATTGGGAGTTCTTAAATCCATTAATCTTGTCTTTTTTATTTTCTATAATTGATGCTTCTGGCTTTTGGGGAACCCCTAAGGTTAGGTACGATTCAAATCCGTAATCAACAATGGATTCTCTTTTCTTAAGGTATTCGCTAAAGCTTCCACGGTTTCGATGGTTGGCGTTTCCATTAAAACAGCCAATTCTTTTGCTGTAATTCCGACCATTTGCAAAAAAGTCACCGCTCCATGGGGTGTTTCTATTGTACCTAATTCAGGGTCTTGGACAAAAATTAGCCCAACAATTTCGGTCTCGGTATCCAAGCGAATGGGTTCATTAATGGGGACAAAGTGATTTTCTTCAAACCAAGTCTCCGTTTCAAAGACATAACGGGCTAAATTATTCAGCACTTCTACGGCCCAAAATGGATCGCCTTCGTCTCCTTCAAAAGGCTTTAGGCGAAACGTAAATTCAAAGCCCCATTTGCTAAATTCACCTCCAACCAACTCTTTATCATAATACAATTCTGACATGCCATATGTTGTCAAATGATAATGCGTTTCCTGTGCTTCGGAATCAAAAATACTGACTCCATCCAAAGGATCAGGTCCCCCAATGACATAAGGTATTTCTGCGCCATAATGTCGAGGCACTGCTTTTCCGTAAACTGTTTCTATTTTCTGATCTAAGAAAAACCAACCCACTGCTTCTTCTTCACTAAACCGATTTGCGTATTCTTCTTTTGTCATGCTACTTTTGTTATGTCAGTACTTAGTTGCACTGCTACTTATTACTACTTAAGTAATCGTTCAGAAAAAAGTATAGCCTAAATAGCAATTCTTACTTATTCTTTTTTCCGCCCACTTACTTAAAATAATACTTCGTGGGATTTTTAGTTTTTTTTACAAAAAAACATAAAAACCATTTCATATTAGTTTGATTATCAATAATTTAGTTAAATTAACAATTCAAGACTATCTTGTTGATAATCAAACTAATATAATTTCTCCACGAAGTAATGTTAAAACTATTAAATAAAAAATAGTCCCTTCAATTAAGAACTGAAAGGACTATTTATTTTGACCTGAATAGACGGACTAATAAGGCAAGTTTGGCTTCAATTCTTTTCCTTCGTAAAAATCATTAATAATTTTCACCGCCTCTTTTGGATCGTCTGTAATTGGAATCAAGTCCAAATCTTTAGCGCTAATCGTGGCGTATTTTTCCATCATAGATTCTTTTACCCACTTAATCATGCCTCCCCAGAAATCAGTTCCCATCAATACGATTGGAATTTGTGCAATCTTTTTCGTTTGTACCAAAGTCAACACTTCAAACAATTCATCCATTGTTCCAAATCCACCAGGCAAAACGACAAACGCTTGGGCATATTTTACAAACATTACTTTACGAATAAAAAAGTAATTAAAGTTGAATACTTTGTCAATATCAATATAAGGGTTGTATCCTTGCTCAAATGGCAAGTCAATATTAAGACCAACAGAAGTTCCACCACTTTCTTTAGCCCCTTTGTTGGCTGCTTCCATGATACCTGGTCCTCCTCCTGTAATAATTCCATAGCCTTCCGCTACCAACAATCCTGCAACACGTTCTGCTAGTAGATAATGTGGGTTATCTGGCTTGGTTCGTGCCGAACCAAAAATAGAAACACAAGGATCTATTTTATTTAGACGTTCATATCCGTCTACAAACTCAGCAATTACTTTAAAAACCGTCCAAGAATTCGACGCTTTCATTTCGTGTTCATTATTCCAATGTCTTTTAGTAGATACGGTTTCATCTACCCCTTTCTGCTCCTCTTTCATAATCTGTTCCTTTTTATCATTCTTGAACCACCTCTAAGGTTATTTAAGAATCATTTTTATTATATAATATCTTGTCTATCTGTGCTCTTAAATAGTCGAGTAAACAGCTATAATCTTGCCAAAAATACAGCATTTAAAATACAGCACGAAACAACAATATATTAATTTTTTAATAAAAAATTCGCTATAAGAATCAATACTTATTTTATTTTTAAGTTTTTTAATAAAAAAAAACAAC
>CACVAQ010000506.1 GCA_902727865.1 uncultured Aureispira sp. | reverse complement strand
TAAATTAGTCCGCCATTTTATTGATAATGCTCGTAAAGCTCTGTGGCGAGTTCTTTTATTCGATCTTTTAGTTCCAAAGGTTCCAAAACAGTTGCTCGGTTACCAAATTGCAAGAGCCAACGGGCAATAAATTCCATAGAAGAATTTAGAAACTTCATTCGGACAAGGTCCCCTGCTTCCACTTGTTGAACAAAGCCAAAATAATATTTTCTGCGTTCAGCATGTTGCAAAATAGATTTATGAAAGGCAACTTCAACGCTTTGAAACTGTTGTTGGTCTCTCCAGGCTTGCGTTTGTTGGTCGATATACGTTTGTAAACTGATGTGTTCTGTATCAAAATATTGGTCCAAAACCTGCAAATGAAGAATACGGTTCATTTTAAAGGTTCGATAAGCGGCTCTATTTTGACAATAAGCCACCAAGTACCAATTGTTATATTGATGATAACAACCAATTGACTCAATTTTCCGTAGGGAAGTACTTCCGTCTGCTTTTTGATACTCAATTTTAAGAACGACTTTAGACGCAATGCTTTTGAATAAATCTTGGAGGTACGACTTGTTTTCCCACAAGGTATAATTCGAAAACGAAATAGAATCTTCGAGGACCGCTAAAGATTCTTTGTCCGTACTTCTCAGAGTTGCCTTAATTTTTGTCATCGCTTCAGAATAAGAAGCCTGTGTTGTTTTGTCTGTAATTTTTCCAATAAACTTTTCGGCCGTCAACAAAGCCAATGCTTCGCCTTCATTAAACATGATCGGAGGCAAGCGATAACCATCCATGATGGAATAACCAATCCCAGGATCTCCAATAATAGGAATGCCTGCATTTTTGAGCGTACTAATATCTCTATAAACAGTTCTTAAGCTAATCCCAAAACGTTCTGAAATATTGGACGCTTTGATTATTTTCTTGGTTTGTAATAGAATTAAGGTAGAAATCACTCGGTCAAACTTGTTCATAGGAATAGACAATAAAGGCAATTTAAAAGGAAAGGAATTTAGCGTAAATTAAGACTTTTAGTGAAAAATGTCTATAAGATACGGCATGTTATTGCACCTTATTACAATAAAAATGCCTTCCCATTTTTTAAATAGAAAGGCATGTATAAATAAATCGTAAACAATTAGCCTATTGCTTCATCAATTTGACGACTGTATGTTTGGTTTCTGAAATCAGAGAAACAAAATAAACACCTGCTGGTTGATCTAAGTCTAAGTGGACGACATCCATTTGATCCGCTGTTGTTTGATAAACAATTTTGCCATTAATATCCGTAATAGAAATCGCAAGATGAGCATAAGCAGCACCTAACTCAATCGTAAATGCGCCTGTTGTTGGATTTGGATAAATAGCTAGATTATGAGAAAAATCTAATGTGTTCACATTAGAAATAACAAAGTTGTAACAAGAGGATAACATCGTACAGCTATTTTCTGTTACTTCTACCGCATAATTTCCATTGCTTATTGGCGTAAATGTACTGTTGGTTTCTCCTACAATAGGAGCGTTGCCATTGTTACAATCCACCCATTGATACGTTGCGCCTGTCGCATTTGCCATCAGCATTGAACCACTAGCCGTAACCGATGTGTCTACCGTATTAACCGTCAGATTAATCGTGTAGCTTCGCTCACAGTTACTACCAGCATTAAGGGTATCTTGATAAGTACCACTAGTAGTGAAAACAGCACCACTAGGAGCGGTGTAGGTACCACAAACGACTTCATTTAAGGTAGCTGCTGTAGGCGTACAATATACCACACTCAAATCATCTACCCAAAGGATCGTACTTGAATTGGCACTACCAATCGTAGAACTTGCCGTTGCAATCAATAAAATGTATTCTGGAGTGCTGCCATTGTTGTAGTTGAAAGGAACCGCAAAACGAGTCCATGCCGCTGTGTTTCCATTTGGTAAATCAAAAGCAGCTTCAGAGATAATATGAGCAGCTGAACCCCCTTGATCTGGATTCGAGACATTAAAATTATCGTGTAGAATTGCTTGAATACGACCAACGTCTGTACCGCCTTGGTCAAATCTAAACCAACCGACCAAACTATCAGGGCGACCTGTAAATGGGGTGTTATGATCTGCATTTGTTGTAAGCGTGTTGATGTATCCATCTGTTGGGTTAGAACTCGGAGCTTCAATTCTTCCTGTCGTAGCAGTCGCATTGATCGGCGTACCGAAGAAACTTCCATTGTCTAGCTTTAGGCAATAGCTTCCAGTGTGTGGGTTGCTGGATTCTCGGAAACAGGTTTGTGGTCCTAGATTGGCAAATCCACTCCCCGTTTTGTTTCCACTCCAGTTGGTTGGTTCTTCGTCGGCAGTACCGATACTTTGCCAATTTTCAAAATCACCATTAGGTATCGTTGTTTGACCGAACATTAAAGTAGTTGAGAACAGGCCTAAAGTAGTTAGCAGCATGCTTGCTTTTGTACGTATCTTCATAATTTTATGTTTTTAAATGCTCGCTTTTTGGGATTGCGAGCCTGTAGGAACAACTAAAAAATAGAGGTTTTTGCTTTATGCGGAGCAAAGTTACCCTTTTTTTTTTGATAACATTAGGTTTTAAGGCTTGCTTATTTGTTAAGCGTTTATTTA
>CACVAQ010000505.1:9576-13133 GCA_902727865.1 uncultured Aureispira sp. | reverse complement strand
CTGAAATACTTTTTCTTTTTTTTAGAGTTTTAAGACTCTTTTTTACATTTTAGCTCGTTATACTAACGAGTGCTTAAAAGTGCTGAAGAAAGAGCAAACTTGAACGTTCACTCTGTCTTACAGCCATCGAACTAAGCATGGAATAAAACATTGCTTTTTGAAACGCACAGAACCGTAATCTAACGTTTCAGCAAAGTGTCAATATTTTAATTCTTTTTTCTTAAAAAAAGTCAAATCAGCTTTATTTCAGTATACATTTACTTAAAATAGCTTGCAATAATTTCGACTCAATTTAATAAAATAAAAATGTATAACTTTTTCTTTAACAATTATTTAAGCCTAGTTTTAAGTCCTTAAATATTTGCTACATTTATATACATTGAAAATAGCGTGCCAAAAAATATTTAACACTCTTAATATTTTGTGAAAAAAATTTATAAACTGTTATTACTCTATAGAAAAAACAACTACTTCAAACTGTTTATCAGACCTTTAGCTTTATTTTAATAAGAATATTTTTTTTTATTAAAACTTCTTATTTTCCTAAACCACAACTACTTTTAGGAAAGCGAATTATTTAATTTGCTCTTTTGGAAGGAATCTTTTTTTTTGTTTTTAGGAGCTGAATAGTTCTACTTTTAAAATAGGTTGGTCTACAGTGCGCCCTTGAATCCCCGAACAAAGCGAAGCTTATTTCTATTTACATGATTTAAACGATTAAAAAACAGACTGCTTAAGCATTCCAACTTAATCTATTATCTTTAAGTCAAAAAAAACTTAATAACAGGACAACAATGCAACGAACGTTTTTTAAATACTTCCTATTTTCTACCCTCGCCTATTTTGTATTCCAATTAACGGCTTGTAAGAAAGATCAATTCATTACAACAGCAGGTGCTGGTTTAGAATTTTCATTGGACACTTTGACCTTTGATACTGTTTTCACCAATTTGGGCACTGCCACACGCCGATTTAAGGTCTATAATCCACACGATCAAATTATTCGAATCAACAATGTTTTTCTAGGAGGAGGAGAACAATCGGACTTTAACGTCAATATTGATGGTTTTACAGGAACGTCCAGTTCAGATATAGAAGTCCCAGCGAAGGACAGCATTTATATTTTTGCCAACGTTTTTATTAATCCTAATGATGGCGACGCCATTCGAATGGACTCTGTTATGTTCGAAACCGATGGTGGAGGCATTCAAAAAGTAATACTCTATGCTTATGGCTGGAATGCCATTTATGGAGGAAAGGTAGGCTTTATAACGACTTACCGTGACACGACCTTAAGGTTGACGAATGTGAAGCCTCATATTTTTATGGGCATCACAGCCTTTGAAGATAATTCTTGTTTAATTATCGAAGGAGGAACAGAGATTTATATGTTCGGAGGACCAACATCGAGGCCTGGAGAACGAGCAATGATTTATATTGGCAATAACTCTTGTATCCGCTCTAATGTTGGCGGGGATTTAAACAATCCTGTGGTCATCAAAACACATCGACTAGAAGAAGATTATCAACTGATTCCTTTTCATCACAATGGCATTCGATTGGGACCAGGTAGTCGAGACAATCTGATTCATGGGACCATTATTCGCAATGCGGTAGATGGAATTTATGTCGATTCTTTTTCGGTCAACGGGAGCCCCAAACTAGAGTTAAAAAA
Organism: uncultured Aureispira sp.; assembly: GCA_902727865.1. Lineage (GTDB taxonomy): Bacteria > Bacteroidota > Bacteroidia > Chitinophagales > Saprospiraceae > Aureispira. Next base: position 11,458 of record CACVAQ010000505.1, on the reverse strand, counting down.
CAGTAAAATTTACAATGTAGACCGCTCTGCTGTTTTGGCTAGAGGCTCTTATGTTACCATGACAAACACGGTCTTGGCCAATTCCAATCAATTTAATTTTATTGGAATTCGTGGCGGGGCGTACAACTTTAGGAACTGTACCTTTATTAATGTTGGTGCGGGTTTGGTCGGTAGAAGTGAACCTGTGCTTAGTTTTAGAGACTATGAAGTGCTGATTGATTCGGATGGAAATAAATTTTTCCCGAAATCACAAGGAGAAGCTTATTTTACCAACTGTATTATTTATGGTAGTAAAAACGAAGAAGTCGAAATGCTATCTTTAGATGATCCTGCTGTTGATTTTTATTACGAATTTAATAATTGCTTGATGAAGGTCGATACTTTCAGTCAAAATATGATCAACTGTGTGACCAATCAAGACCCTTTGTTTGTGGATGAAGATAATTTTGAGTACAAAATTGATTCTATTGATTCTCCTGCCAACAATGCAGGCTTGTCTTCTTCTATTAATATTCCATCAAGTTGGCGGGTACTACCAGGCTTGCCTTCTTTGGGAGCGCCATCAAATGACATTATTGGTCGAACTAGAGAGACCACGCCTGCCATTGGCGCTTATGCGATTCCGAATTAGTATTGAATCACTAAGTAGCGCAATGCTTGTATAAACCCACTTTACCCTTCTGAAAAAATCAGTTGATTGTAAAGTGGGTTTATTTTTTTAAGTCTCTGATAAGGCTTTTAGGGCGGCCTTCTTACGCTCGACCAAAAAGCGAAAAACCAAAATATTTCCAGCAACCAACAAGAAAGAATACAAAATATCTTCCGCAGGAATCGTTCCCCATCTAAACCCAACATTTTGCATATTATCATACCAAACAATAGGCGTTGGCGTAAACGAACCTGTTAAGATGCTGTTCATTATAAAAAAAGGAATTAGGGACAATACAATAGCAATCGGTACATAAGGATAGTCTTTTTGTTGGAACCACAAAGCGAGTCCTAATATAAAGGCTCCGATGGAAACCATTGTGCTGTACCATGCGCCAAAACCTACCGCAAAAATCACCACAGCATACAGCAAGATTCCAAGGTAAAAAACCTTGTTGAACTTGGCAAAATTAAGCCTTGTAAAATAAGCTTTGCTACAGGCATAAACAAAGGTACAAGCGTACGGAACGACGACAAAAAACAAGACTTCTTCTATCGGTAAATTAAAAATATAGTGCCCTGTCAAGTAGGCTGGATTAAAACCCCAAATTTCCATTTCGGTGAAATAATAGTCGTGGATTAAAAAAGGGATTCCTATGAGAACTAAAGCCCCAAAAGTAGCGCCCCAATCACCAATGTAGTGGACTTTTTTATCAAAACTTAACAAAAAAGGGAATAGTATAACCCCAAAATCTAACAACAAGTACAAGTTATTCATGTGCGCTTTTTTTGTTCTTGATAAAATTTGCGAGGAACAACCAACAAGCCAAAACAGCTTCCTTCTTCTTTAAAACGGTTTTTGTGATGTACTTTGTGTGCTTTTCGAAGAGCTTTAAAATAAGGGCTTTCGATTTTATCAAACCACTTGAAGCGTCTATGAATGAGTACGTCGTGTACCAAAAAATAAGTGGCTCCGTAGGCTAAGATTCCAAAACCAAAACCTACCGAAAATGTACTTCCCCACATCATTCCCAACATGATACACAACCAACTTGGAATTGCGTAGACTAAGAAAAAAGCATCGTTTTTTTCAAAAAATGTATTGGGATCTGGCTGGTGATGGTCTTTGTGTAAAAACCATAAAAAACCATGCATCACATATTTGTGGGTAAACCAAGCCATAAACTCCATTCCGAAGAAAGCCATCAAAAATGGAATTGCATAAGTTAGTATT
>CACVAQ010000505.1:0-9476 GCA_902727865.1 uncultured Aureispira sp. | reverse complement strand
AACCATGCATCACATATTTGTGGGTAAACCAAGCCATAAACTCCATTCCGAAGAAAGCCATCAAAAATGGAATTGCATAAGTTAGTATTGTCATAATGTGTATCGTTTTTTGTCTATTCTAATAATCCATTACTCCGTTGAAAACCCGAACTAAGCGTAGCGACCTCACGGATTAACAAAGGCTCAGCGTAGCTAAATCGTATCAATTTGATTATCAATAAGATGAGCTTCTAGTCATCAAAGTATTAAAAAGCTGATAATCAAACTAATGCAAGATGCTTTTTTATGTTTTTTATAGAACCCGAACTAAGCGTAGCGACTTTTCGTATTAACAAAGGGGCACGACCACGCAGTAGCAGCGCAGCTAACAATAAGCGTAGCGCTCATGAACGTAGTGAACTAATCAATGGAGTATTAAATAATACTACGTTGATTTTAAAACTGCTACAAAAACCATAAAAAACCAACGGGGCAATCTTCTAAATGAAGTTCAAAATAAAAAAGAACCCCATCCAAATATAAAATAAAACGTGAGCCGTTGAATTAAGCAGCTTTACGTTTAGCAAATAAACACCAGCAAAAATGCTGGCAAAAATAAACCAGCAGACATAGTTGAACAAAGGAATAAGGCTATTTTCCCAGTCCCAAAAATTGTATTTCATAGCAACTGGCTCGATCAAATAATCCAAAAAGACACAAAGCAAACCTACCATGATTGCTTTTACGACCAAGGAAAGATGCGTTGGAAACCACTTCAAGACAAGATGTGCAGAAGCAGCGACCACGCAGTACCAATTAAAGCCTAGAACAAAGGGTACGCCATATATTTTCGGCCCCAATTCGCTGCCATATTCATACGTTCCGAATAACAAACCAGTGTTCACGCCAATCGCTTCTACCGTAAAACCTCCTATGATGATTCCGACCAACAAGTAGGCTTCTGTTCGCCAATTTGTAGAAGAAAAAAAAATCAAGACCGCACACAGCAACATGTTAAAACCAGATAATCCTTCTACTCGATCTGGATACAAAAAAATTCCTAATCCAATTAAATGGAAAAGCATTAAGACCCAAGGCGCATAATGCTGAAAGTTCGTTTGGATGGATTTAGTGTTCATGCTCAATTAGTTTATCTACAATTTTTGCCGACTGTATAGACACAGGAACTCCCCCCCCAGGATGAACCGTTCCGCCGCAGAAATACAAATCTTTGTATGTTGTAGAATGATTCGGATGCCTTGTAATGGCTGCGGTTTTTGTATTTTGTGCTGCACCGTATAAGGCGCCCATATAAGAGCCCGTATCTTGTGCAATTTTTTCTGGAAACCACGTTTTTTCGGTGACTATCGCTGATTCTACAGGTCGTTTTAAAGCTTTTTCGAGTTTGGTAATAATAGCGGCACGTAGTTTGGCCGTCAAGGCGGGGCTAAAGACTTTACCCGCAGGTACATTGACCATCACAAACCAATTCTCTCCTCCTGCTGGAGCATCCTCTGGATCACATTTACTGGTAATATTGATGTAAATAGTCGGGTCCATTGGAACCTCTAAGTCTTTAAAAATCGTATGGAACTCTTCTTTATAATCCTTACTAAAGAAAATATTATGTAAATCTAGTGCTTCAAACGACTGATTCATACCCCAATAAAAAATGAAAGCAGAAGCAGAGCGTTCTTGTTTTTTATACTTTTTATAGAGTTTTTCGTCCTTCAAAATGTGCTTATAAAACTGTAGGTGATCTATGGCAGAGACTACTTTATCAAATTTTTGCAGGTCGCCATTAGACTTAATTTCGTATTGATTGCCAACTCTTTTACAGCTTTCTATCGTTTGATTCAGCAAAAAATCAATCTCCTGTTCTTGTGCCAAATCGTAGAGTCCGCCAACAATTCGACGCATTCCACCTTTGGGATAAAAAGTACCAATCGTTTGATCTAAATGAGCGATCATGCTCAAGATAGAAGAGGCCTCGTAAGGATTGGACCCGTTGTAAGTCGCATAGCGGTTGAATAACTTAATTAATTTTTCGTCCTTAAGGTCTCTTTTGTTAAGGGCATCGAGGGATTTAAAAATGCCCCCTGTAATTAAAAAAGGAAGGGCCTTTCTGACCTTATCCCAAGGCAATAGGCTAATTTTGTGAATTGGATTTTCCAAGAACATCGTTCCCACGACTTCGTATTTTTCTTTGCAGGCTGCCAAATAATCTAACATAACTTCTGGGCGAACCCCCAATTTAGTTTCTGCCTCTTTGGCCAACTTATCAAGATCGGTATAGAATGTAAATGTTGTCCCATCATTAAAAAAGTAGAAACAAGAATGTTCCTGCTTTTCATACATCATATAGTCCTCGGTCTTTTTGCCGTATAATTCGTAGAGTTCGACCAATAAATGCGGAAGCGTAAACACCGATGGCCCCGTGTCCCAGCGGTAACCATCTTGCACAAACTGATTCATTTTGCCACCAATGTAGCTGTTCTTTTCGTATACCGTAACGGCATAACCTCGCTTGTGTAGGCGAAGCGCTGCGGATACGCCTGCGATACCAGCTCCTATTATTGCTATTTTCTTTTTCATTGCTAGTTTTAAATACAGTAAGTAAGTAGATGGACAAAATTAATTAACCTTAAAAATCAGGTATCTAAGTACAAATTATAGTGCATTAAAAGAATGCCTTAGATAAGATTTCACATACAGATAGTACTTCGAATAATTTGAAATTCGGATGCGTTGAGACATTAGGTCTTGAACCGTTTTTGCTTTGATTTTTTTTAATAAATTATAATAATAAGTATAGGCGACATACACCCCAAATCGAGAAGAACGAGGCAACAAAATCACCCCTTTATACGCCTCCAAAAACTCTTGTTCAATTTCCTTTTCTATGCACCACTTATTTTCAAGGGTTAGACCTTCGATGTCACCAACATTAGGAAAATAAATACGCCCTAATGCGCCCCAATCGTCTTTTAGATCTCTCAAAAAGTTTATTTTCTGAAACGCAGAACCCAATTTCATGGCATACGGTTTTAGCTTTTGATATTCCGCCTCCTCTCCATAAACAAAGATTTTTAAACACATCAAACCCACCACTTCCGCAGAGCCTAATATATATTCTTCGTACAATTCTTGCGTATATTCTATTGGATTTAAATCCATTTCCATGCTTCGGAAAAATTTTTCAATCAAATCTCGATCAATTTGGTATCGGTTGACTGCCAACTGAAAAGAATTTAAGACAGCGTTCAAAGAGATGCCTCTATCAATAGCTTTGTACGTATCCGCTTTAAATTCAGCCAATAATTCTTTTTTTTCATACCCATGAAAAGAGTCTACAATTTCGTCTGCAAACCGTACCATTCCATAAATCGCATGCACATCATCTCGAATTTTCTCATCCAAAGTAGAAACACTTTTATAGAATGAAGTGCTGTACGTTTTAGTGACACTTACTGAAGCACCTCTTGATAATTCGTCGAATAATGATTTCATTGAAAATAAGTTTAAATAGTATTAATGGAATAGTATAGCCAGATTAGCCTATTGTCTTAGGCCCCTTTTTGCAGCACTAATTTTGCAGCCACTTTGCCCGATATTAATGCAGGAGGCACGCCAGGACCCGGTACGGTCAATTGACCACAAAAAACTAAGTTGTCTAGTTTAGACGTTATTTTAGGTTTCAAATTTGCCGTTTGCATCAACGTGTTCGCCAAGCCATAAGCATTCCCTTTATAAGAATTATAATCTTCCTTAAAATCATTGATACAGTAAGAACGCTTGTAAACGATACTGCCTCGTATAGACTGTCCTGTATGGCGTTCCATTCGCTCTAGCATAATATTTAAATACTTTTCTCGAAGCACCTCATTATCTTCTACCCCTGGCGCCAAAGGCATTAACAAAAACAAATTTTCGCTCCCCTCTGGCGCAACTTCTGGCTCTGTTTTCGAGGTCACACAAGCATAAAATAAAGGGCTATCGGGCCACTCTGGTTGGTCGTAGATTTGTTTTCCGTGCTCGACCAAGTCTTCATCAAAAAATAAATTGTGATGCTCTACATTTTCCAACTTTTTATTGACCCCCAAGTAATAAATTAAAGAACTTGGAGCCATTTTCCGTTTGTCCCAATAATCGGGGCTATAACGTCTATATTCTTTGGGAATCAGTTGTTGTTCTACAAAATTATAATCAGCACCTGCCACGACTTGTTCTACCGTTTTAGAATGGCCTTCAAAATTAAGGTGTGTGACTTTATTGTTCGCACATTCTAGTCCAGTGACAGGACGATTCAGATGAAAGATTGCGCCATGTTTCTCGGCAATTTGCTTTAAAGCCTGTGCCAATTGTTGCATGCCGCCTTTGGGATACCAAGTACCCAATTTTAGGTCTGCATAATTCATTAGCGTGTATAAAGAAGGGATTCGGTGCGGCATTTCGCCCAAAAACAAGACTGGGAATCTTAAGATCGAGCGCGCTTTGTAGGATTCAAAGCGATTGCAAACATCTTTCTCTACCGATTTAAATAAATCTAGTTTAAAGAAATTTTTAAATACTTCAACATCAATCAATTCGAGCAAACTCAAACCAGGTTTTTCTAAGAACTTTTCTGTTCCGACCTTATATTTCACCTGTGCATCTTCTAAGAAACGTTTCAACTTCTTTCCACCATCTTTTTCCAAATCATCAAATACTCGATACAACTCCTCCAAACTAGCAGGCATATCTGTGTTGGTTTTATCGTTCCAAAAGACTCTGTAAGAAGGGTCTAAGCGTTTTAAATCAATATAATCAGAGCGTTTTTCGCCCAAATCTTCAAAAATTTTATCAATCAAATCTGGCATCCAATACCAAGAAGGTCCCATATCAAAGGTGAAGCCCTCTGCCTTGAACGTACGGGCCCGTCCACCGACCATTTCATTTTTTTCGTGCACGTGAACTTCGTGTCCATTTTTAGCTAAAAAACAAGCAGAAACCAATCCTGCAAAACCAGAACCTATTATATCAATTTGCATCTTTCTATTTTTATTATACTAAGATAATTGCCTATGAAACAGATGTTATTTTTTTTTGTTTAACAAAAAAGTATTTTTAAATAAAAAAAGTTAAACAAAATATATGTTATCATAGTAAATAGCAGCAACAAAAAAGGCAATAAACCTTTGAAGAATCAAAGATGTAAGTAATGTATTGCCAGATTTATTTTTTAATGTTTAAGCCGAGTACTTTAGAACAAGTGCGTATTGATTTTCAAACAGAACGAATACTAAAGCACCTGCGCCAACAACCATTCTCGTTCAGCCAAGGGATGTGTGGACTCTATTTGTTCTTTTATTTTTTCTCGAACCAGCTGGTTGAGGATAGGCGTACTTAAGATTTTTCTTACTAATAAAATCAAATTGGTATAGTGTTCTTTATGATAACTTAATTCTTTTTTTCGATTCAGGAAAATGCGAAAACTCTCTAACAAAGCCTCTAGAGCATCCCAATACGCTTGCTGATAATACAATTTTAGAAGTAAAACTTTGGCTCCAATATTCAACAGTATGTCGTCATAATCTGCTTGAATAAGCAACTGCATCGTTTGGTCAAAATCACCTCTAGCAAACGTTAATCTTGCCAAGCTATAATCTCTATAATTGTTTTTAGAATCTCCTTTTAATTTGAGGGCATAAGTTGGTATAAAAACATCTAGCCAAGTATATTCTTTGAGAATAATCCCCAAAGAAACGATATTTTTATACGCAAAATGACTCATTTCATCCTGTTCAATCAGTAGGTTTTCTTCCAAGCCTTTTTTATAGAGTCGAAAGGCTTCTTGCATATAAAATTGGCTGCCAGTATTAATTTTTTTGATGGCATAATTCAAAGCCATTAATAAAATTTCTCGCTGTTCTTTTGCGCCAAGCACAGGCTGTTGCTGCTCCAAATAATAATTCAGTTCTTTAAAATGGCTTTCTTCTTCTGGTCTATTTAGGGTTTGATACCCATGATAATAAATCATAAGAATCGGATACAAGGCATAGTCGTTCTCTTCCACTTCTGTTAAGACACTCTCCAAGAGCGGAACTCTGTAAGCTGCTTTTTTCAAACTTTGATGACTCCGAGCAGTATACGCATGGCGCAAGGTGGTTATCATAAAAAACAAACTAGCGTGTTTTGTAATTTCTGTAATATTGGTGGCCCTTGTTCTATCCTGCGTTCCTTCCAAATCAAACTTCAAAACCTCTAATTCATATTGGTTGTAATGATATTGTTCATCCTTATGAGACTCTTTCCCTAAGTGTTTTGCCGCCTTTTGCAAACTCTGAGTGGCGGGTTTTAGTATCTTTTTATCTCTATATGCTTTTACTAATCTTTTTTCATGCTCAAATGAACTTCTTTTTAGTGCTTTATAACTGACAAAATTTTCTAAAACATTTAAACTAAAAGACAACACATGTCGCAGCCTTAAAGCATCGTATTTCTTATGCCCATAAAGATACTTCCATACGCGTTCTTTTTTAAGAGTAGTTGCATTCAAATTATACCTAGTGAATAAAAATTCAAACAATTTAGTCACATCCTTGTGTTCGTTGTGCATGGGCGATTGCACCCATTTTTTTAAATCCCTAAGCTCTTTTTTTTCTATTGTTCTAAAAACAACAATCAATTTAGATTCATTCACTATTTTAGTCTTTTATATCTGACAAGTTATAAATAATGTACATCATTTCCATTTAAACTTGTCTTACATTTGTAACAAGACGACCAAAAAGCTATTACTCCATCCATTCTATGGTCTTAAAACACTACAAATTATGAAATTACTATTTAAGATATTAGTACTACTAAGCTGCTCCTTTTTTTATGCAGAGCTTCGCGCACAATGCGCTGTTACAACTAATGTGGCGTCCAATTTCAGCGGACAAGACCTTTCTTGCTTTGGATCTTGTGACGGACTCCTCACCGCAAGCGCCTCTGGAGGAACGACACCTTACACTTATCTGTGGAACAATGGAGCCTTAGGCGACAGCATAACAGGTATTTGTGCAGGCACATACGCTGTAACCATTACAGATGCCGTAGGATGCACGGCAACAGACAATATTATTGTTACACAGCCTAGCGCTATAGTTGCGACCATAACGAATGTGACCAACACCTTTTGTTTTGGAAGCTGTACAGGTTCTGCTACCATAATAGGTTCTGGAGGCTCCGCTCCTTATACGTATCTTTGGGGGCCAGGCACTGGCTTTCAAACAACTTCAACGGTCACCAATCTTTGTACCGGAACTTATAGTGTAACGGTAACCGACATGAATGGCTGTGTAACAAGTAACGCTGTTAGCATTGCTCAGCCTAGCAGTTTTAATACCGTGATTAGTTCTTTTACAAACCCTAGTAGTCCTAATGCAACAGACGGAAGTGCTACCGCAATCGCTACGGGCGGGACAGCTCCCTATACCTACACTTGGGCAACAGGGGCCACCACGGCAAGCATTAACAACCTAGGAGCAGGAACTTACTGCGTGAGCATTACAGATGCAAACGGCTGTTCATCAGCCAGCTGCATTACACTACTTGACAATGTCACCTTGATAGGAGTTGTTCGACAAGATACCAACCATAACTGTATCGCAGACAGCACTGAACCTTTAGTGGCTTATCAAATTATCAAAACAACCAACAATAGCACAGGCAATGTTCGATACTTTACCACAAATTACGACGGTGCTTACAGCGCAGATTTAGACACAGGAAACTACACCTTAGAGTTCATTCCAATCAATGCACCTTATGGAAATAGCTGTACAACAACACAAAGTTTAAGCCTTAATGCACTTAACCCTATAGACACCCTTGATTGGACGGTAGAAAGTCTTGTTCCCTGTCATTTAATGACGGTAAGTATGAGTGCTCCTTTTTTGCGTAGAGCAGGTGGCGGAAGTGCTTATAGTGTTTATTATTGCAACAATGGAAGCTCTACCGCCTACAACAGTTATGTAGACGTGGAAATTGATTCCTTTTTAACCGTTTTAAATACATCCGTTCCTATTGCCTCGCAAACAGGAAATCTATATCGCTTCAACCTAGATACCGTTGATGTAGGAGAATGCGGCTCTATCTATATTAATGTCGTCGTCAATGCAACGGCAATCCCAGGACAAACACATTGTAGCCAAGCGCATATTTATCCAGACAGTTTTTGTTTGCCTTTATGGAGTGGCTCTATATTAGACGCTAGTAGCCAATGCCAAAATGATACGATTCTTTTTAAAATCAAAAACATAGGCAATAGCATGTTAGTGGCAAACAACTACAATATTTTTGAAGACGATATTATCATACAAATGGCTCCTTTTAACTTAAATGCAGGAGATTCAATTGAAATCATACAGCTTGCTGATTCAGGCAAAACCTACCGCATACAAGCCAATCAAGCCAGTGGTTTTCCAGCGATACTCGGACCTGTTGTTGCGCATTCCTCCATAGAAGGTTGCCTTCCTTTTAGTAGTGGTCTATTTAACACAGGTTTCTTAACTCAATACTATACAGGCAACAGCACGCCTTTTATTGACATTGATTGTCAACAAAGTATTGCATCTTTTGACCCGAATGATAAAGCCGCACAACCCGCAGGCTATGGTAGCCCACACTATATAGATGCCAATACGCCTTTAAATTACAAAATACGCTTCCAGAACACTGGTACAGACACCGCATTTACTATTGTAATTATTGACACCTTGTCTAGCAATCTAAATCCAGCCTCTTTACAAATGGGCGCTAGTAGCCATCCTTATACTTGGGCATTGAGCGGTGCAGGTATTTTAACGGTTAATTTTGAGGATATATTACTAGTCGATAGCATTGCCAACGAGCCGCTTTCGCACGGTTTCTTTACGTATACTATTGACCAAGTTACTAATTTGACCAATGGTTCGACAATCAATAACCAAGCAGCAATTTATTTTGATTTCAATCCACCTATTTTCACCAACACGACCTTACATACGATTGGAGAAAACTATATTCCAATCGTTCTAGACATGACAGAAGCTTGGGTCGAAGAAATGCAAGTACACTTGTATCCAAATCCAACTGCTGGTTTGGTTTACCTAGAGCAATTAGAAGCAAAAGAGCTACAAATCAAGGTCTTCGATAATCTAGGGCGAATTGTCTTACAAGAAAAGTCCAATGATAGGCAAGCGACACTTGATTTAAGTCAATTAGCTCAAGGGATGTATTATATTAATATTCAACAAGATAAAAAAGTTAGTACACATAAGGTCGTCAAACACTAGATGACAAATACATTAAAACAAGAGCGATTAGGGAAACCTAATCGCTCTTCTTATTTAAAGCTCCTTTTCAATTGCTCCAAGAGCCATTTTCGTTCTGCCAATTGCTTGGTAGAATTAATTTCTACGGTCAGTTTTTGCATGGCGAGCGGTTCCCTTATTATTAATATTTTTTTGATAAATGCAATTAGGTTGATA
>CACVAQ010000504.1 GCA_902727865.1 uncultured Aureispira sp. | reverse complement strand
CCAAAATTTTCTGGAAACTCCTCTATACCAGGAAATCCAAGGCGAATATCACGCCCAGAGTTCGGAACATGACTGGTGCCAAAAATATAATCCCAACAACTCAAGGTTATCCCAAAATTGACACCATTCGGTTTGTCTTCTGGTAAATCATAGGCATGATGCCAAATGTGCATCTCTGGGCTATTAAAAATGTATTTGATAACGGGACTAAGCAAGAATCCAATAAGCGTTGAAAGACTAACAATCAGTAGCATTCCCAAGCCAGAAGCGTCAAAAGCAAAGACTGCCGCAAAGAGTCCAACGAATAGCCCAAAACCAATGCCTTTTACCCATTCAGGGAATTTTGCATTAGCATGGTTCTGATGTCCAACAATAAGCGTGAAAATGTGAATGATAAAAAAGGCTCCTAAATCAACTCCCATTAAGGCTAAGGGTAAGTATTCTAAGGTTTTATAGACGATGTTTTCCATCCAATGATAGCGAAAATGTGCTGCAAAACCCATTTCTTCGACGGAGTGGTGTACTTTGTGAAATTCCCATAAAAATGCACTTTTGTGCAATAAACGATGAATCCACCATTGTACAAAATCACGGACCAAAAAAACAACCAGTAGGTAGGCCCAAAAAGGTAAGGCTTGTACTTCAATGGCAACCAAGTTCGTAATTCCAATAGCTGCCAAGCCATCTTTGAATAAGTTGACAACAACTTGAGAAGCAGCGTGAAAGATGATTAGCGAAAAGAGGAAAAAATTGAAAAACATATAAAAGGCATCCAACCAAAAATCTTTTCTGAATTTCGCTTGATTTTTTCGCCAAGGGCTAAACAATTCCAAGCCAAAAAAAACAATAGAAATTAGAATTAAAAGATAAAAATAATTTTGCCACAAAGGCTTATAATCATAAGTCAAGGTTATTTCAGAGACTAAAAAGTTATAATAATTAGTATAGGCATTCTTGAAAATTTGTATATAATCACTCATGTTTTTTGTTATTATAAAAAAATAGGTTCCTAACCGTTTTTGCCAGCCCTACTATTATGGCTTTGGTTTTACTATCTCAGGACGGCACAAGTAGCAAGTAAGTTTACTAACAGCCAACAATTTTCTACTTAAAAATACGACCAAAATCTTATTGCTATGAAAAAGAAAAAGAGGCTGCTTTGGCAAAAATTAGCTGCGGGGAATCTTTGAGTTGTCAACCAAGCCCCAAATAATATCCTAGATTAGCTTAAAAATAGCAAAATAAGTCAATGTTGCTGTCATATTTTAATCATAGTCTGAAAATATTAAATCACTAGAGCCTCTAGCTCAACTGAGAGTGTTTCCTTGGAACGATAACTATATTCCATCCAAGATGAATTTATTAAGAACCGTTAAATTTTAAACAAGAGGGCGTGCATATTTTGATTCCTTGCTGAATATTGTATATTTGTTAGGAGTGAATTTTTTTAGTAGCCCTTAGGAACTTTTTAGATAGTATTGCTATTGTATAGGATAGTGTTACTGTTACTAGTTTTGACAAAAAAATCCAATCAACTTCTATCTAGAAGTTGTGTAAACATACAAAAGAAAATTAAATAAGAATGAGTTACTTTCAAGGAGAAACCCCTGACAATTACGAGCAAAAATGTTTGTGTACCCTAGTGCTAGATACTTCTGGTTCGATGAGTGGTGCAGCTATTCGAGAACTAAACCGTGGCTTGCAAGAGTTCTATGCAGCAATAGAAGAAGATTTGATTGCTGCGAATCGCTTGGAGGTTGGAATTGTTACGTTTGGTAGTAGTATTAAAACGATCCAAGATCCTGCTTTGGTTGATAATTTTGATATGCCAACGTTGAACGTATCTGGAACAACTCGTTTGGTCGATGCTGTTCGGGAAGCGATGCGTAAAACAGAACAACGCAAGCAATGGTACAAAGAAACAGGACAGCCTTATTATCGTCCAATTATTGTCTTAATTACAGATGGTGAGCCAGATAGAGATCAAGATGTAAAAGGTTTATCTAGTGAGCTTCAAGGGGCGGTAGATTCTAAGAAGTTTACGTTCTGGGGATTGGGTGTAAAAGGATTTAATCAACACGTATTGAATGAAATTTGCCCGACATCAGCGCCAGCAATTCCTTTGTCAGGATATAAATTTGCAGAGTTCTTCAAATGGTTGAGTAACAGTATTGGAATTATAACCAAATCAAAAGAAGGGGATAGCATAGAGCTTCCACCAGTAAGTGATTGGGCACAAATGAAATTCTAGGATAGGTCTAAAAATAGAAACAATTGGATAGTGAAGCATTTTGCGGCATTATCCTTTTGGTTTTTAAACTAGTTTGCGATTACGGTAGTTTTAGTAAACTAATAACGTTCTTTGACCAATCGTGTGATAATAGTTTAACGACTACCTTTGTTGAAATATAGGAGTCGTAAATTTTAAGTATAAAGTCGCCTGTTTTGATAAAAAGTCGCCTACAATTTCCTATGTAAAATTTACACCCCAATTCAAAGCTTGGAAACGTACTCTATATTTTAAAACGCCACCCGATTTGTCAAAGAACCACTAATAAAAACAAGATGTCTAGCGATAATAAAAATTCAAATTGGGTAGTAGCCTACGCTTCTGTAATTGGAAATGGGCATGTTTTGATGAACCTACCTTGTCAAGATAGTTGTGCACACCAACAAATTAACGACACTTGGGGGGTTGCTGTGGTTGCGGATGGCGCGGGTTCTGCTAAGCATTCAGACGTTGGTTCTGATTTTGTGGCTCGTAATATGGCGCATTGTTTAGAGGAAATGATCCAACGAAATGGCTGGAATACAGTAGAGGAGATGCCTTCGGAGGACGTGTGGCGAGTAGAAGCGCTAAAAGGCTTGCAAATCGTTCGACAGCGATTGGAGCAATTTGCCCTAGCGAAAGGATACCACATTCCTGATTTGGCTTGTACCGTCTTGGCTGTTTTATACGCTCCTTTCGGAATTTTAACCACTCATATTGGAGATGGCCGAGCAGCTTATACCTTAGAAAAGAATCAATGGGAATCCTTGATTGATCCCTTTAGAGGAAGTGAAGTCAATGAAACGGTTTTCATTACGTCCAATATATGGACGACGGAAGGCGTGGACTTGTATATCCAATCTGGTGTTGTCAAAGAAAAAATCCGTGCCTTTGCTTTGTTGAGTGATGGTTGCGAAAATGGTTCTTTTGAAGTGAACGTTTGGGATGAAGAAAATCAAAAATACCACGACCCGAATCGACCTTACACGAAGTTTTTTGAGCCGAACCTAAATGGTATGCTACAACTCCGAAAAGAACAAAAATCACAAGAAGAAATCAATGCTATTTGGAGCGGTTTTTTGACCAATGGCAGCAAGCAATTTCAACACGAAACGGACGATAAGACGATGATTCTGGGGGTTTTTGTGCCTCAAGAAGCAGCGGCGATCACAGAAGAAAAGAAGGCTTAATTAGGTTTGATTTGAAAAGATAAGAAATCCTGAATTTTCAAATGACCCAATCTTCAAATCTAAATTTAAAAACCCTCAAAGATACCTCCTGGACGTGCCAAGACAATTGTACATACAAGCGATTAATCAAGCGATTATTATAGAAGACAGCCCATTTGCTTCGGGAGGAGAGGGGGAGTTGTTTACTATAACAAAGCCTTCTGGCTTGAGTCATTGCGTGGCAAAAATATTCCATCTTAACAAGCGAGATTCCGAAAAAGAAGCTAAAATTGAGTATCTGCTCCAAAATCCACCTGTTTTTGAAGGCTTATTGGACGAGCAACCTATTGTTTGGGTAAAACACATTTTGCATGATGCAGAAGGTGTTTTTGTTGGATTTGTGATGCCTAAAGCAACAGGAGAAAAGTTGGAAATTTTAACGGCCCCTAAATTACCAAAATACCTAGGCAAAGAGTGGAGTCGATTTAAATTGGGCGGAGACGAAGCCTTGCGCTTGCGTTTAAAGGTCTGTTATAACCTAGCGGCTGCTTTGAGAATGGTTCATGCTACTGGAAAGTATGTTCTAGTTGATTTGAAGCCAGATAATATTTTGATCAAAAACAATGGCGTTGTTTCGATTGTAGACACCGATTCGATTGAAGTGATTGAAAATGGACGCACCTTGTTTCCTGCCACAGTGGCTACGCCAGAATACACACCGAACGAATATTATACAGGAACAAAGCCTGGGAAAATAACGATTGATCCTTCTTGGGACAATTTTAGTTTAGCGGTTATTTATTACCGTTTGTTGTTTGGAGTCCATCCTCATGCAGCGACTTCTAAGGCTCCTTATGATAATGTGAATGCACTAGGGGACAAAATAAAGCACGGCTTGTTTGTCCACAATACGCAATTATCGGATCAATTTACGGTCATTCCTCCGCCTCATCGAGCGTTTTTAAGCCTAGATCGAGATTTACAAAAACTCTTTGTGCGAACCTTCGTAGATGGACACGAAGATCCACAACTTCGCCCAAGCCCCGAAGAATGGGGAGAAACCTTGACCAGTACTCCTTTATTGTTGACGAATAGACCTTTGCCGTCTAAGTCTTTGAAATTGAATAAAATTAACGAGCGTAATTGGTTCGTATTGGCTTTAGAAAAAGCGATGAAAGAGCAAAACTTATCCTTGCCAAACCTTCCAAAATCTAATACGACAACGCCTGCAACGAGTTATAGTTGGTCTGCCATCCTAAAAGAAGCTACTAGTAATTATAAAAAAGTAGGTCAAACGTTTGGAAAAATTCTAAAATATACGCTTCAAGTATTAGGGCTTGTTTTTGCCTTGTTTTTGCTGTCCACCTTGATTGCAGGGAGTCCTTTGAGTGATGTTTATTACGCAGTAAGTTCTGTGGTCGACTTAGCTTTGTTTATTCCCCAATTAATTCTAGATATAGGTGGCGTTGGATTATTTATGGTCCTTCTATTATTCCCTTTTCTAGCGGCCAGTTTTCCTAAGTTTTCTGCTGTTATAAAAAACAAAACAAACGAAACTCGAAAGAAATTAATTGGGCGTTTCTCTTTTACACAAGGGCAAAAACAAAAGAGCTTAGAAGAACTGCAATACACTCTTTATAATCAACGAACAAAAGTAAAGCAGCGTTTGCGGGAGATCCGAAACGAATTGATTGTCTGGACAAGAGTTAAGGTAGATAAAGAAAAAGATTTTTTTAGAAAAAATACGACCAAAATACTAGATTCTAATCGGGCCATTTCTTCGCAATTAAGCACGGAGAAAAAAGGAATTCAGGCGCAGGATGAGAAGGCAAAAGCGTTGATGCAGGAAGAAGCCAATGCGCTGAAAAAAGCTCGACTAGAGTATGCAAAAAAAATAGAAACCCATCCTGTTTATTCAAACTTAGCAGGCAAAACCGTGGCGCAAAAAATAGCCTTTTTAAACCAACAGGCAGCCACGTCCAATGCTCCAAATACAGCTTTAAATATTCCAGAGACTATTCGAGCATTAAAACAATTGGAAATTGGCTTGAAGGACGAATTAGAGCAAATAAGGCATATCTACGATGAGGAACATGCGGTTTTATTAGGAGATACCAATGAATATAAGATCAAAATAGATGATTTGGTCAAAGTGTCTGTTGATACCATGCGGAAAAAAACAGAGATGGACGCCAACCTAATGGATACTAGTTTCAAGAAACTACTCAAAAGTATTCAAAAGCTACAAATTGAAATTCAAGACAAAGAAGGCGAATTATCAGAGATTAATGATGAAATTAAAGAATTGAAAGCCGAATTGAAGGGGTATAAATAAGGGCGTAGCGCATTTAGCGATGTCTTTACATTGTTGCTTGACAGGAATTAAGATAAAAAGCAGCTCCCCAAAAGAAGCCCTGCTGAAGCATTCAAGATTCTTGCAAGGCATTTATTCCTGTTTTTATGTATCAGACGTGATTTTGTCAGGCGATGCACCTGTTTATTCTTACAATAGGCACAGCAAAACAAAGACTTGTCTATCTTGATTTATTGATTAATTGCAATTCGAGATATACGAATCTTCCTAAAAAAAATGCTATCTTAAAGTTTACTTCAATTCAAATATTCCTATTTATTGATGCATAGAAACTACCTCCATATTGTTTTTGCCTATTTAACTTTTTTCAGTTGTATGCCCCTTTATGTGTCGGCAACGCATATGGTCGGCGGCGAAATCAATTACCGTTGTTTAGGAAATGACCGATATGAGATTATGGTCACCGTTTTTCGAGATTGTGACACGGGGGTGCCTTGGTTTGATAGCCCTGCGTCGATTGGCATTTTTGATATTAATGATTCACTACTTTACGATTTGAGGTTACAGTTAAAAAACAACGATACCTTGGATTTGAATTTGACCGACCCCTGTTTAGTTGCGCCCCCCAATGTGTGTATCCACACGACAACCTATATTGATACGGTGACTTTGCCCTTTCAAGTAGGAGGGTATCAAGTGGTGTATCAACGTTGTTGCCGAAATCAAGATATTGTAAATATCGTAGCCCCCACCTCAACAGGGGCGACCTATTCCTCCTATATTTCAGAAGAAGCCTTGTTGGGTTGTAATGGCAGTGCTCGATTTGTAGAATGGCCCCCTGTTTATGTTTGTGCAGGCGTACCAATTGTATACGACCATTCGGCCTTAGATCCCGATGGCGATTCTATTGTCTATGAACTGTGTACCCCTTTTACAGGCGCTACACCAAGTCAATCTAGACCACAACCGCCAAACAATCCGCCTTACAATCCTGTTACTTGGCAACCTCCTTACAGCATAGACAATATGTTGGGCGGCCCAGATTCTTTGGTCATTGATCCTGCAACAGGTTTGTTAACTGGAACACCAGACATTATAGGTGTTTTTGTGGTCGGGGTTTGTGCCAAAGAATATAGAAATGGCGTTTTGATTTCGACGACCCGAAGAGATTTTCAATATGTGGTTGGTGTTTGTGGGCGTTTGGTTTCCTCTGCCTTTTTTGCGCCAGAGATTCAGTGTGATAATTCTTTGGTGGTTAATTTTCAGAACAACAGTGCTTCTCTAGGCACAGGCTTTGTTTGGTCGTTTGGAGATCCTGCGACAAATGCGACGTCCACCTTTTCAAATCCTGCTTATATTTACCCAGACACAGGACGGTATACCATCACTTTAATTGCGGACCCAGGAACCTTGTGTGCCGATACCGCTACCCAAGAAATTTACTTGCAATACGAATCTATTCATGCTAATTTTGACGTGACAACAGCGAGCTGTACCGATTCCTTTTTCTTAGATGTGACCGATTTGACGATTGATAGTATCAGTACAATTGCACAATGGGATTGGGACTTTGGGAATGGTTTAACCGATACCGTTCCTTATCCTTCTACGTTCTATGATGCTTCGGGAATGTATGTTATTAACCTAAATGTTGTCGCAGCCAATGGTTGTACAGCGACGTATTCGGATACCTTAATCCTAGATTTACCAGTGATTTTTAGTGAAGACAGCATCGGTATTTGTGCAGGAGATAGCAGCATTATTTTAAATCCAGGGGGAAACCCGAACCATGTTTATCAGTGGTCGCCAGCCATAGGTTTAAGCAGCACCACAGTGGCTAGCCCTATTGCTAGTCCACTAGTACCAACGACTTATTTTGTCACCGTAACGGCTCCCAATGGCGTAGATACCTGTGTTTTAGAAAAAAGCATAAGCGTTGTTTTACCACCGCCACTAACCTTAGATGTGCTTCGAGACACGATCACTTGCCAAGATTCTATTTCGATTCTTGCGTTTAGTAATACCGCTCAAATTATCGAATGGGCCGTAGACCCCTTGTTTAATACGATATTGTTTACAGGGGACAGCATTCGTATTCCGATTACAAGCGTTGTTCGTCTCTTTGTAAGAGCAACTGATTTTGCAGGCTGTTCTGTAATCGACACCGTTGACGTGTTTAAACGAATCACACCAATTACTGTAAATTGGGCCTATAATTTATTGACTTGTGATTCCACGTTTACCGTACAATTTACAGACCAAACGATTGATAATTCGGGTGGAGCATTGCGCCTATGGTCTTGGGATTTTGGGGATTCTAATAGTAGTAATCAACAGCATCCAACACATACTTATCAGCAATCGGGCAATTATATGGTTGTCTTGGATGTAGAAACGATAGATGGCTGTATCGGTCGTTTTCAAGACATGGTTACCGTAAGTATCCCTCAGTTGACGAGTGGAGACACGGTTGGCGTTTGTCAAGGAAACAATTCTGTACAACTGAACCAAAATGGCAATGCTAGTTTGCAATATATATGGTCTCCAGCAGCCAGCTTAAATAATGCGACGGCAGTCAGCCCAATTGCGACCCCACTTGTTCCAACGACTTATACGGTGACCATTACCGCAATTAATGGGGGAGATACTTGTATTAATATAGAACAAGTACACGTTAATTTTCCACCGCCCGTGACGGTGACCATACCAGCCGTGACGGTGTATTGTGGAAGCACAGTTGATTTGACGGCAAATAGTCCTACGGCCATTTTTTACGAGTGGGCAGGCGATCCAAGTTTTAATCTTATACTAGGAACAGGAAACCCTTATGCTGCTACGCCAATGACTTTTCCTTATGCAGGTTATTACGTTCGAGCAACCGATGCGTATGGCTGTACTGCTACGGCATTCGCCTTAGTCCAACAAAATCCAGTTCCGATTAATGTGGACTTTTCGTATCAATCCTTAGGTTGTTCGGATACTATTGCGATACAATTTACCGACTTAACTTCTGACACGACAGCAAGCCCCATTGCGAGTTGGTTGTGGACGACTTCGGATGGACAAAGTACGACCCAACAAAATCCCGTATTGACCTTTACACAAAGTCAAGCAACAAGCGTTAGTTTGCAAGTAACCTTAGCCAACGGCTGTACTGGAATCTTAACCGATACCTTAATGTTAAATATAGCCTCCTTAACGACCGATTCAACGGTTATTTTATGTAATGGGGATTCTGTGCTAAGCTTAAATCCAGGTGGCAATCCAAACTTAAATTATCAATGGTCTCCCGCAGCATTTTTATCGAGTACCAGTGCTGCGTCGCCTATTGCAAGCGTGCCAAGCACCCCATTTACCTATACGGTAAGTATAACAGGTCAAAGTGGAATCGATACTTGTATTGCTGTTCATAATATAACGGTGGTTCAAGCCCCTCCAATTACCATAGAAGTACCCAAAGATACGGTTGTTTGTACGGGCAGCTTCAATGTTCAAGCCAATATCAGTAATGCGGTACAAACCGATTGGTCGTTTAGCCCAAGCTTCAATCCGATTGCGATCTCTAATGTCAATAACTTTTTTGTCGGCTTGCCTGGTCCGCCCTATGACTTGTTTCTTTATGTGAGAGCAACCGATCAATACGGTTGTACGGCAGAAGATACCGTTAAAGTTTATCGACGAAATGTCATCATTCCAACAGGTTTTATAACACAGGTCAATGCTTGTGAGGATACCTTGGATGTTAGCTTTACGAATACAACAACCTTTCCTAGTGGAACACAGTTACAAGGCTATGTTTGGAATTTTGGAAACGGAACGACGACTTATACAACCAATGGATTAGCGCAATATCCTTCTAGTGGCGTTCATGTGGTTCGTTTAACGGCAACCGCAACGAATGGCTGTACTGGAACCTTTGTGGATACCTTGGATTATAACCTACCAAGCCTCAATTCTGCGGACAGTGTCGGTTTGTGTACCTTAGATTCTATTCAGTTGAATATAGGAGGCAATCCCAACTTGATGTATCAATGGTCGCCTGCTACCAATTTGACGAACCCGACTATCGCAAGCCCAATAGCCCGCCCCACTACAACAACGCTTTATACGGTCACCGTTACAGCGCCCAATGCTTTGGATACCTGTGTGCAAGTACATACGGTTTTGGTCGGGGTGGATCGCTTTGTTTTTGAAGCAATGAGCGATACCGTCTTGTGTGTAAATCAAGTAGCCTTAAAGGTCAATGCACCAGATGCGGCTTCTGTCGAATGGTCTTTGGATCGTAATTTTAATCTAATTATAGGAAGAGGAGATAGCTTAGTGACGAATGTCAATGATGCTCGATGGTTTTATGTTCGAGGCGAAAGTAATTTTGGTTGTCAAGGTTTGGATTCTGTTTTTGTGCATTACCGAGGCAATGACATTCCAATTAATTTTACGATGACCCCAGTAAATTGTGGCGATTCTTTAGTCGTGCAATTCCAAGATATATCGGGAGATACCTTGATTCGCAATTGGAATTGGGATTTAGGCAATGGACAAACCTCTACGGCACAGAATCCCATAACGACTTATTATGCGGATTCAAGCTATACGATTGATTTACAAATTCAGATTATAGGAAACTGTACCGGGCAAGTAAGTAAATCATTAACCGCTCAAATTCCAGTCTTAGAAGTACCGAATAATCACCTCGTTACTTGTGGCAGCGATTCAATTTCATTGATGATTCAGACCAATCCAAATTTAAGCTACCTTTGGTCGCCAGGGCTTGGGCTTTCTGATTCTACCGTGGCGAATCCAAGGGTTTTGCCAACCGTAAATACAAGCTACACCGTTCGAGTATATGGCTATTCTAATTTTGGTGGCATCTTAGATACCTGTTGGGTAGAAGATTCTATTTTTGTTACCCTTCAACCTGCGCCCGTCGTCCAAATTCAAGGCGATACGCTTACTTGTGATACCAGTATTAACCTTACAGCGATTAGCCCTCAAACAGGAACTTATGGCTGGTCAAGCCATAGCGATTTTCAAACGATCCTTGATAACGATGCCTTGTTCACCGCAGGACTTTCGAATGCACAACAGACTTTTTATGTTCAAGTACAAGACAGTTTTGGTTGTTTTGGAGTTGATTCAATTTTGCTGAACAGGCGTTCTGTTCAATTGAATTTAGATTCAACTTATGTGAGTTGTAATGCCAATCCTATCGCCTTGTCGGTTTCTACTAATAATATATTGGATACACTCCAGTATACTTGGTCACCCAATCCTATCATTTTGACAGGTCAAGGAACCGACAGTATTACTGTACCAGGCAATACGGCAATTAATTTAAGTGTTGTAGGGATCAATCAATTTGGCTGTATGGATTCGGTCGAAACAAGCATCCGCATTGCGCCACCTTTGAGTTTACATGTTCCTTTAGATACAATACTGTGCCAGCCTAATTTGACTTTAACCGCGAATAGCAATCAAAATGTACAGTATACTTGGTCGAACAGCCTTGATTTTAATCCTATTCTAGCGCAAAATCCAAGCTTGCAGACCAACGTTGTGAACAATCAACACGTTTACTATGTACAGATAGAAGATACCTTGGGCTGTATTGAAATAGATTCTGTTTTGGTGGAGTATTATCCTGTCGAAATAACCTTGGATTCTGCGGCATTAATTTGTACAACGGAACCCATACAATTGCTGGTTACTAATTTGAATAGAAGCGATTCTTTAAGTTATCAATGGACTTCTACTGGCACGATTGTTTCGGGACAAGGAACCGATACGATTCTAGTAGCACCAGTAGTACCCACGAATTATACGGTAGTGGCTCAAAATCAGTACGGTTGTATTGCAAGGGCACAAACCCTAGTAGATGTATCGTCTAGCAATCCACAACTTTCTATTCAGGCAGATCAAGATACTCTTTATGCTGGCAATGGGACACAGTTGTTAGCCACCGTGCAAGCAGGATATGTATATACTTGGAATGCTGATCCCACTTTGAGCGAGGACTCCATTTACAATCCAATTGCAAGACCAGAAGCAACAACGACTTATTATTTGACGATAACAGACGCTTTAGGGTGTATAACAACAGATTCTATTATTATTTATGTTAATTTACCGATCTGCGACGAACCGAATGTATTTGTTCCCAATGCTTTTTCGCCAGATGGAGATGGTTATAATGATGTGATTTATGTAGAAGGCTCGGCGATTACAGCTATTAACTTTATAATTTATAATCGTTGGGGAGAGCAGGTGTTTCAATCGAACGATAAAAGTATCGGTTGGGATGGAAAATTCAAAGGAAAAGATTGCTTGCCAGATGTCTATGGCTATTATATGCAATGCAAATGTTTGGATGGAAATGAATTGGTGAAAAAAGGAAATATAACCTTGTTGCGGTAGCCTTTGTTTGGGTAAATAGGTAGAAATTAATTAAGAGACTGAAAATAAAAAAGGTTCTTTAATAAATCGTATGATAATAATCAAAATCAGCTTTGCGATGGACTATTTTAGATTTTAGACCTTAGATCGCTTCGCTTTTAGATATTAGACTAAAAATTGATTATCAATAATTTAGTCTAAGAGCATGAGCAGGGCGAACGAGCAGGCTTGGTGTTTTACACCAACAGAGCTGCTCGATCTAAAATCTAGTATCTAAAATCTGAAAATTAGTCAAGAGCTTCCTTGTATTATAAACTCCACACGATTTATTAAAGAACGATAAAAATTAAGGATAAATCAATCATGAAACAAAATCTATTTAAGATAGTATTAATGGTAAGCAGTTTATTGTTCTTAACGGGCTGTATATCTACTAAAAGCCAACAGTTGATCGGAACAACATGGATCGGTGACTATGAACGGTATAGAGCTGAAAAAAAACATCCGCCTAATTTGTTGCAACATGGTGTCATTCGTTTGGAGTTTGGGCAAGATTCTTTGACACAATGTAATATAGAACGCCCAACAAATGACCCGATGTCAAACTGCCAATATCTACGGGTAGAATATAAACAAGACACGCTCTTTTTTTTAGATTACAAAGAATATCTTGTGCTCAGAAAAAGGACAAAGGATTATTTGGAATTGGAAAATACCAAACGAAAGCGCGTTTCGTATTTGAAAATTTATAAGGAAAATAAAGCTCGATAAGATGAAAAGCAGGTTTTATGTTTACACCATAGAGGCAGGCTGCACCGATAGAAAAAATATCTACAAAACAGGACAACTTGTTTTAACAATACCTAGATAAATGTTGAAAATTACTTCAGCTAAAAGTAGTATCTGAGTAGATGAAGGAATCTATTCGAATAAGAATCCAAGACTGTTTAATAAAAACTTATGACATGATGAAGCACATTTATTTATTTT
>CACVAQ010000503.1:4037-13160 GCA_902727865.1 uncultured Aureispira sp. | reverse complement strand
AAAAAGAAAAAGAGTTCGCTGTGGCAAAAGTTGTCAAGAACCAAATAAAACATAGAATCTCTATGGAAATTTATATATACAGACATGGGCAGACCTTGTATAATACCAAAGGTATTGTACAGGGGCGAGGTGTCGATTCTTCTTTGAATGAAAGAGGGCAGGAAGAGGCGCAAGCCTTTTTTGAACGCTATCAAAGTATTTCATTCGATCGACTCATTACCTCGACTTTAAAACGAACGCAAGAAACCGCACAGCCTTTTGAAGCCCTGGGAATTTCAGTAGAAAGACGCAGCGACTTGGATGAAATCGGTTGGGGAGAATGGGAAGGTAAAAAAGCAGATAAACCCATGCATGCTGCTTATTTGGGCTTGCTAAAGGCTTGGGCTGATGGAGACTACAAACGAAGCTTGGTTGGTGGCGATAGTGCGGAAGAGATGGGAAATCGTTTGGGGAGTTTTGTCGCTTATTTAAAAACACTAAAGGATCAAAAAGTGCTTATTTGTACGCACGGAGGCTGTTTGGCTTATTTAATGGCTATTTTGCAAGGACAACCTTTGTCGGCAATGCCGCAGTATAGGCACAAAAATACAGGTCTTTGTATTTTTAAATATGATGGAACGCACTTCCATTTAAAATTACAAGACGATATTTCACACTTAAACAACGACTAACTTGAAGCCGCCACTAAAAATTTCTGCCGTTTCTTATCTCAATACAAAACCATTTTTGTACGGGCTTTTTCAGTCAGAATTGGAACAATCTATTGATTTAAGCTTGGACATTCCTTCAGAATGTGCTCGAAAGTTGATTGCAGGAGAAGTTGACTTAGGTTTGATTCCTGTTGCCGTTATTCCACAATTAAAAACGCCACACATTATTTCAGATTATTGTATTGGAACAGAAGGTGCGGTGAAAACGGTTTGCATTTATTCTAATTGCCCAATCGAAGAAATTACCGAGTTGTATTTGGATTATCAATCTAGAACTTCGGTTGCTTTAACGCGTTATTTAGTGGCAAATTATTGGAAAATTAACCCTCAATTTATTAATGCTAAGGCAGGCTTTGAGGGGCAAATTAAGAACCATACTGCTGCTTTAATTATAGGCGACCGCACAATAGATATGGGGGTAACTTACCCTTATGTCTATGATTTGGGCGAAATATGGAAAAAACACACCAACTTACCTTTTGTTTTTGCTGCTTGGGTCAGCAATGTAGCACTGCCGCCACATTTTTTGAAGCAGTTTAATCAGGCGCTAGGATTAGGTATTCAAAAACGCCATCAAGTGGCCCAATTGTTTCAGTCTAGTTATTTGAATTTTAATGTACATGATTATTATCATAAATACATTGACTACGAATTAACCAAGGAAAAACGACAAGCTCTAAAGTTGTTTTTGAATTACATTGAACCCAAACGAGAAGCCTTGCAGAGCCAATAGTTTGGACACTAATGGTTTATCCTCTTGCCTTTACTTTTAGTAATTTACGTAATTGACGTTCTAGTTTAACATTACTGGGAGGCAAAGCGTCGTTGTTGGCAATTTGCCCATCTTTTCCAATTATCATATAATGAGGAATAGAATAGATGTAGAAAAATTTAAGAAACTCAACCATCTCCTCTTGATTTCGTCTATAATGTTGCCCTTTGTCGGTGATTTTTAGACTATTCATGCTGCGTTTCCATGCCGCTTCATTTTTATCAATAGAAATATAGACAAAGACAATATCTTCTCCTTTTAAATTTTGATGCAAGCTTAGAGAAGCAGGCATTTCTTGCCGACAAGGCCCACACCAACTCGCCCAAAAATCAATGTAAACTACTTTCCCTTTGTTGGCTTTAAAAATTTCCGTAAAGGTAAGTTCTTTGCCTTCTAAAGAGGTAAATTTATTTTCTTCAATCACTTTTTTAAAACTCTTTTGAGCATAGGTTAAGCTAGTGAACGTCAGAAATAGAGCAAAAAATAAATAACGCATAAGGATATTTTTTTGGTTGATCAAAATGATGGGTAAAACAGGCTACATAAAACTCAAAATATCTTTCCCAAGATATAAATAAAGACTTATTAATATAGTCTCTCCTAAAAAGATGCCAGTTATCATAATGCTAAAACGCATTTGTACTAATCCTGCCACATAACAGATAATGTCCGTGGGAACAAATGGAAACCAAGCCCATGCTGCGACCAACCATTTGCCTTGAGGCTTATTGAGTTGTATGCGTGCTTTTTCTATTTTTTTAGGATATTTTTTGGATAAATAATCTCCAAAGCCAATCGCATCGGCAAAGTAATACAATAGGGTAGCAGAAAAGAGAATACCTAGAATAGAAATAATGCCAACCAGAATTAGTTTTTCGGGAAATAAAATGGCTCCAGCAAGGACAAAAGGCGTACTTGGAAACAAAAAGAGCCCTCTTAAAAAAGAGATTAGAATATAAACGAGCCAAATCCAAGTCCCAAATTTTTGTAAAAAAACAGAAAGATGCGCTGCGCTAAAAGCACTAGGATGCAGCAATAAGTAAATTAAAATAAATAAGACCATACTAATCCAGAGATAATTGATGCTCTTTTTAATTTGTTTTAAATTGATTAAAGCCATAAGGTTGATTTAGTAATCAAAGATTTTTTGTTTTTTTATAAAGGACTGCCAGTCTAATTTAACGTCAATAGGTCTCAAAAGTAGTTCTAGAAAGCGACTTAATATGCATTTTTAGTTGATTCTTGGATGAAGTAGCCTTTCTTCTAGACTAGAGACTGTAAGAAACCATTATTTTTTTGTAAATTTATTTTTAGAATTAACTAAAAAGTTAACATAAAAAAGAAATAAACATGCAAAAAATTATCTTTATATTATCCTTCTTAACTGGAGTGCTCTACAGTGCTTTTGCACAAAATCATCCCACTTGTGATGGTAGCCGTTATGTGAGTGAAGTGTTTACTTCAGTCGATACGACGCAAAGTGTTCTATTTGGAAATAATACTACGTTTGGAGGGAATAACCAAGATCTATTTATGGATATTTACGAGCCTCAAGGAGATGTGGCCGTCATGCGTCCAGTAATTGTTCTAGCTTTTGGTGGCTCTTTTATTGCTGGTGAACGCGAAGATTTGGACGATTTGTGTCGTTATTATGCCAAACGTGGTTTTGTTGCCGTAACGATTGATTACCGTTTGTACGATGGTCCTTTCTTCCCTTTTCCTGACTCTGTTGCTCTAACCGATGTCGTGATCAAAGCAGTAGGCGATGTAAAAGCTTCTGTTCGTTTTTTGAGAGAAGACGCTGCTACAGCCAACCTTTATAAGATTGACCCAAATATGATTTTTGTAGGAGGTGTTTCAGCAGGAGGAATTGCTACGGCTCATGCAGCATATGTAGATTCTACGGATAATATAGCAGCAAATGAAATGACAGCGATTACGAATAATGGCGGTTATGAAGGAAATAGTAGTGCGAATGTAGGTGTGTATAGCTCTGAAGTACAAGGTGTGGTTAACTTTTCTGGTGCCTTGCGTGATGCCGATTATATTGGAGCCAATAGTGCCCCTCTTTTTTCAGCACACGACGATATGGATGGCGTTGTACCTTACAATGGTGGAAATGCAGCGGTTTTTGGTATGCCAATTATTTATGTAGAAGGAAGCGGTCTTATGGCGCCACAGGCAACAAGTGTAGGCGTTGCTAACGGTTTGATTACGATTCCAAGTAATGGCCACGTGAGTTATTTTGACGGCAATGCTGCTCAATGGCAAGATACGGTTTTGAATACTTCTGCGGATTTTGTGCATGACGAGGTTATTTGCCCCTTGATTTCTAGCCTAGACGAGTTGTCTACGGAGTTTGTGGCGGCTGATTTTTATCCAAATCCAGCTGATATAGATATGATCGTTGCTTTTGACGAGTTGCCTTCTAGTTACACGATTGCTTTGTATGATAATATGGGACGTCAAGTTTTCCAAGAAACAGAAATCAATACGAACCGTTATGTATTGACAAAGGAAAATTTTGCAAGAGGTGTTTATGTTGTAAACATTCGTTTTGACGATGCAAGCATTGCCCCAATACAGTCTAAAGTTATTTTCCGCTAGGCACTTTTTTTATAAAAAATAAATAAGTATGGTGTCAGATACTTTGAAAGTGTCTGACACCATACTTACTTTTTATTTACACCTCGTGGATTTCTATTACAACAACAAATAACAATGAAGTATACCTACACCTTACTTTTCATTTTATTAACAACGATTTATAGCCAAGCACAGCATCCAACTTGCGATGGCACGCGTTATTTAAACGAAGTATTTCCAAGCGTGGACACGACGTTTAATGTCTTCTTTGGGGTCAATACAACTTATCAAGGAAATGTAGATAGCTTGTATATGGATGTGTATCAACCTGTCGGAGATACCGCCAGCAAACGCCCTTTGTTGATTTTAGCCTTTGGAGGAAGTTTTATTCTAGGCGAACGAACAGACATGGCGCCACTTTGTCATTATTACGCACAGCATGGGTATGTAACGGCAACAATTGATTATCGTTTATTTGACGGTCTTTTTGTGCCTTTTCCCGACTCTGTGGTTTTCGGGGATGTAGTGGTAAAGGCAATTGGAGATATGAAAGCATCGGTTCGCCATTTTAGGGAAGATGCGGCAACCGCTAATTTATATAAAATAGATACCAACCTTGTCTTTGTAGGAGGAGGCTCGGCAGGAGCTATTATGGCCTTACATGTTGCCTATTTGGATTCTACGGATACTATTCCACCACATATTCAGACGGCTATTGATAATAATGGTGGTTTTGAAGGCAATACAACTACCAATACACAATACAATTCAGGCGTACAAGGCGTATTAAATCTATCAGGCGCTTTGGGAGATGCGTCTTGGGTGGATGCAGGAGATGTCCCTGTATTTAGTGTACACGATGACAACGATGACATTGTTCCTTATGGGCAAGGTTATTCGACGATTGCAGGATTTCCAGTGTCTTACTTAGAAGGAAGCCAAGTGATTGCGGATACCGCAACGGCTTTGGGGATTCCGAATGTATTAATTACGATTCCGAATAGTACTGGACACGTTAGTTATGTCAACAATCCTCAGTGGCAAGATTCTGTTTTTACAGGAATATTATTCTTTTTGAATGATATTATTTGCCCTATGACAACGCCAACAGAAGCGCTAATGTATGCCACTGATGTGGTCGTTTATCCTAATCCAGCAGATCAAAGGCTACACATAGAGCTAAGTGCTGTTGAAAATACCTATGGGCTAGTTTTGTATAATAACATGGGGCAGCAAGTGTTTGTGCAAGAAGGGATCACTGAACGTCAGATTAGTGTGTCTCGTCAAAATTTGCCCGCAGGAGTGTATTATTTGAAACTTGTATTTGAGGATACTCGAAGGGCTTCTGTTCAAGCTAAAATTATTTTTAAGTAAAGGGTTGCCTGATGTCCCTTAGATGCGCTAGGTTTTGGGCACTAAAATCGGTACAACTTATTTTTTACACGTTCCTTAGCCCTTTTGTTGTGAGAATAAAGAAAACTTTGTTAATTTAGGAACCTGTAATTTATAAGTGATCGAAAGACCTCAAATTCATATAACCCAAGTTCTATTTTTTAATAGTTCGTTAATTTTTTGATTTTGGATAAAAATTAAAAAGTAGCTATTTTATTATATTGATTTACTGTTCCTTAGTGAGCCTTGTGCCACTTGAAAAATAGCTAAAAATCCATTTAATAAGATTTTTTGACCGAACTGTTGATGTTTTGTTTAATTCGTGTAAATGGATATTAATAAGTCAATAGAGAAAATATTAGTGAGACCAAGCAGTGCCGTTCTCCGAAATTTAGATTTGAGCGATCAATCTTTAGAGGAATTGCCAGCCCAAGTTTTAAAGACTGAAAACTTAGGGATCTTGGATTTGTCTGATAACGCCTTAAGTGTCTTGAGTAAGGGCTTATGTGATTTAACGACCTTGCAACAACTGAATGTAGAGCATAATTTCATTTCAGAAATACCAGAATGTATTGCTCAACTCAAAAATTTGCAGGCGTTTGATTGTTCGAACAACGAATTGGAAACACTTTCTTTAGCCTTGTGTGCGCTTTTAGAGTTAAAGGTTTTAGGGCTACAACAAAATAGATTAAAAACACTTCCGCTTGAATTAGCGAAGTTAACCAAACTACGCTCTTTTAAGCTCGAAAATAATCCTTTAGGCAGTATTCCTGCGGTTATTGGGCAGCTTTCTTCTTTAGAAATTCTCGATTTATCAGATACCAAAATTAGCGCCTTGTCGGATAACTTTGGCGCATTAAGTTGCTTAAAATGGTTGGATTTGTCGATCAACAAATTTGAAGTACTAACCGATCAGTTAGCGACTTGTAAGGCTTTGGTTTATTTGGACATTAGTCACAATAAAATAAAAACCATTGAAAAAAATGCCTTGGGAGAAGGCGCCGCATTAATCGAATTAAATATGGAGGGAAATCCTCTAAAAGCATTACCAAAGGCCATTTGTCAATTGCCAAACTTGGAGCGACTCGATCTGATTTCTACACAGTTGCTTAGGTTGCCCGAAGAAATTGGAAACTTAAAAGCCTTGAAATATCTGAATGCTTCTTTTAACTATTTGGAAGCCTTGCCAGATAGTATAGGTACTTTAGAAGCCTTGACTCAATTGGATGTAAGCGAAAACCAATTGGAAGGTTTGCCCAAAAGCTTTGCTGCGTTAAAAAATTTAGAAGTCTTAAATATTGAGTTAAATCCCCTAGAGCATTTGCCTTTGGTGGTCTGTGAATTGATGAACTTAAAAGATTTGGATTTGACTGGAATTGAGTTGACCCAATTGCCTTATTCGATCTGCAATCTAGTCCAGCTGAAACGCTTAGATTTATCAGAAAATTTCTTAGAAGAGTTGCCACCGCAAATAGGGGAGTTGCCTGCTTTAGAAATTTTGGATTTGAGAGAAAATCAATTGGATGCGTTTCCTGTAGAATTTGCGAATTTAAGGACCTTAAAAGAATTACATTTAGAATATAATTTGTTCTTAGAATTAGGCCCCGAAATCGGAGAATTAGTCAAACTAAAACAACTAGACGTTAGTTATAATGAGTTAGAAGAATTACCAGAAAACTTTACACAACTACAACGCTTGGAACGGTTAAATTTGGAAGGCAATGCCTTGTCTACAATTCCTAGGGAAGTGTTTAGTTTGCAGCGTATAAAGGAGTTGGATTTGTCCGACAACCAAATTAATAAAGTGCCTGATTTAATTGCCAATTTAGCAAAACTGCGATGGCTAGATTTACGGAACAATCAATTGACTGAATTACCAATGGAATTGGGCTTTCTTGCCGAGGTGTTAGAAGAGTTATATTTAGAAGGAAATTACTTTAGAGAAGAAGAAAAAGAAGCGATTATAGATTTATTACCCAAGACCAATATTTATTTTGACTTGGATTAAAACACGATTTTATTGCGTGAGAAGAGTTGTCAAAGAACGAAAATAAATTGACTTTTTGAGCACCGTTGCCACAGCCAATTACTTTTTAAGTAGTTTATTTTTTTGCTATTTAAAACAGATAAATCCTTGCTAGAAATCCTGAAAATAAAGCATTTAGTTAAGGCTGAAAAAATGTCATAGAACCAGAAAAACGAAAGAACTAAGTAGACAATCATGAATATAGAAGAAGAGTTAAGACTATATATAGACGAAAATTACATTGAAGAAGTTGATTGGAGTGGAAAAAACTTGAATGCTGTTCCGTCTGGAGTCCATAAAATAAAAGGATTACAACGCTTAAATTTGGAGCGGAATAACCTGATGAATTTACCCGAAGATCTCACTAAGATTCACCATTTAAAATGGTTAGATTTGTCGGATAACTATTTGGCAAACTTACCGAAAGGAATCGCTGCTTGGTCTGTTCTGAGGTGGTTGGATTTGTCCGCCAATGACTTCCAAGAATTACCAGATAACTTTGGAGCCTTGCTTGCCTTAGATTGGTTGGATTTGAAGAATAATAAATTGAAGGATTTACCACTGTCTTTTGGCAAGCTTGAAAAGCTAAAGAAGCTCAATTTAGAGATTAATGAATTAGAAACCTTGCCAGCGGCAATTTGTGAATTAAGGGCTTTAGAATGGTTAGATTTATCGGACAATCAATTTACAAGTCTTCCGCCCGAAATGGCACAGTTACAGCAATTGGAATGGCTAGACTTAGAAGAAAACCCATTAAAAGTATTGCCTGAGTCTGTTTGCCAATTGGTGAACCTTCGAGAATTGGATTTGACGGGAATAGACGCAGAGACCCTGCCAGAAGCTTTAGGTAATTTAGTGTGTTTAGAATGGTTGGATTTGTCCGAAAATAGATTAACATCGGTCCCTGATTCGATAGGGAATTTAGTACACTTAGAGTGGCTGGATTTAAGGAGCAATGCCTTGACCGCCTTGCCTGTTTCTATGCAGCATTTGCAAAAGTTGACTCGTTTGAACTTGGAACACAACAACTTTGGGGGTTGGGTTTCTGGAGTAGAGCACTTAATCAACCTTCACGAACTAGATTTGACTACCACTGGTTTAGTCACTATTCCTAAAGAAATTGCCAATTTGCAAGCACTAGAGTGGTTGGATTTGTCCGAAAATAATATTAAAGAATTGCCCGAAGCCTTAGGCGCTTTGAGTAAACTGAACTGGTTGGATTGTAAAGAAAATGAACTGACCTATGTACATCCAGCTATTTATAATTTAGTTGATTTAAAAGAACTGTATTTGCATTCTAATCAATTAACCAGCATAGATGCCGCTATTGGTCAGTTGGAAAGTTTAGAGCGATTGGATTTAAGCTTTAATAAACTGTCAAGCTTACCAGAAAATATAGGAAATTTGTCTTTGTTGGTCTGGCTAAACTTAGAAGAAAATAGATTTCAAGAATTGCCTTTAGGAATTTGTTCTTTGTTCCATTTGCATGACTTAGATTTATCGGACAATCAGTTGTCTACCTTGCCCAAAGAATTAGCAGGATTAGAAAATTTGCGTTTCTTGGATTTGCGGAACAACAACTTTACCGAATTGCCTGCTGTTTTATCGGAGTTTAGTAATTTACAAGAACTCTATTT
>CACVAQ010000503.1:0-3937 GCA_902727865.1 uncultured Aureispira sp. | reverse complement strand
AGTTGTCTACCTTGCCCAAAGAATTAGCAGGATTAGAAAATTTGCGTTTCTTGGATTTGCGGAACAACAACTTTACCGAATTGCCTGCTGTTTTATCGGAGTTTAGTAATTTACAAGAACTCTATTTGTCTGATAATGCCTTGACAGCGGAGCAAGTGGAAGCTGCTAGAGCCATGTTCCCGAATGCAGTGGTTGAGTTTTAGACCTTGCGGTTTCGCTCAAATGATAGCGCTTTATGTTTATACCTTTACTGTTCCTAAGTAGAAAGCCGTATGTTTTAAGTAACAGAATAGTACGACTTTCTACTTGGAATTGCTGAGGGAGAACTAAACTAGTAAAATTAAGGCGTTTGGTAGCAGGGATCATTTTTTAATGCCAATAGCGACGAATAATTTGCCTCCGACTTTATTTTCTTTGACGGGTAAATATTCGCAATGAAAATTACTCGTTTTCTGTTCGAGTCTTTGTCCTATTTTTCGATCCAAATCAGCTTTTGCAATTTTTTCTACCAACCAAGTATTGAAGGTTCTTTTCTCGGCAAAGACATCAATGAGTACAAGTTGTCCATTCTCTTTTAATAATCCAAGCATTTTATCCATAACGCTTTCCCAGTCAGGAATAACCGAGAGTCCCAAGGCACAGATAATTTTGTCAAAATAGGGTTCGTTTTTTATTTGCTCCTGTACAAAAGAAGGCGATAAGTCTCTTGCATCTGCTTGAAAAAGCTTAATATTTGTCCATTGCTCTTTTTCAATCGTAGCTTGCCCTCTTCTTAGCATTCCTGCTGAAAAGTCCGTCCCATAAATGTCTAGTTCCAGATTCGTTGCTTTGATATGCCTGAAATTAGCGCCTGTTCCGCAAGCGACATCTAAAACCGTTTGTCCAGCGTTCAATTCTAATAATTCTACGGCTCTTTTTCTACTTTCAAAATATAATTTCTCTAGGGACGCATCATAAAAATTTGAAAATACATCATACCATTTCATAAGCTATTTTTATTGATTTGTAGTAGTTGTTTTTGTCCCTTCTGATTATGGTTTTATATCGAGAGAGTATTAAATTTAAACAAAAAAAAATCTAAATACCAGCACTAAGCCAGTATTTAGATTTTATAGAACAAGTACTCTAAGAGAATACCTTGGTTCATTTATTTTACAACATGAAATTGTTGTGTCATTACTTTGTTACCTGTTACAACAGAAATGATGTAGACACCATTATCTAAGTTTCTGGTAGCAATTTGAGTCGTGTATGTGTTTACGTTGTTGATGTTCAAGACTGTTTGACCAAGTGTATTGTATACCGTGATGTTTTCAATCTCAGCAGCGCTTTGAACATTTAAGACGCTAGCAGCAGGGTTTGGAAAAATAGATACTTGCGTACTATTGTTTTCCACTTCTACGCTGTTCGTCAACATATTCATTCCACAAGTAGACAAAGAGTACCCTTCATCACGAGGCATAGAAGCATCGTATTGAATGACCCAACCAGAAACACTAAATGTTCCAAGAGGAGCAGGCATACTGAACAAGTTAACATCGTTGTCAACACGTAGTGTAATGGTATCTGTGCCACCATCTGTAATGCGAGCATTAAAACCAGAACCCATACCTGTCCATTCAGCAGTATCTACTAAAGACATTCCAGTGAACATTACTAATCTGTTCTCCGTCATTTCACTCAATTGAGTAACCATCATTGGGCTAGCAGTTGCATTTCCTTGAGAAATGACCGCAATACTATCTGGAGCAAATTGTAGTAAACCATTGAATTGAGAAACTCTTCCCCAGATGTGTAGTGAATCACCAGCGGTAACACTATAAGCATCTACATCAGTGAAGGAGAAAATTCTAACACCAGCACTGTTGTCACTGCTTGCAAAAGGAAAATCTAATCCAGAACCTCCTCTAAGGTCGATACAATGTGCAATTCCTCTTAATTCACAAGTAACATTCAAAGAATCTGCATTACCATTAGCATCTACATCGTTGATTTGGTCAAAAGTATATAGAGGGTAGCTTGGTGGTGGTGGTGGAATAACAACAACACAAGTATTCATCATACCTGGCGTTGCGTACAAAGAATCCGTACCTGTTACTGATAAACCCGTTCCGATACTAGAAGTACCCCAGTTTGCACCATCATTGTTGTTTGCTGAAGGATTACATAGTTGTAAAGAGTAGCCCAAACCATCTGGACTGATTGGCCAAGGAGCAGCATCGTCATAATTAACAGAATCTACGAAAACTCCATTGGCATCATATATAGTAATGTCTTCACCACCATTAGATAAACCACCACTTGCCCATTCAGCATCAGGAGCCATTCCAAAGGCATTATGAAAAGCAGCAGAATCTACTGCAAGAACAAAATAACCGCCAGCAGGAATCATTCCACTCGTAAACGTGTGTGATACGCCTTGTGTAAAAGTATAATTTACTAAACTAACGGCAGTTGCTCCAGTATTGTGTAATTCGATAAACTCTTCTACATCTGTTCCTGAACTAGGATCATTGTAAAGAATTTCATTAATAACTACTTGCGAGTGTGCTGCAAAGCTTACTAACAGAATAGCAGAAAGAGTAGAAAATAATTTTTTCATAATGATTTTATTTAATCAAATTGATAATTGATACATTGAAAGTGCTAAATTAACTAAAAATGTTCATACTGGGAAAAGTACTTTTCATTTTTATTTAGGTATTCACTTAGAAAAGAGTTTAATATGAAATTATATTCTGAGATAGCGCAATTTTTGATAACTTGTATGAGTTTTATAAGAAAGTGCCGAAGGTTATTTTATATGTTAAGTTAGTATTACTAAAAGAAAACGATTTTTTAACTTCAAGATAAGCTCTAAAGCATCATCGAATCTGAATTGTACACTAGCAGGGCTTTTTAAAACAATGAATGACAAATTTTAGGGAGAGATCAAGTACTGGAATTAAAATAGGGATGAAAAAAAATAAAATGAATAGTATGAAGCTTATTTTGATGCTGTTTTTATTGGGCGGCACTTCGTGGGCAATGGCACAAAAGCCAGATGCAATTGAAGCCTATAATGCAGGTTTGGAGTATTATAACTTAAAGAATTACAAAAATGCCATTCCCTTTTTTGAATCTGCGGTCAAAAAAGACCCCCAATTTATACCCGCTTTTAGAGTATTAATTACTTGCCATGAGCAAGAGGGGCAAAATGAAATGGCAGCAAAATTGTACGAAAAAGTGATCGAAATTGCGCCATCGGATAAAACACTTTGTTATAATTTAGCCTTGACTTATGTCGATCTAAAAAAGTACAATAAATCTATTTTGTACTTAAAAAGAGCCTTGGATATTGACCCAACGTACGGGAAAGCTGCTAGTCAGTTAAAGGAAATAGAAACGTATTTAGAAAAGCAGCAAAAGAATGCGGAGGATAAGGAAAGAGAAAAGGAGCGTGTTGGCGGAGATGCTAGCAATTTAGAAAATGAAGTGTATCAGCTAGCCTTGGAAGATTATCGAAATAAAGCCTATGCAGACTGTTTGGCAAAGTTGAAAGCTTATACAGGTGAAATTACCAACCCTGATTTTTATTATTTGAAGGCCATTGCGTTACAGAATTTTGGAGCGCGAGCAAAGGCAATTGTTACTTACGAACAGGTTTTAGAATTGGATGCGGCTCATTTTAATACGAACCTTAATTTGGGGCGCATTTGTTATAATGATAAGGATTATAAGACCGCAGCGACGTTGTTGGAAACGGCTTATTTGCATCGAGAAAATGACTTAGGTTTGTTGTACGACTTGGCAAAAGCACATTATTATAATAAAAAATATACGAAGAGCATTCCTTATCTGGAGAATTATTTAAACCGAAATTCAGATGGCGGAGAGGCTTGGCGTATGTTAGGCGAGAGTTATAGCCAGACGGGTAAACCGAAATCAGCTTCCAAAG
>CACVAQ010000502.1 GCA_902727865.1 uncultured Aureispira sp. | reverse complement strand
CTTTTTGAATGTTAGGGTGTTATAAAATAAGCATCGAGCAGCCTTACAACAAAGCTTTGATCTAAATACCTAGCATTAACACAAACCACGACCGCTTTGAATCCTAAGTTGATAAATCACACCGCCACTTGCAACAAACAGCCCGACCACCAAACATAGCCCATACTAAAGGCTGCGACAAGGTTCGACAGGAGTGCAAATAACTTCATTTCTAAAACCGAATATTGTTTTTCTTTATAAATAACAAACACATCCAACAGCAACCAAATTAAGCCCATTCCCAATAAACCTCCAAAGATGTATTCATCGTAGATCGTCAACAACAAAGCGACCTCTAGAAAAACAATTCCAATGATGAGTAATTTCGTTTTTCGAGTGCCTAGGATAGTTCCTGTTGTTTTTCTGCCTACTTTTTGGTCGGGTACAATGTCCATCAACTCCCCCATGATATGAGACTGTATGGCAAATAGGAATAAATACAAATACGTTTGCCAAGGAAGTCCTCCCAAATCGTTGATCCAGATACTCAAAGGAACGACTAGCAAATAGCCAATTTGACACAATAATTCTAAAGGAGGATGGCTCCGCAATCCTCGTTCGGGAAGGTTGTACAAGCCATTAATAATGACAAAAGCTAGTAGAAAGATACTCACCTCCCAACCTCCAATCCATATTAACAAAGGAAAAAATAGTCCCTGACTAATCGCTATGGCTCGCCATAAAATGCTCAAATCGGCTTTAGATCCTCTCGCTCCAAACCAAAAGCTATCCTTTCTAGGGTTTAAGGCATCTGTTTCATAATCGACAATATCATTCCAGCCATACACTAAAAAATTAAGTGGAAAACAGACATAAAAAAGTCCATACCAGAAAACCCAAGAAGTCGCAATTTCGCCCATTTGACTGGTCGGTAACAAATACAGCCAAAGCGTGGCAAACCAAAGTCCTGGCCGAGATACTTTTAGGTAAAATAAGAGTTGTTTCAACATGATAAGATCTATTCATTCGGTTCTTGTATCAGTTCTATGATACGAAGTAATTATTCTAAAAAGGGCTTAGGCTCAAAAAAAAATGAAGATTTAAAAATTTGAAAATGACTATAATTCTGTCATTTTCAAACCCTTAAATCTTCATTAAATTTTAAATTTCACAGGGTAAATTCCCTCTGCTACGAAACACGGCTTTTACAATCCAGTCGATTTTAGACGCTTCGAAATATCGGACACCTCG
This sequence comes from uncultured Aureispira sp., assembly GCA_902727865.1. Classification (GTDB taxonomy): domain Bacteria; phylum Bacteroidota; class Bacteroidia; order Chitinophagales; family Saprospiraceae; genus Aureispira. The sequence continues at coordinate 1,396 of CACVAQ010000502.1, read as the reverse complement.
CTTTTGAAACGGGTATCATTTTCTAACAATGATTCTATCGAGCGGCAAGCGTGAATTACGGTACTGTGGTCTCTCCCACCAAAAGCATTTCCAATATGCTTTAAAGACTTGTTACTCAACTGTTTTGCTAAGTACATAGACAATTGTCTTGCCCGTACAACAAAACGTTTTCTGGTTTTTTCTTTTAACTTTTCAACTGGCAAATCGTAGTGTTCTGCGACAATTTTTTGGATTAATTCTACCGTAACTTCATTCGATATATTGTCCACAAATTTGCTAATCACCTCCTTTGCCAAATCAATATCAATATCACGTTGATTCAGTGCTGCTTGCGCAATAATAGAGATCAGTACGCCTTCCATTTCTCGTACATTCGTTCGTACATTATACGAAATAAATTCAAGTACATTCGGTGGTAAATCAACCCCATCATTATCCATTTTTAATTGAATAATTGCCATACGAGTTTCTAGAGAAGGGATTTGTAGATCAGCCGATAAGCCCCACTTAAATCGAGAGATTAAGCGCGCTTCAATTCCTGCCATTTCTTTGGGAGGGCGATCAGATGTTAAAATCAACTGCTTGCCACCTTGATGCAAATGGTTAAAAATAGAAAAGAAAATATCTTGTGTCTTTTGTTTGTTTTCTAAGAACTGAATATCATCTACAATCAACAAATCTACCATTTGGTAGAACTTTACAAAGTCGCTAATCGCATTGTTGCGAAGTGCCTCAATAAATTGATTGGTAAACCGTTCGGAAGAAACATACAAAACAGCCTTCTCTGGAAATTGCTCTGCAACTTCGTTTCCAATGGCGTGCGCTAAATGCGTTTTCCCTAATCCCACATCGCCAAAAATCATCAAAGGATTAAAGGCTGTTTTACCTGGACGTTTAGCGATCGCTAAACCAGCTGAACGCGCCAAGCGATTACAATCGCCCTCTATAAAATGCTCGAAGGTATAATTTGGATTAAGTTGAGAATCTATCTTTAACTTTTGGATACCTGGTATCACAAAAGGATTTTGAATTTTACCGCCTTTCAAACCCTTTTTATCCGAATTGGAGTCTAGGTTTTCTTTTTTAAACGATGGCGTTTTAGGTATGTTTGTCTTTTTAGGAATCAGGTACTCCAATTGAGCCTCTGCTCCTATTTCTACTTGAATGGCTTCTTTTAGAATCACTACATAGTGTTCTTCTAGCCATTCGTAGAAAAATTTATTTGGAACTTGTATTGTTAGAACCGAGCCATCTAGGCGTAACGGTCTAATTGGCTCAAACCAAGTAGAGAAACTTTGTGCGTTAACACCTTCCTTTATTTTTGCTAAACAATTTTGCCAAACTTGGACATGGTCTGCACTCATAAATGGCTTTATTATAAATAGAGTTATTCTTA
>CACVAQ010000501.1:6225-13278 GCA_902727865.1 uncultured Aureispira sp. | reverse complement strand
ACACCATTTCCGATAGCCTTCCCTTGTTCAAATGGCGACTTTTCTTTGAAGGCTTGCCACCAAGCATCTGCCGTTTGTGGTAAGTTCTTGATAAAATCCCAAATAGAAGAAATAATTTCTCCTAATTTACTAAACAAGACCCCTTGAATAGCCGATTTAGCAACATCCCATATCATTTTAAGCAAGTCTGGAATTGCTTTTAGGGTCCCAATTAAACCCTCCGATAATCCTTCTAATACGCCTACATTATACCCTCCATACATTTTCAGAAAATCGACTGCTCCTTGAAACTTATCTTTAACAGAACCTGAACTTACCAATCCTGCTTCTTTCATTTGCAAAATCAAAGCTTCACTAGGCAGCATTATATTCATTTCCGAACGAATACCAATATTCTGATAAATACTTCTCGCTTCTTCTTCTGTTGAATTTAATAACAATCGTTCCCACCAAGATAAGGTATGTTCTTCTTCCTTATAATAAATAGCAGCTCGACCATCGTTCATAAAAGCAACTGCTTGTATAATTAATCTAGCATCTTGCTCTTTTACAAAACTACTACCATATTTTGCTTGAACAACTTCTCCTAGATTACTTTGGTTTTCCTCTATCATCGTCAAATCTGACTGTGCTAGATTAGCTGCTGTTGCGGCTGTACCTTGAGTTACATAGTCTGAATTGATCCAGCCTTCTTTTCCATCCGAGGTTTGAATTAAAGACCAACTTCGTTCATGAGCGTATTCACCCACCAGAGTTACATCAGTATTGTAATTTAGTGTAAATTTTAGTTTAGAGTTTTTAGTAGGGTTAGAATATATACGAACACCTCCAACATTTTGGTTATGATGAATTCCTTTATCTTCACTTTGATCTTTATGCTTTAAAGTTTGTTTTCCTTGTGCAATTGACAAATCATTGGCAGTCGCCGATATTTTAGCAGGGCGATAGAGTTCTTCTTTAACATCAAAATCATCAACTCGTTCCATACTTCCTCCTTCTTCCTCAATCACTACTCTAGGAAAACTATATTGATCTAAAGCCAACAAAGTTTGCTGCCCGAATTCTCCGTCTGGACTTAAGCCCTCTTCTTTTTGAAACTTCTTGACCAATGCAATCGTTTCTTTTCCATAGATTCCATATTTTCCAATTTCTTCTTTTGGATATAATTTTTTTAAGGCTTGCTGAATAGCAAATACGCCCGCTCCATTCGAACCTTTTACAAAACGATCATCGGCTAGCATTGCCAGCGTTCTCAAACGCATATGTTGTTTAAATAGAGGCGATTTTAGATTAGGAGGTGGAGGATTAGAGGCATTCCCTTTTGAAGCACTTGCATTCGCTTCTTCCTCTGTAGTTTCCAATTCTTCTGGCGAGCCTGTCCCCGATTCATTTGGGGGCGTATTTAATCCTGCGATCCATTCCCTCGTAGCAAGGCTATCAGGGCTATTATCAGCTATTTCTTGAAGTTTTTGTGCTTCAATAGCTTCAGAACTATTATCTACAAACGCTTGTTCTTGAGTGCTGTTATTTTGCTGATTCGTTTGCTCATTAATACTTTCCTGTCCCTTACTTTCCTCTTCATAATCCTTCTCTAAGCCCATTTTTCATGCATATTAAGTCCTAGTAATTTTATTCGCCACTTAAATTAGTAAAATTTTCATATTTATAAAAACATAATAACAACAACTATCATTTTCCATTACAAAAAATAGGCTCTACTTAAGTAGATGGACAAAATTAGTAGTATAAAAATAGGAGTATATTTTTTTCGCTAAAGAGTTAAAAAATGAAGCTTTAGCGAGCTAAAGTAAGGCTTTTTAAGGAATTTAGCGGACAAAAGATGCCCTATTGTAGTGTTAATTATTTTTGTCCATCTACTTACTTAAATTAAACCTTTCTTTTCTAAGCACATCTAAATTATCAATAAAAAACACTATCCCACCCCCTCCAACAACAAACGAGCCGCCTGCAAGCCAGAATCAGCCGCCTCAAAAAACAAAGGCAAATGCCCCGCATCTACTCCAGCATAAGCAATTCCAGTTGTCGCTGCATCTACATTATGATTTTGAAGTAAAAAATTAGGGCTCGGAATCGGCATGGCATGTCCCATGACTTTGACATACACCTTTTCGATATCGTTCCGAATCGCTTGTTGCAACACCTCTTCCATCGCAACAATACTTTGTTCGACCAAAGAAGGGGCTAGTTCCTCTATGGCTAACAATTCATTGCGTTGTGCGGGGTTCAAACAATAATAAGCCGTCAAGGTTCTACGAGTCGTAAAAGGTTGGTATTGTGCGCCTGAGTCTACAAATCCCATAAAAGCCTGTTCGCCCGAAAGGTATTCGTTTTGCCAATAAACGGGTTTGGTGACGGCTTTATTTAAGACAATATTGACGACCAGCCAAGGAGCGTATTGATTCTGTTGAAACAAGCGATGTCCTGTTGGATAAATATATTTTAAGGCGTGTTTGTGTCCTGCATAGATAATTTTTTTAGTGTTAATTTTCAGCACGACTTTTTGCTTCACATCAATCACTTCAACGATAAAACCCGTTTCAGTTTTTTCTATTTTTTTGACCAAACGATTGGTTAACAAACGTTCTTGGGGTGTTTTTCGGATAAATTGTTGCGCAAAATACGCATTGCCTTGAGGCGGTGAAAAAAGTTCTGGACTGCCATCAAAATAAGGCCGACAGGTATAATAATGAATGCCTGCCAAAGCAGAAACAAGGTCAGAAGTAGCGCCCCAATCGTCTAACATCGCATAATCAATCGCTTCTATAAACGCTTCGTCCAAGTCTAGGCGTTCTTCCAAAAATGCCTTAAAAGTCAAGCCATTCAAATAATGAAATTCGGCAGCGATGGAGGTTGTTGGCATTGGCATTTTGCCAACAAATGGACGTAAAAGCGCCTCAAAAGCGACTTTTAGTTTGCCTTCGGGCAAGACATCTGCTCTAAAAACGCCTTTATAAAAACTTTGGCTCTCTTTGTCGGGACGAATCAAAAATTGTTTGTCAACAAACACCCATTCCTCTTTTTCCTCATTATAATCAATGACATCTAAGTCAAACAAAGTTTTCAAAAGGTCTTTTCCATAGTATTTTGGATAGGCCAAGTCATAATGTGCGCCTTGTGAAAAGTATTGATCTTTGTGCCCATTGGCAGAAGAACTACCGCCCAAATAATCGGACAATTCACACAATAAAAAATCTTCTTTTCTCAATTCATAAGCGGCACTCAAACCTGCAATGCCTCCCCCTACAATTAAATAGTCTGTTTCTAAACTTTCTCCTGCTGGGTAATCCTTACTTTCTCGCAAAATATGTCCAACAGCGGCATCCGACAAGATTTCAATTTCAAAATCATTTTCAACCGTGCCTTGCGTCCAATCATTGAGGTATTTGATCAAAACAGGGCTTAATGCCAATGCCCCAAATTTCATAAAATCACGTCGATTCATTCTTATTTATTTTGATAATTTAGGACTACTTATTTAGCTTTAAAAATCTGCTTAACATATGGGTTTGCCGCATTGGATTTCCAAATAAACCCATCAATAATATAATGTGTCAATTGTGGCAAAGTTAAAAGCCCAATGGCAATCGCTTGCGTAAAAGGGTTTTCCAGCAATTCAAAAGGATAAGCGACGACCGCTCCAAAAAAAGATTCCCGATCTCCATAAACCAACATATCCCAACAATACTCTTCCAACCAAGCCAGGAGAAAAACCATCGGCAAAATCACTGCGGCAACCTGAAAAGCCGAAATCAGTCGATTCTGTTTCAAGGTTTTTTTTTGATGTTGATAATAAATAATTAAAGTCAAATAAGGAATGCCATGTGCAAGCACATTACTGACCGTAAAAACCAAATCCGAATTAAAATAGACAATCCCAGCATACCAATTCATTGCTGTCATCAGCATCCAAAGGATTTTTCCTGTACTAATTTTATCCGAACGAAAAATTTCTTCTAGCGTCCAAGCAAGCATTATAACCCAATAAAAGGCATTTAAGCCGCTAAAAAGAAGCGCCCAAGCATTGGACGAAAGCGCAAAGAAGGATCGAATGTTAACAAAATCATCCATCACAAACCAACTAAAATTCAGTTCCGTTCCACAGTGCCAATACACCACAGGATACAAGGTCGCCCAATAAAGCACCCATTTATCTTGAAAGATTTTTTGCACGCCAAAGTCTTTTGCCTTCATTTTATACAAAGCCAAAAAGCCGTATTGTTGTTTCACAAAATGAAACAAAGCCAAATAAGCCAATAAACGCCAAAACCAAGCGATAGAAATAAAAGCAAGCCCTGTCACTAAAACAAAGCTTATTAGAGGGGCTACTATTAATAATTGTCGATGTTGTCCAAATTCTTCTGGGTCCAAATAGGTTCTAAAAATCGTACTCCAAACATGTCCCACATCAATGCACAAGACAAAGACCACCCAGACCCACAAAGGAATGTCGGCCTCTAAATAATCAGCAGGCAGGTTAAAAAGCACCAACCAGCACAAGCCTATTGGAAGGTATAATGCTGTTAGGTCTATATTTCGGGAAAACAACCACATAGGCTACAAATCAACAACTTATTATTAAAAATAATACGACCAATTCCCCTTGCCATAAGTGCGATACAAAACAGGATTATGAATCGTATTGACTTCCAAGGCTGCGGTATCCACGTCCACCAAATCCTTTCCAAAAGAAGTCATCATCAGCATACTTTCTTGATTGATCCAACGAACATCTATTCCTTCAAAGGTAAGCGTTTGCAACTTTTTTTTGATGGCGGCAGAGGTCGGTTCTTTCATTGCAATCACCCAGCCCCACTCTCCAAAGGTATAGATATGATTGTGTATTGGAACGACATTAAAGCCTGCTGCTTTGATCGTTTTTTCAATCGTTCTAAAGGCTTGGGTTGTATAATAAGGACTGGCTGCCTGTGTGACAAAAACACCATTTGGACGCAGTCTTTTTTTGCAAATCTGATAAAAACCTCTAGTATACAAACGGTTGACTTCTATGCTCTTGGGGTCAGGAAAATCCGCTATAATGACATCGTAAAAAGCTTTGGTCGATTCTAAATAATTAAACGCATCCGCATTCACCACTCGTAATTTTGGGGAAAAATAAGCCGACTGATTGAGTTGTTTAAAAATAGGGTGATGTTGTCCAATTGCGGTCATTTCTGGATCTAAATCGACCAAAATAATACTGTCAACATCTGGATATTTGAGTACTTCTCGGATCGCACAGCCATCGCCTGCCCCCATGATTAGAATTTTTTTGTGCGATTTTGCCAATTGCATCACAGGATGCACCAAAGGCTCGTGATACATCCACTCGTCGAAGGTACTGAGTTGTTTGCCTGTATTTAGATACAACCAATAATCGCCTTGCCACTGTGTAACGGTAATTTTTTGATAGGGAGTTTGTTTGGTAAAGACTACTTTTTCTCGGTAACGACTCTGTTCGCCAAACAAAACAATCGGTTCTGCAAAGTACAAACCAATCGCTAAAATCGCTCCTGTTAAGGCAAAGCCAAATTGTAAGTGCCCTTTTTTTTCTATGATAATAATCTTTCTCAAATAGTAGAAAAGAAGCATTGCCACAAAAAAGTTGACCCCTCCAACCACAAAAGGCGTATAGGTCAAACCCAAATATCGAATGCCAATAAAGGCAAAAAATAAGCCGCCAAATAAGCTGCCGTAATAATCCTTTTCCATCACACCAGAAATATTGGTGCGCAGTGGTTTATAGTTCTGATTGATTCGAGTCACCAAGGGGATTTCCATGCCGATTAACAAGCCTATAATAATGGCCATTAAATACAGCACCACCCAAAGGCTCGTAATATAAGGCATCAAGGAGTAGGTTATTAAAGCACAAAGAGAGATTAAAATAGAAAGAACCAACTCTATGACAATGAAGGTTTCTAGCAAGTTCTTTTCAAAAGACTGGCTAAATCGGCTTCCTAGTCCCATCGCAAACAGCATCAAGGAAAGTACAATAGTCCATTGAAAAACGGAGTCTCCCAAAAAATAGGTCGCCAAAGTTGCTAAAACATATTCTGCTACAATTCCAGACAAGCCTGTTGCAAACAAAGCCGTCATTAATATAAGGGATTGCCCCTTTTTCTTATCCTTCATAATTCCCTAAAAAAGCAATGTCTTACAGTGAAATAACAATTAAAACAGAGGCACTAACATAAGCAAAGGCTTCTACTAAACCTACACCAAAATTGGGCTTTTCTTGATTGATCAACTCATCGGTGATGCTTCTTTTTGGTAATAATAGTTTGTCGGTCAAAAAACGAAAAACAGGAAAAGCAATCAAAGCAACACCTAAATGAATGCTAATCGCTACCGCTGATTCTCCCCAATCGCTGTGTTCTGACTCAATGGCGTATCGTATGATGTTTGCCATTCCAACTAAAAAACCTGCCAACGAAACCGCTACAGCCGCATTGCCTGCGTATATTTTAGAAAAGACATCATAAGACATGACTTTATTATACAACATCGCCATCACGATGATTAAGATTTGTGCCACTAACCAAAATATCAAGGCTATAAAAACATGTTCAGATTCTACCGTCAAAACACCGTAAATAATCAAACCATTCGCAATTGAATTGGCTGCCTCTACAATTCCGACGGCTACATTTTCTTTTTCAACAATGCTCTTTTTTAATTCTAAGCCGCCAAAAATCACTCGATCATTGATGATAATCGCCACGTTTAATAACACAATTGCTCCTAAACCAAAGCCAAAGGTAATCATTAAATCCTGTACAAGTGAATCCTGCTGAAAGCCTGCCATTGCACCGCAAATTGCAAATAATAAGCCTACAAAATAGCCCACATGCGTTACTGCAAAGGCTAAGTTATCTTTGTCCACCATTTCCGCATCCACATCCACGCCTCGATGCAATAATTGATATAAAAACTTCCCACTTAAAAACAAAAGGAAACAGACTAACATATAAACGAAAGGCTCTCCCCAGTAACTAAATTCTAAATATTCTTCCATTTTTATTTTAGTTTATC
>CACVAQ010000501.1:0-6125 GCA_902727865.1 uncultured Aureispira sp. | reverse complement strand
CCTCGATGCAATAATTGATATAAAAACTTCCCACTTAAAAACAAAAGGAAACAGACTAACATATAAACGAAAGGCTCTCCCCAGTAACTAAATTCTAAATATTCTTCCATTTTTATTTTAGTTTATCAATCTAACATCTTAACCTAACCATTGTTTGACTACTCAAATTACTTTCCATATCCACCACCACCTCTACTCCATTTGTTACCATACGTACTGCTGCTACTATATGTACCATATCTACGACGACCACCAGACGTAACGATTCCATAATAAATAAACCCTCTACTGTAGTGGCTTCTAGCTTCTGTATGATTTTTTTGATGAATTTTTCCTGTAGGAAGCTGTAGCAGCGTTTTTATGTAGGCATTTTCTAAACTAAATTGCCAGAACTTATCCGCTAGGCTGTCTCCTTCTACCTGCTTCCAAGCACCATAGCGACTGTTGCCAATATAATTTGTATACCCAGGAGGGCCAATCGTTCTTGCGAGCGTTCCAGTACTGTCTTTGGCAGCCATTTCCATCCCTAAATTATTCTGATTTTGCTGAAAATAACTAGAGGACACATTGTACCATTTGGAGTCAAGACCAACTACTTTCCCCTCTTTCTCCTTGAGAACACGATAACGATGTTTGTATGTTTTAGAAAAAACACCTTCCTCCTTCATATCAAATAAGAGCAACGTAAACATCGGCTCCATAGATTCTACTCCAATGAGTTCACTCACAGGATCTTCTGTTATCTCAACACGATTACAGCCAAATGGCAAAAAATTTAAAAGTATAAATGCCAAAGCAAATGAAAACAGTATACCACAGCCTTTTTTCATTCCACTTTCTCGTGCCCTTCAAGTACTCGCCAAGATGTTTGATATTTCGTATTCTTTGAGGTACGTTCCAACATAACATTCTATTGAATTGTCTTCCCATTTAGAAACATACACAAACTTTGTATTTGCAGCATTAACATATTCCCAACTGGAAAAACTAGCCCAATCTTGCGTTGCATCGTCTGCGAATTGACCTTGGGCAGATTCTTTTAAATTGTATACATCACCGTCCCAAGTAAGGCGCGCTAGAGGTTGCCCCATCGCCACGCTAGAGCGCAAGCCACTGTCCACATTGTTGATGTTGGCCTCTTTGCTTAGTCCCAATAGTAAGCTATTACTATCGGATACATTCAAAAATCGAGTTTCAGAACTAGATCGAATCTTGTATTCTTTAGAAGAATACCCTTTGTGTCGATAGGTATAGGCAGCTAAAACTTCCCAACTTTCGAGGTCATAATCTAAAAGATACCCTTTCGCTAAATCGTGTACACTGTAGTCTACCTTAATAGGCTGCTCTTCTTCTTTTTTTGTCTTAAACAAATTAAAAAACCAGTCAAACATAGTTCTGAAGGATTTATAATAGGTGATGTGAATTTCGTCTTGTCATTTACTGGGTTGCTCTTCTACTTTCATCTGAACACACAAATAGTTCTACTAAAAGAAACCCAAGTCTTGCAAAATACAATATTACACTCGTTTTAATAGGCTTTTGCTCCTTGATTCTAAAAAAGTTCTCCTAGACTTTATCGAAGCCTTTAAATTTCTGCCTAAATACCTTAAAAAGTCAATAGATTATTCTATTTTAATTCTGGTCATTTTTTTGTTCACCTAAAGCATCAGTACAATTATGAAACGCATCCACCTATTTGAATTTGAAGACTTTCAATGGTTTCCTAATTTTCTGAGAATGTGCATGACGAATTACATTCTTACCATGCATCGACTACTAGGTTCGGCAGAAGACTTAGCGGAATTATTGTCCCCGCTCCTACGCAAAACAAAAAAAACAAGTATCGTAGATTTGTGCTCTGGTGCAGGTGGTCCGATGGCAGAAGTCAAGCAATTATTAGAAGTAAAACATGGTTTTTCGGAACTCTCTCTGACCTTAACCGATCTTTATCCAAACACAGAAGCAGCCGCTGCGATCAACGCTCAAAAAGATCCTAGTGTTCGTTATCTCACAGAACCCGTCGATGCCACAAAGGCTCAAAAAACGAAAGAAGGACTTCGAACCATGATTTGTAGCATGCATCACATGCGCCCAGATACGGCAAAAAGCATTCTAAAAGCAGCCAAAGAAGACAAGCAACCTATTTGTATCTTTGAAATTAGCGACAATAGTATGCCTTTCTTTTTGTGGTGGTTGGCAATTCCGACCAGTCTTTTAATGGTCTTTTTTATAACGCCTTTTGTTCGCCCACTAACGTTTAAGCAAGTCATTTTCACCTACCTAATTCCTTTAATACCTATTTTTATTGCTTGGGATGGCGCTGTTTCGAATGCAAGAACCTACACCTTGGAAGATTGGGAGGAGATTTTAGCAGACTTACAATCCGATGATTATACTTGGGAAAAGGGCAGGATCAAAGGAAAAGCAGGGAATAAAATGTATTTAATTGGACAAGCTGTCTACTAGTAAGTAAATCGGCTTTGGCTTTACTATTTTTTTATAAGTTGTAAGATTTAATACTTCGTGGGATTAGTTCACTACGTTCATGAGCGCTACGCTTATGTTAGCTTCGCTGCTTCTCCGAGGTTTTAGTTTTTTTACCAAAAAACATAAAAACCATTTCATATTAGCTTAATTATCAACAATTTAACTAAATCAATAATTCAAACCTATCTTATTAATAATCAAAGCGAAGCACTCATGCAATAAACTAATATAATTTAGCTACGCTGAGCCTTTGTTACTTACGTGAGGTCGCTACGCTTAGTTCGGGTTTTCCACGAAGTAATGAAGATTCACAGCACTTGTTTTAGATATTCTATTTGGTATTTTAGACCTACTCGGTGGACTATTTTCGGCTTAGGAACGGTCAAAAAAATGCTGCTTGATAAAACGAATTTATCAAGCAGCATTTACAAAAAAAGGTGTTTAAAAAAGACACTATTTCTTTTTCAAAAACGCTGTTTTCAAGACAATTGTTTTTTTACCAACACGACATTCAACCGCATTATCATCTCCAGTGAGACGAATATTTTTGATCACTGTTCCTCGCTTTAAATTCAAAGAAGCCCCCTTGACTTTTAGGTCTTTAATAGGCATCACAGCATCGCCATCTTTCAGAGGATTGCCATTACTATCCTTTACCGCAGACGTTTCTTCTACGACTTCCTCTTCTTGTTTCCCTTGTTTTTTATAATCGTATTCTTGGTTATAATCATAATCGTAGTCAAACTCTTCTTCTTCGTTCTTATTATCTTTTCCCATTTTCTTACGTATTTAGCGAAATTTTTTGCTCTTAAAAACAACTGCTTTTAAGAAAAATGCTTTTAGTTACTTTTTAGACTGAATGTCTTTAATTAAGTTCAAAGATACCCTTATTCTGACTAAAATCACCCAATGTATCAAAAAAAATCCGCAGGTTAGCCTTGCCAATAAATTAAAATATAAAAAATCATTTATCTTTGCCCCAAGTAGCTTTACCGACTTCATGCTTTTTTGTATTTTGTTGCTCCATTCGTTTTTTGAGCTATTTTGACTAAAAAAATAAACGACCATGAAAAAATTAGCCTTTTTTGACTCTGGCTTAGGTGGCTTGACGGTCTTGCATGAGGCCTTAAAACAAATGCCATACGAGCAATACATCTACTTTGCTGATTCTGATCATGCGCCCTATGGTACTCAATCGACTGCGAACATCAAATCCTTGGTTTTTGATGCGGCTGATTTTTTATTTCAGCAAGACCTCAAAGCCTTAGTCTTGGCTTGCAATACAGCAACAAGTGTTGTCATAAAGGATTTACGCAAAAAATATTCGATTCCAATTATTGGAATGGAACCCGCTGTAAAACCAGCCATAGAGTTGGCCAGTAATAAAAAAACACTCCTCTGTGCCACCGAAAAAACCTTAATAGAAAATAAGCTCAAATTATTGATTAAAAACCTTAATGCTGTTGATAAGGTGGAGCGACTTTCTTTGCAAGGACTTGTTTCCTTTGCTGAAAAATTTGACTTTAAAAGTTTGGCAGCACGTAATTATTTAAGCCATTCTTTTTCGAAGATCAATTGGGTTGAATTTGACTCGATTATACTCGGTTGCACCCATTTTATTTATTTCAAACAACTCATTAGACAACTTATCCCCGCAGAGATTCAGATCTTAGATGGCAATGAAGGTACTGTAAAACATTTACAAAACACGATTACATTAAATACCAATAAGCAGACCTTTCCTATTGAATTTTTTAGTTCAAAAAAACCCATGCCGCACGCTCATTTTGAACCTTGCTTCGCTTTACTCAATCAACCCATCTTCTGAAACTAGTCGTACTGCTTTATGAATGCCGTAAAAAGATTAGCGCCTTATTTTCTTGTTAACTTCCTTGTTCATTCGTTCATTTTAAGACAGCTTCTATCCATATTTTAAAAATAGATTTCATTTTTTTTACAAGAAAAGCCATTTCCTGTCTTCTAATAGCATAAAAATGAATCTTAGGCTTTTAAAATATGACATTAAAATATGACATTAAGAATGTAAATTTAATCATCCCCTTCAATTAGATTACCTATATTAGCTTATCAAAAAAAAATACTAAAAAATAGGCTTATAAAAAATACTAGATGCCCAAAAAACTAGTTATTAATTTTATTATCAATCATTAAAAAAAAAAAAAATGCTAGGATTTACATTTGAAAACCTTGACATTAAAAACTTAACTCAGGATCAATTTATTGCTATTCGAAAAGCCGTTCCTTTACATGGAGTTGTTGTCATTAAAAATCAAAATTTGTGTGAAGAAGATCTCATCGCTTTTACACACAAATTTGGCACCCCCGTTTTATTGCCAGAGGCCTTAAGATTTAACAACACCAAAAGGGAACATCCAGAATTAGCTAGAGTCTCCAATATATTGCCTGATGGCACCTTACTTAAAGACCATACTGCTGCCGAATATTGGCATAGTGATGGCGACTTTTGGCAGCCAGGGCAAAACTATATATTTAACGTTCTCTATTCCTTGATTGTACCAAAAGTTGGAGGCGATACGGGATTTGTTGATTTAGAATTGGCTTATAACTCTTTAAGTGAAGACTTAAAAAAGAAGATAGAAAATTTAGAGATCACCGTTTCTTGTGACGAAATTCCAGATTTCAAGGATATAAAACCCGAAGATAGACAACCCGATGCATTGCATCGAATTAAGCATGAGCATATAGAAACAAAAAAAATAGGGCTGTATCTAGGGCATTTGTTTGCTAAATTGAATGATTTGGCACCTGCTGAATCGGATACTATTATGGGGCAATTGACCCAAGCAATAGAGAATCCAGCCAATCAATACGTACACAAATGGAGTGTTGGCGATGTTTTAATTTGGGACAATACTGCTGTTATGCATCGAGGCATGGGAGGATATCAAAACTTTAAAAGGCTACTATTCCGTACACAAGCCTTTATCGAACCTATGAAGTAAGTATAGTACAATAACTTTGTGCGATGAATACAAACCGCTCAGCGCCTCATTCTGATAGTTAAGGCGATAAACAGGCGGAAGTACTTGAATTTCTTCAAAAGCGTAGTCCCCCCCATAAACGACGTGACCACGGAGGAACAACAAAACAAACTAAAATGCGCTATCCTAAAAGTAAAAACTCAGTTTACACTTCACTAAACTAGTTGGTGGGGGGCTAAATATTTCTATGAAATACTTAGCCCCCCACCCTTTTTTTGCCCCAATAATTGATGTTTATTCATTGAGCTTACGCAAGAATACTCTCCTGTCCTTGCTAATAATCTTCGTTCTTGGACAACTCTTCTCACGCAGTAAGCACGTAGTAGCAGCGCAGCTAATCCTGTGGCAATCGTTTAAACCACTTTTTTTATTAGACGCTATGCCTCGTAAGTTTTAAGTACGATTAAAACGTTCTCTTCCCCAATTTAGGAATGAAAAATAAATAAAATGACATTCTTGTCTTGTTTATCTTATTTATTGACCATTCCTAAATAGATTTTTTTTCTACTATTGCCCCTAAATTCTAGCCTAATTCGTTTTGTATTTCATCAAAATTATGAATGTATCTTATAAAATATTCAATCTAAAGTGTATATTTAAGTAGTTGGACAAAAC
>CACVAQ010000500.1 GCA_902727865.1 uncultured Aureispira sp. | reverse complement strand
TTAGGAAAAGCGCCTAGCGAACAACCAAAGCGTACTTGGTGGGAAAAAGCGTCTACTTAAGCAACGTAGGAGGAATCGTTGCCTTATTTTGCTAAGAATAAATATTTCGTCACCAAATCTTTGCGTTCTTTTTGTAACAATTGGATCAAATGAATTTGCTTTTTTTGTAATTGGCGATAGGTTCGGTTCTGTAGAACGTCTTGTAATTGCTCTTTTTGAACATAGGCGATGTATTGTAACATAACTAAAATAAGGGGGAGCAAAAAAGCTTTCCAGCCTAAAAAATAAGCGCCCAAAGCGACGACAGGGATACTATACAAAAACCAAGTTAATAAACTAAAAACAAGGGCCATTGCTGCCCAAAACTGTGGATCTTCTACATTCTTATTGCGTAAGTATCGAGCCGAACGAACAGGAATAAAACTTCCGACCCATCCTAATAAAGCAAAGGGAGCCAATAGTAAGGCAGAACAGGCTTTCCCGAATGCAAAGGCTCCTTGTTGTTCCACGGCTTGATCTGTTAAATGATGCGTTTGAAGCTTCTTGAAATAAGAATCCGCTTGTGCTTTTAAGGCCTCTTTTTGTACTGGAGTAATTTGATTACAGGTATTCGCAGCGTCTTGTTCCAATCGGAGTCGATGTGGATTGGTGCTGTAAGTTGCATCTTTATAATGCTGCTGTTCGTTGCGCATCAAAACGTGTAATTGTTCGACTAAAGCCTCGTCTTCTTTAGACTCAATTACAACGACTTCTTTCGTAATGGCTGCTTTTAAATCTTTTGTCAATTTTTTTGCCGCAGCAGAAGGGTTTTCGTTATAAATTGTTTTGTACTTTTTTAAATCAATGGCTGGACCAAAGTTGATGATAACCTCACTTCTGAAATCAGAATGGTAGGTATAGTTAACGCCAGTAGGACTAATAAAAATAGGGGTTTCAAAATTACTTTCTGCCGCAGCGAGCAAGGCCAATCTAGCCGTTCCTGTTTTGAAGGTACGGAGTCGTTTTTCAGGGACAGAGTTGCCTTCTGGGGCAATAAAAAACAAATTGCCTTCTAATAATATATCTTTAGAGTCTTTAAAAATTTGTTGATTCTGTTGCATTTTTTTTAAGCCTTCTTGAGGTCGCCAAATAGGAATCAAATGCGCTTGACGAAATACTTTTGGCAAACTCCATTTCTCTTCAAAAACAGATCCCCTAGCCCAAAAGAAAACAGAGCGTGTTTGCAATCCCGCAATTAGGATTTGCTCAATGAAAGCAGTCGAATGATTTGTCGCAACGATTGTGGGGGCTTTGGATGGAAGCGCTGCTCTACCTGTGACATAAATTCTTTTGTAAAAGAAAAAGAAGAGGATTACTAATGGAAAACGGAGCAATTGATAAATCATGAGCGTACTTTAAATAAATAAATTGAATGTTCGTTTAATTTATAAATTCAATAATCATTCAATTTATTATAAAAAGCAAATTATTAACAAATTTTAACAAAAAAAACGCTTTCCCTGTAGGAAAAGCGTTTTTTAAGAAAAAAATAGCCAATAAAGCCAAGTGCTGAATTTACTCAACAATATTTAATTGACGATTTAATTCGTGTCCAGCATCGTCTTTGATACGGAAGTTATAAGTTCCTTTATCTAAGCTAGATACATTAATTGCTTTGTAGTTTTGACCTTCACTAACTTCAAACATATTGTTGGCGACTAAGGCAAAACCTTCTTCATCGTGCATTTCTAGTGTTAATTCTTTTGCATCTTCTGTTTGGATACCAAAGACAAACATACCATTATCAATAGGCTCTTCAGACATAGAAAAGTTAACATCTAAGAGTTGCGCTTCTTTTTCTGCACTCATCAACTTTTGATTGACATTCATGATGTTCATTGCATCTTGATCTTCCATACTCATTTTTTCAGAGATATTGATGATGTCATCCATATTTAGAGAGACCATTTTGCCACCAAAACTTACATCCAACGTACTAGAGCTAATTGTACCGATTGTTCCACCACTTCTTGAGGTCGTAGGGTTGTTGATGGTAAATTCTTTTTTATCGTTGGTATCAGACCCACAGGAAGTAGCCAGAATAATGAGGGCTAAACCAAATAGGAATACATTTGTAAATTGTTTCATAATATTATTTTTGTGGTTTTAAGATAGACTACTTACATATAGTTCTATGTAAAAAATACTAAAATTGTTACCTTTAATTCGTATTTGTTTTATAGCCTATAAAATTGTTTTAGTTTTAAGTAACTCATTACTCCGTTGAAAAGTCGTACTAGTTTAATATACGAGTGCTTTGCTTTGATTATCAGTAAGATGTGCCATTTTTTGGCAGTGTACTAAAAATCACGCAGTAGCAGCACAGCTAATAAATAGAGTATTAAGAACTAATATACGGATAATAATACTAGAATATAAATTAATTTAAGCCTAATTGTTTCGTACGATTCTACTAAATCTGTTTTTTTTTACTTTGGTTTTTTGAGAACTCGTGTGGAGTTGAAACCCTAGGCTAACTTTTAACAGCTATGAATTGGGCTATACCTTTTAAGTAGAACGTCGTATTTGTTTATTATAAAAAGAACTAAAGAAAACTTAGGAGGCATACCGTCTAATAAAAAAAGTGGTTTAAACGATTACGACAGAATTAGCTAC
>CACVAQ010000499.1 GCA_902727865.1 uncultured Aureispira sp. | reverse complement strand
CATTAAAAATTTAGAAAATAGGCTTCTAAAATAAAGTAATCTTGCCTTAAATGTACATTTTAGTTCTGTTTTAGCCCTTGATTCGAATTATAAGTAAGAAGTTTAGCCTCATTTCTTGATTTTTTTACGACTTCCTTTTAACCCTAAATTTTAATACTATTCTAAAAGAAATCATAAAAAACTCAGCGGTAAGCACTACAGCAAGCTTACTAAACTCCATTCAAGTTCTTAGTAAGCTAAGTAGGTTGATTCTTACCGCCATCAGAAGGGCGATCAAAGGAATGATAAATAAAGTATGTAAAAAAGATAAGACTGAAACTCGATTATTTGCCCAGTCGCTTCAAGGCTGCTTCGCCTCTTCCAAAACGATTTTGATTACTCACCGCATTTTTATACGCTAGCACTGCGGCTTCTATTTGCCCCAACTTTTCTAAAGCTAAACCTTCGTAATAATAAGCATCGCCAAAAGTAGGGTCATATTGGGTGGCAATTCCCATAAAATGAGCGGCTTGCTCATAGTCTTCTTCTTCCATAAAAAACAAACCATAATCATAACTCCCATTTGCTTCTTGTGGATGATGATAAATCAATTGCTCATAAGCCTCCTTGGTTTTTTCTAAATAACCATTCTCTTTTGTATAATTCTGATGATAAAAAGCCGCTTTACCTTTCAAAGCCTCGTAAGACGTGGAGTCAATTCTCAAGGCATTATCATAATATTGAACGGCAATCTTTTCTTTTTGGGCAGAAAAAATATTCCCCAATTGCATATAAGCGTCAATGTGGTCCGCATCCTGTTCTACCGCCGTCTGAAAATTACCAATGGCATTCAGTGTATCGCCCATATACTTCAACACTTGTCCACGCATAAACAAGCCTTCTACATTTAGAGGCGATAGTTTTAGCACCTTTTCAGATGAAATCAAAGCCTTGTCATAATGTTTGACCAATAAATTCATTTCAGAATGTACCAACAACAACATAATTGTATCCGTATGAATTTCTAGTGCCTGCTCCAATACCTTAATGGCTGGCTTTGATTTATTATTCTCCAAGTACGTCCACGCCAACAATCGAGCTGCTTTCCAATTGGTTTGATCCTTTTCATAAATCAAACGAGCTTCTACTTCTGCTTCGTTCAACATCCCTTCTCTCGAATAAGCTTCGCAACGAGCCACCCGCAAGGTCATATTATCTGGATTCGCTTTAATATCTTTTGTTAGAGCATCTATCGCAGGTATTCCCGTCAACTTACCATACTCAGGTTCTAGTGCATTTGGTTTTTCGGCCGTTTGTCCACAGCTATAAAGGAACATCCAACAAATTAATAAACTAACCGCTATTATTACTTTTCTTGTCATCATACATTCAATTTTATTTTAAGTAGTTCGGCTTAAATGAACTCATTTCTGATACGAACTACTTCACTCTTCTTGTTTTTAGCAGATTATTGAATCTCAGGGGTCATTCTAGTACAAAATTTAAAGGGGGCTCAAAAGAGCATTTTGTACAAAGTATTCATTCAAATGAATTTGCTTTAATAAGTTTTTTCTTAGATTTATTACTCCTCTACAGCGTTTTGTTGGTCTGTTTTGAAACAAATGTACAAATTTCATAGTACCTATATATAATAATGGTTTATGGATTTTTTGATTTTCGCAATAAAACGTACAAAATACAAATTAGGTAATCCTACCAAGCGTCTAATCTTGGTTCGCAATTTGATACACGTACCCTATACGTAAGCATCGATTTTTTATTGCGCTTGCCGTTTTTTACACAAAAATTTATTTCTGAATTTCTCTGTTTTTTGCATGCTTAATTAGCTTATCAAACATTCTTGTCTATAATAACGTTTGACTACTAGAGGACACCACCTTAATCAGCGGATTTAACTTACATTTTTGGGCAAAAAAATAATGGTTCTTAGACCAACACTCCTAAAAAAGGAGCCATAAAGAAACACCGCTCCTTAACTCAAAAAATAGGCTAGTAATCTAGCTAACACAAATCTATGATTCCCAATTTACTTGGAGGAAATGGTCAATTTTTATATTTTTCATTAAAAACGAAACACTCCACGAAGTACCGAAACACGTAGCTTATGAAAAAACCTATGGTTCTTTTTTTTATCACCAGTTTAATTTTTTTGAATTTCAGTTCGAGTGTAGCGCAGCAAGTACAAATTTCAGAACCAGTCGATGTTGCCAACGAAGTAGATTACGAACTAATTGGTCGCTACAAAGAGCACTTTTTGTTGTATCGAAAGTCAGAAACCAAGTTTTTTATACAAAGCTTTACAACGAATGATTTAAAACAAAATTGGGTCAAAACAATTCAGTTTAGTAAAAAAGGCATTATACCCTTTAAAATTATCTCCCAAGAAGAAAGCTTTTCAATCTTGTATTATTTCCATAAAAAAGGAAAAACAGTTATTCGAGGAAAAGAGTTTAACAAGGAAGCCGAAGAAATAGATGATTTTAGTTTAGGTTCTTTTGATACTCCATTAAGTTTGCAGCGCCAGCATGTCCTACATTCCAAAAATAAGCAATTTTTATTAATTCAGGCGCATGGTTATCATGGGAATATGGACATTATGAATTTTGATATTTCCAACAAAAAAATGATTTGGAATAGCAACTTTAAATTTCCTGAATTTAACAAACGAAAAGAGTTTGAACAACTGTTGGTCAATAATGCAGGGGAAACATTTATGTTATTTAATGAAAACAACAACCGTCAAAAAGGGCAAGAACATCAGTTCTCGATTTTAAAAATAAGTACGGACAACACTCAAACCAGTTACACGATTCCGTTCAAAAATCACCTTTCGCACGACATGACAGTCCAATACGATGAAATCAATCAACAACTTGTTGCATCGGGGCTGTATTCGGTACAAAAAGGAGCCGTGAATGGTATTTTTTATTTCAAGACCAATTTGTCTAAAATTCCAACCATACAAACCTCCGAATTAGAAGAAAGCTTTATGCGAAGCCTTACGGGCAAGAAATCAAAGAAGATTCATGGCATCGAAAAAATTGCCATTTGTCAGCTTGTTTTGCGCAAAGATGGCGGGGCCCTATTAGTCGCAGAGCAGCGGTTTATGTATGAATCTTCGATGGCGTTTTATGACGAAGAGCGCAAAAAGAAACAAGCAGATTATCTTTATGAAAACATCTTAATTGCGTCGATACACCCTTCGGGTAAAGTCTATTGGAAGGATGTTTTGTTTAAAAGCCAAAGTTCTGAAAATGATAATGCTCGCTATTCTTCCTTTTTTGCTGTAAAGACAAATTCCAGTATTCGTTTTTTGTATAATAACGACATCTCCTGGGACACGAGTATTTTTGAATATGTCATCCATAGCAACGGCAACGTTCAAAGGAATGTGGTCGCACATCAATTGCCCAAAAATGGGATTTTACCACAACTCATCAATAGTATTCAAGTCTCCGCCTCAGAAGTCATTGCCTTGTCAGAAAGAGATAAAAAACTACGTCTGCTAAAGATCAATTATTAGAACTAATTTAGGATAATCAAATAAATTAAACCTGTTTTTTATAACTTCTCCTCAAGGCATTGTATTTTTGGAACTTACAAGTATTTCATTTCTACAAAAAATACCTACGTGCTACAACTTTTTCGAGACAATCAAATTTTCACCATCGTATTTGTACTCCTCTATTTCCTTCTTTTTGGAGCAAATATTTGGTTCTACCCTAACGACCTATCTTCTTTTGAAGAACTCCCCAGTACCTTAGGAGCATGGACCATGCACTGGATCAGCCATCCGATCAATAATAAGATAATGTTCAGCATCTTGTTGTTGGCACAAGCATTTACCGCCAACGCTATTGTCAATAATTTTAAACTGACGAAGCACTATTCTTACATTACAGCCGTTCTTTTTATTCTATTACACTTTAGTTATTCGAGTATAGACAGTTGTTCTCCTCCCATGTTAGCCAATACCTTTTTGTTGTGGTCTTTGTACAGCATGTGTAGTAGTTATGAAAAACGAGTTTCCTTAGGCACAATCTTTAACATTGGATTTTCAGCAGCCGTAGCAACGCTGTTTTACAATGGATTTTCTTGCTACTTTTTTTGGATTATAATTGGATTATTTATTGTTCGTTCCTTTGATTTCCAAGAGTTCATTTTGCTTCTAGCAGGTTTTTTCATTCCTTTTTTTCTACTTGGAACCTATCATTTTTTAAATAATAATTTAGACCAATGGCTTGACCAAGAACTACTCTTTCATTACGCTACTATGATTGTCCATTACGATACAAATGCTGTTTTGTATATATTACTAGGGATTTTCATTTTGCCCCTTTTATTAGCGATTGGAAACTTACAAGGCTTATATTTTAAGACCACTGCAAGGGAAAAAAAATACATCAATGTTGTTTTATTAATGCCCTTTACGGCTTTACTAAGTTTTTTGTTTCAGGCAGATTTGTACGCTTACCATTTTGTCATTTTTATCATTCCATTGAGTATTTTGTTGAGTATCACGTTACAATCTTACAAAAGTTTAGCGGCTTCAGAAGCCATTCATTTCCTGCTTTTTATGCTTTGTATAGGAATTCAATACCAAAATTTCTTTTTTCAATAAGAAATTTTGGCTCTTCTCTTAGCTAACTTGGCACAATATTTTGGGTCTGAAAACATATTCTGTACTTATCTGTATTTAATACTTCGTGGGATTAGCTACGCTGAGCCTTTGGGTTTTCCACGAAGTAATGTGTAATAACATAAATAATCAATTATGAAATACCTTTTCTCGATTCTATTTGTAACTTTTACGACCTTAAGTTTTGCACAAACAAACAACGTTGTTTCTTGGACATTTGAAAGCAAAAAAACAGCTCCAAACGAATACACCGTTGTCATGAAAGCAACCGTCTCTAATGGTTGGTATATTTATTCTCAATACTTAGAAAGTGACGATGGACCTGTTCCTACCCAAATTGTACTAGAAGAAAATGAAGGAATTGTATTAGAAGGAAAAGCCACAGAAGAAGGCACTAAAATAGCTGGCTTTGATGACATGTTTGGTATGAACATCACCAAATACAAAAAGCAGTTAGTGATTACACAAAAAGTAAAAGCGAAAAAATTGGAAAAATTCAAAGGCTACATTACGTTTATGTCCTGTAACGATAATCAATGTCTCCCTCCTAGTGACGTACCTTTTGAAATTACGTTAAAATAAGCTTGCCCAATCAAAGCAACATTAAAAAGGATAAAGCCGCTCGCTTTATCCCTTTTTTTTGCCCTAGTTCGTTAAAACAACTGCTTTTGATCTTAAAAAAACGTTAAAGATCGGTTGCACTTAAAACGTATAGGCAAATATTGAAATATCTTCATATATTTATAAAGCTTTCTAGCAAGGAGCTCTTAATTCATCTTCAAAAGAAGCCGTGCCTTGGCATTTTTTGCTATTTTTGTTTTATACCAATTTAAAATTCCTTCATTTTGTTACTTTATAATAACTATTATATGAGACACTTTATCTCCACGCTTTTATTCCTTTGCCTTACCGCTGTTTGCCTACAGGCACAAGGCCCGCCTGTTGAGTATACCTGGGAAGCCCAATCCATTGGTGGCAATGAATTTGAAATAACTTTTAAAGCTAAAATTCAAGAGGGCTGGTACACCTATTCTCAATTTTTAGCAAGCGACGATGGTCCTGTTCCTACATCAATCAATTTTGAGTCTAATAATGAGACAAAAAAAGGAAAGGCTACTGAAAAAGCGGGTAAACCTTCTTATAAAGTGTCTGGCTACGATGATATTTTCAAAATGGAGGTCACCAAATACAAAAAGGAATTGACAATCAAACAAAAAATCACGGTCAAAGACCTCAACAAACCTGTTACAGGCTACTTGACCTATATGTCTTGTGATGCCAGTCAGTGTAGACCTCCCACCGATGTAGAATTTGAGTTTGTTCCTGCCACATTAATCGCAGCAACCACACCAACAAAGACAGAAGAACCCGTAAAAAATATAGCGACGACTGAACCAGACCCACAACCTGCTGTGGTAGACGAGCTGCCTGCTAGTCCAGAAATAGAAGAACCAATTCCAAGCCCAAGCGCTGATACGGATACTCCCGTAACTTGGGTCATTGAATTTAACAAAGTCTCCGAAACGGAGGTCGATTTAGTTGCAAAAGCTAGTATTAGCGAAGGCTGGTATGTTTATTCTCAAGTCTTAGAAAGTGACGAAGGTCCTGTTGCGACCAACATCAACTTTGAAGGAGATGCTGTCATAGAAGAACTTTCTAATGTAGAAACGGTCAGCGAACCAGCCTACAAATTGCAAATGATGGATGATGTCTTTCAAATGCAATTGACCAAATACAAGCATGATTTTACCATCACGCAACGCCTCAAAGTAAAAGACCCTAATGTTCCTATCAAGGGCTATTTAAATTACATGACTTGTGATGCTAGTAAATGTATGCCTCCTACCGATGTAGAATTTAAGTATAGTTTTACTGGAGCAACTGAAACGCCTCCGACAACGCTTACAGCAGGTAGTAATTTTGATCCTTATGCTAAAGATGGTATTTATAATCCAGCAAATCCATCTTTAATAGAAACAAACTTAAGTCCTATTGGCAACTGTAGTGGAGAAACAGGAGAGGCACTTAACAGTACGTCCAATGTGGCTAGTATGGGTTGGTTAACGATATTTTTACTTGGATTTGCAGGTGGTTTGGTTGCTTTACTAACGCCTTGTGTCTTTCCAATGATTCCAATGACGGTTGCCTTGTTCTCAAAAGGTAAGAAAAAAAGTAAACGTGCAAGTATCAACAATGCCTTAATTTTTGGAACCTCTATTATTGTCATCTATGTTGCCTTAGGTTTATTGGTGACCATGCTTTTTGGGGCAGATGCGCTCAACCGATTGTCGACGCATTGGTTCATGAATCTAACCTTCTTTGCTTTATTTACGGTATTTGCCTTTTCTTTCTTTGGCTACTTTGATATTAGCCTCCCCACTTCTTGGGCAAATAAAGCCGATCAAGCATCTATGAAAGGTGGGCTTGTTGGATCTTTCTTTGGAGCCTTTTCTATTTGTTTGGTTTCCTTCTCTTGTACAGGGCCTATTATAGGAACCTTATTAGTCGAAGCTGTCAAAGAAGGCTTTTTTGCTCCAGCCATTGGTATGCTAGGCTTTTCTGTTGCGCTAGCCTTGCCCTTTACGCTTTTTGCTGCCTTTCCGAGCTGGTTACAATCTTTGCCAAATTCAGGTAGTTGGATGACGACAATGAAAGTTGTTTTAGGCTTCTTAGAATTAGCTTTAGGTCTAAAATTCTTATCTACAGCAGATTTGACAGAGCATTGGGGCATTTTGCCTTATGAGCTGTTTGTTGGTTTGTGGGGAATTATATTTGCTTTAATGGCAATCTACTTATTTGGGCTGATCAAGTTTCCACACGATAACCCTAATGCAAAAATATCTACTCCAAGAAAAGGCTTTGCCGTCCTTACGGCTGCATTGACCATTTACATTTTCTCAGGTTTCACGACCAATGCTAAAGGAACCTTTGTGACCCCTTCTTTATTGAGTGGTTTGGCGCCTGCTGTTTGTTATTCTTATATCAAACCCTGCGATTGCCCTGCTACATTAGACCAATGTTTTCACGATTATTACGAAGCATTAGCCTATGCTAAAAAAGTAAACAAGCCTTTGTTGATTGACTTTACAGGGCATGGATGTGTTAACTGTCGTCGAATGGAAGACAATATTTGGACGAAAAAAGAAGTCAACGATCTGATTCGCAATGAATATGTCTTGGTTTCTTTGTATGTCGATGATAGCGAAAAATTAGAAAAAACCTTAGTGACTCCTTCTGGCAAAAAATTGCGGAATGTGGGGAACAAATGGGCGGAATTTCAGGCGGTCAACTTTGTCATTCAATCGCAACCTTACTACGTTTTGGTGAATACCGAAGAGCAAGTCATGAACACACCCGTTGGCTATACCCCCAATGAAAAAGAGTACCTCGATTTCCTTAAATGTGGGGTTGAACAATTTAAAAAATCAAGCAAATAAGTTACTTTCAAATTTATTATATAAAACAAAAATACATTTTAAAAGCCTTTTTTTATTCTTTTTGTTTGTATAAAAAACTTAACTTTGAAAGAGAAGAAATGTTCGAAAGGACTTTCTTCTCTTTTTGTTTATCCACCAATGTTAGGTACATAATACGATGATTTATTTTACCACGAAGTATTATTACGCTCTTACATTTTAATCTTATACTAACCATGAAATTTAGCGACTTCACCTACGAACGCCCTAGTGTTGAAACTTTCAAAAATTCATTTATAGAAGAGTTACAGGCTTTTAATCAGGCCAAAACTTTTGAAGCTCAAAAAGAAGCCATTTTAGCGATCAATACTTTGAGAAGCGATTTTGATTCTATGTATTCGCTAGCGACCGTGCGTCACTCGATTGATACAACTGATCGTTTTTACGAAGGGGAAAATGATTTTTTTGACAACAGTTATCCTGAGCTAAACGAGCATACCAATAATTATTTTAGAGCCCTCCTGGCTTCTTCCTTTCGCAAGGAGTTGGAAGCAGAATTTGGGCCACAATTATTTACAATTTCTGCCTTACGGCTAAAATCTTTTGAACCAGCCATCGTAGAAGATTTAAAAGAAGAAAATAAATTAGATTCTCAATATAGAAAGATCAAAGCGCAGGCTGTTATCCAGTTTGAAGGGAAGGAATACAACTTATCTTCGATCAACCCGCTTGAATTATCAAAAGACAGAGACACGAGAAAACGTGCTTCGGAAGCCAAATGGGCCTTTTATGCCGAAAAATCGGACGACATTGAGTCTATTTATGATAATATGATACAATTGCGGCACAAGATGGCGACAGAACTAGGCTATAAAAATTATGTAGAATTAGGCTATGCTCGAATGCTGCGTTCGGATTATAATGCTGAAATGGTCGCGAACTTTCGCAAGCAAGTTCAGGAACACATTGTTCCGATTGCCACTCAATTATTAGAAAAACAAGCCAAACGGCTAGGTTTAGACGCTCTAAATTACTACGACGAAGGCTTTAGCTTTCCTTCTGGTAATCCAACGCCTAAGGGCGATCCCAAATGGATGGAAGAGCAGGCTCGCAGCATGTATGCCGAACTGTCCAATGAAACGGATGAATTTTTTCGGCTTATGAGCGACAACAAACTCATGGACTTGGCGGCTAAAGATGGCAAACAAACAGGGGGCTATTGTACTTTTTTAAACAAATTTAAGTCGCCTTTTATTTTTTCTAACTTTAATGGAACTAGCCACGATGTCACGGTTTTAACTCATGAAGCCGGGCATGCTTTTCAAGCTTACTCCACGAGCAATAGCGGCAAATTGTACGATTATCTTTGGCCGACTTACGAAGCTTGTGAAATTCACTCGATGAGCATGGAATTTTTCACTTGGCCTTGGATGGATTTGTTCTTTAAAGAAGATACCGAGAAGTTTAAATTCTCTCATTTGGCGAGTTCTATTTTGTTCTTGCCTTATGGAGTGGCTATTGACGAATTTCAGCACATCATCTACGAGAATCCGACCATGACAGCAGCGGAACGCAATGCCGTTTGGACCGATTTGGAGAAAAAATACCTTCCTACTAGAAATTATGCGGGCAACAAACATTTAGAAGCAGGGCGTTTTTGGCAACGTCAAAGCCATGTTTTTGGAATGCCATTTTATTACATTGACTATGTGTTGGCGCAGGTTTGTGCCTTCCAATTTTGGCAACGTAGTGTGGACGACAAAGAAAATTCTTGGAAAGATTACATTACCTTGTGTCAAGAAGGGGGCTCTAAATCTTTCTTGGATTTAGTCAAATTGGCCAATTTAAAATCGCCTTTTGAAGATGGTTGTTTGGCGGAGGTAGTCAAACCTATTCAAGCTTACTTAGATGCGGTGGATGATTCTGGTTTTTAGCGCCATAATTTTATAAGCTGAACTAAGAATTACGAGTTGAAATAAACTTGTAATTCTTAGTTTTTTTAAGGGCTTTAGGAACCTTTTGGATTGCTCGACCAGTTACGTAAATAAGTTGATCCCTTTATTAGGATAATAATCCCCCCTAATCTAATCACATGGAAGCAGAAAAAACATGTCCCATTTGTTCCAGAGAAATTGCACAACCCGCCAGTTTGCATCACCTCCTTCCCATTTGCAAAGGAGGCGCAGGAACTCCAACGGTGCTTTTACACCAAGTTTGTCACAGTAAAATTCACTCGCTTTTTAGCGAAAAAGAACTCGCTAGGAATTTTAATACCATAGAAAAAATATTGGCAAACGAAGACATGCAGCAATTCGTTCGATTCATTCGAAAGCAGCCCCCCACTTATTATGATAAGAATAAACGAGCGAAACGAAAAAGGAAACGATAGAGCCCTTTCTTGAACAACAAGCGGTTGATTGGGTTTAAATGGGTAAGTAAATCGTGGAACAAACATCTAGCTTCAAATTTTGTTCATCTTATTTAATTTCCCTTCCTAAGAATAGGTGTTTATTTTTGTCCAATAAATTCCTTGTAAATCCTGTAATTGAGATTAACTTCCCTTACAAAATCCTCGTTTATAGATCATTCAAAACTATTGGTATAAAAATAAATTTTCTAAGCATCTTTGAATGCTGTCTTGCATACGATTCCTCATAAATTGGCTAGCTTTAAGGTGATTTTAAATAACTCCCAAAATTTGAGTACATATGAAAGGCTACCTATCGCTCTGCTTACTACTTTGCTTTACTTTATTTCTAAACCCGATCAATAGTCAGGCACAGAAAAAAAAGAATCAAAAAAAACAAGAATCAAAAAAAACAGAAACGCCCGCCACTAAGAAAAAAGCAGCTCCCAAAAAAGGAGCACCCAAGCCTTACAAACAAGTTATTACCAAAAAGGCAGTGACTCAAAAAGGCTTGATTACAACGCATAAGGTAGAGGAGAAGTATTACTTTGAACTTCCAATGGATTTGTTAGAAAAAGAAATCATGGTCGTCAGCCGTATTTCTGGTTACGTAAAAAATCTAAGTTTTGGTGGTGCTGGTATGAAATCTCGCCCTCAACAAGTAATTCGTTTTCAAAAAGTAGACGATAAAATTCTAATGCGTTCGGTTTCTTACCACAGTGTTGCCGATGAAAAAGAACCGATCTATAAATCCTTAAAAAACAATAACTTTGAGCCAATTATTCATAGCTTTCCCATTCTGGCTTATAACAAAGATAGTTCTGCCAATAAAATGTCAGGGCTTGTCTTTGAAGTCAATGCTTTTTTTACGACGGATATTGCTTTAATTGGCGCCTTAAATGACCGCCAACGCAAGACATTTGCCATTGGAGGCGTCGATAGTAAACGCAGTTTAATTTCAAGTACCAAAAGTTTCCCAAGCAACACCGAAATACGGCATATATTAACCTACCGAGGCAAAAAATTACCAGATAACTTCTTGACACAAACCCTTTCGGTCGAAATGAATCAATCGTTCATTTTATTACCAAAAACCTTAATGAAACCAAGGCTTTATGACGGACGTGTAGGCTATTTTTCTATTCAACAAACCAATTATAGCTCAGAAGAACAAAAAGCAGCGACACAGCGCTTCATTACCAAATGGCGCTTGGAACCTAAAGACATGGCCGCTTTTAAACGAGGAGAACTCGTAGAGCCAAAAAAACAAATTGTCTATTATCTCGATCCTGGAACACCTGAAAAATGGCGTCCTTATCTCAAGCAAGGTGTCAACGATTGGCAAAAAGCATTTGAGGCCGCTGGTTTTAAAAATGCGATTATCGCTAAAGACCCACCAAGCAAAGAAGAAGATCCAGATTGGAGTCCTGAAGACGTCCGTTATTCGGTGATTCGATACATTACAACAGACATTCCAAATGCACAAGGACCACACGTACACGATCCTCGTACGGGAGAAATTTTAGAGTCCGATATCTTGTGGTATCACAATGTGATGAATTTACTCAGAAACTGGTATTTGATTCAAACGGCTGCCATCAATCCTGCGGCAAGAAGTGTTCAGTTTGACGATGCGGTTATGGGAGAATTGATTCGGTTTGTTGCAGCGCACGAAGTCGGACACACGCTAGGTTTACCGCATAATATGGGTTCTAGTGTCGCTTATCCTGTTGATTCTTTGCGTTCGCCCACCTTTACCGCAACACATGGAACCGCACCTTCGATCATGGATTATGCTCGTTTTAATTATGTGGCACAACCTGGTGATGGAGTCAAAAACTTAGGCGCAAAAATTGGAGAATACGATATTTGGTCGATCGCTTATGGTTATAAGCCGATTCCTAGTGCCCAAAACGCAGCCGACGAACGCAAGGTACTCAACCAATGGATTAAAGAAAAAGCGGCCGACCCTGCTTTCCGCTTTGGAGCGCAGCAATGGCGGATCATTGACCCTTCTTCTCAAACAGAAGATTTAGGCGACGATGCTGTCAAAGCAAGTACCTTGGGCTTGGCTAATTTAAAACGAATTTTGCCTAAATTAATTGAATGGTCGGCAGAAGATGGAAAAGATTACAGCGATTTAAGAGAGTTGTATAGTCAAATTTTCGGGCAACTCAATCGTTATATGGGGCATGTTGCCTCTAATGTTGGCGGCGTGTATCAATATACCAAAACCTACGATCAAGAAGGAACTATATTCTCACACGTTCCTAAAATCAAACAACAAATGGCAATGATTTTCTTGAACAGAGAATTGTTCCAAACCCCAAAATGGTTGATTGATCCTGCTATTTTGGATCGTATTGAGGCAACAGGTATTGTCAATCGTTTGTTGGGCATGCAAAAACGAACGCTTAATAATTTATTTGAAGGCAGTCGATTGGGCAGACTGGCAGAAGCCGAAGCAACCGAAGGCCTTCGTGCCTATTCTTTAATGGACTTATTTATGAGCGTAAAAGCTGGTATTTGGGGCGAGTTGAACAGTGGCGCTGCTATTGATGTTTATCGTCGTAATTTGCAGCGGGCTTACATCGAAAAGATGTCCGAATTAATGAAAAACCCAAAAGATCAGTCGGATGTAAAAGCAATTGCACGAAGTATGCTAAAGCGTTTAGAAAAAGAGATTCAAAATAACAAGAGCAAACAAAGCAATACGCTTTCTATCGTTCACTTAGAAGATATTTTGGCAAGAATTGATGCGATCCTAAATCCTATTGGCAACAAATAGTGCTAAAAAAAGGATTCCTTGACAGCGTTTTCTAGCCAAAGAATACACTCCAACCTTAAAAACAATGGTTCTTTGACAAATCGTGTGGAGTTGAAACCATAGGCTAGCTTTTAACAGCTATG